>NZ_KV798546.1:259818-285647 GCF_001809725.1 Weeksella sp. HMSC059D05
GGCGGGTGGGGTGGTCTATTCCCCTCCTCTGGAGGGGTGCCCAAAGGGCGGGGTGGTTCAAATGCAGGATGCTGTTCCAGCATTTCCATTACCTCACCCAATTTGAACATGATGTCATTGACAGGTATATGAATAACGGTTAGACCCAATCTCTCTAGAAATGCATCTCTATTTGCATCATACTCCACCTTATCATCATGAGTAGCGCCGTCTATCTCGATAACCACCTGACAATTGCTGCAATAAAAATCTACGATGTAGTTTCCAATGATTTTTTGTCTGTCAAAATCTAAGCCTTTGAACTGCTTATTTTTTACCTGGTTCCAAAATAATACTTCGGATAAATTTCCCGCTTGTCGTAATTCTTTAGCTCTTTCTTTTAAAGCTGGATTGTAGGGTAATGAGAAGTAATTGCTGCTGTTTCTACCACCCCGCCCGCCTTCGGCTGGCACCCCTCCACCGGAGGGGAATTGACCACCCCGGCTTTCAGCCACCCCTCCAAGGGAGGGGAATTTTTTGGAGTATCCAGCAGCACGCATCGTAGATTCTACCGCACGATTTACTGCATAATATTGGTGATACGCTGCTAGTTTCTTTACTGTTTGTACAGTAACAATTCCATCGGCGTCTTCTTTTTTGAACTTCTCGAAAACCACAAAATGTCTGACCAAATCCAACAATACGGTTGGCTGTAACATTCCTTTAATCAATGTTTCTAATTGGCTGATTTGTTTAGATGCTTCGGAAATACCATCTGTTGTTTTCCAAGCCATAAAGCGGCTCAACCCTGCCGAAATTGTTCCCGCTTTTGCTTCCAATCCATCAGATATAACCGAAAAAGCATTGAAAGTAAACAATGAAGGTATCATTGCTTTATAGGTTTCTATTTGGCGGAAGGCTGACTGAATGGTGGTTTTATCATCGGTAGCGTTCTTTAATTCTATCACAACTAATGGTAAACCATTTACGAAAACTATTAAATCAGGGCGTTTGTTTACACCATTTTCTACGATTGTGAATTGATTGACTGCTAAAAATTCATTGTGTAATGGATTTTCAAAATCTATTAAAAATACACGATCTCCACGTTCCTGTCCGCTCACACGTTTGGTTACCGGAATACCTTCGGTTAATAAGCGGTGAAAAGTTTCGTTATTGGATAACACATCGGGCGAAGCAATACGCAAAATTTGCTTTACAGCATCCTGTTGCGCGTCCGGAGGAATGGTTGGGTTGATACGACGAACCGCATTTTCTAAACGTTGTTTTAAAATGACTTCTTCAAAAGTTTGACGCTCGGACGTACTGCTATCAGGTGCAATATCAGTTCCGTTTAAGTAAGTAAAACCTTGCTGTTTTAAAAGGTCTATGCTCAGTTGTTCGATTTCGTTTTCGGTCATTGGTTGATTATTTTTAATTCACACTTAAAATTGATTCCATTTTACGTTGATGCTCTTTAATGTCCTCAAAATTCCATTCTAAACCATGTTTACGATTATTTTCCAACAAATTATCTTTCGTTTTTTGCATCATAATCATAAACTTAATTGAAGCTATACTAATTTGTCTAATTTTTCCTGAATCTAGGTAATGACTCAATTTTGCATTAGGATCCCAATTATTTCCAGAGCTATTCATTTCACTTCCAATCATAGCGTAATTTCCTAAACAATTGATTTCGTCTTGTGATGGTTTACCATCTTGGCCATCGGCTTTCGCTTGTGGGAAGAAATGCTCTAAACTTCTACGTGTTCTTGAAAAATAAAACTGTTCAAATAGTTTTAAGCCAAAATCGCTACACCCTAAATTATCGAAAAACGCCTTTCTTTCAGGGCTACTTTCTATTGTTTTTTCACCTCGTAACTCATCAAAATACTTTTGCCACAACTTGTAATCTAAGTAATTAAACACGAATAATGGAATTCCGCTAGAACCAATTGTACCATTACCATATATTTCTGAAAAATTCCAATTTGTATTATTAGAAACAACATCAAGTTTATTATCTACTAAAATTGTACTATCAAAACTACCCGGATTAGGCACATTAATAGCGTTTAATTTGGTTGCATCTAAGTATACATCTTTGAAGTATTTATCAGCTAGATTTTTAACGAAATTATAATACCCTTTAAGATCTGTTCCTTCGTTAAACAAATGTAATAAACAATAAAATAGATAATTCTTTCTCTGTCTTGCTGTAAACGATACTTCAAACATAGAAAGCAACTGTACTAATTTGTGCTGAATAGCAGTTTCACCATCCAAATTTTTTAAATACTCGTTCTTCCCTTCTTTTTGCCAAAACTGTAATTTCCAAGGATTACTTTCTATTGTATCATTTTCATTAGAATGGTGAACGATATAATTATCCAGAAAATATCTAGCTTTTAATAAATTAAAACCAAACTTCTTGACAAAAGCTTCATCGATATGAATACCTCCAGCTTTTAAATTATCAAATTCTTTAATTAGTTCTTTATCGTCTAGTGAAAACTGAATTGGATTAAAATTTGAATCCTCTATTCTCGTAATTTTAAGAACGATTAATAATAAATTTGAAAAGTCAATAATAGGCTGAAAGCTATCTGGTGTATCGTTGTTATTAGAATTCTGATCAGCAACAATTCCATTTAAAAAATCAAGAATAGATTTTTTACCTGAACCCATTTCAACTTTTGGTAATTCATCAAATCCTGAAATAACGAATTCGTGATGATTTCTTCCAAATATAGCCTCCTGTCTGTATTTCTGTTGAATGTAAACATGCATCATACTACAATTTTCCCACAATTGGCTAAAAGTAACTTTATCTTGTTCGTTAAGTTGTTCAACAAGTCGAGCTTTTATAATTTCATGCTTTTCTAACTGTTCTCCTCTAGAGTTCATGATCTCAAAATAATGATTCAAGTCAATATCTCTAGGCACATTGTAATGTATGATATGAACGTTTTCTTGAAAGTACTTTTTATAACTTTCTAATTCTTCTTTAGAAACAATTTTTTTAAGTGCATTTTGAGCAAATCTAAATCCGTTGATTATGCCATTATCTTTTTCATCAATATTAAATTCGGGAACACTTTTTATCGTTTCGTTCGACTTTTTCCGAGCTCTGTAGGTTAATTTATTTTTTCGTTCAATACCAAGTGCTGCAAGTACTAAGTTAATCGTAGTTAATCGCTGTTGACCGTCTATCACTTCGTATACTTGATCTCCTTTGTGATAGGATACCAACGTACCAATAAAGTAAGTTCCTTTTATAGTTGAATTTTTATCTTTACAGTAGGCATCATAAACATCTTGAATCAGTGCTGTGATTTCATCGTCTTCCCAAGCGTAATTTCGTTGATAAATAGGCACTTCATAAGTTACCAAATTACCATTATAAATTTCGTGTATCGATTGTTCTTTTAAAGGTAAATTATTAGTTGCCATATGATTCAATGAATTTATTTATTTTGAAATAATACAGGTAGTTCTGATACACTCCATTTACCTCATAATCTATATCATTAATATTTGCTTTGATATTATTATCATGAAGGGGGCTTAGTTTATCAGAAAGAGCACTTAGTAAGGCTACAGGGGAATCTGCCTCAGAGATTAATTTATAAATATTAAATGAATTCTTTAAGTCGTTACCTAATATGTAATTTTGAGCCGATTGCCACCCTAAATTATAATATTGCGCTCTTAATGAATATGCCCAAATAAAAGCATACATTACAAATTGTTTTTCTAGCATCTCTTTATCCGACTTAGATGGTAAACCCGTAGGACAAAAACGATCTACATACAATAATACAGCAGTATCGAATAATAAACGTGTAATCCCATTTCCGACACCATTTTTGTAATGTCGTAGATCTAGTGTTTTTACAATATCGTTATCGTTGATAAAGTAGCCTTCGTATTTGCTGTTATTCTGTATATCTTTTAGGATTTCAAAATAATGTTTGGCATAATCAAAAAACGATTTTCCTGCAATAATAGGGGTATCTATCTGAAACGGAACAAGGTTAGTCATCCCTGAAACAAAAGGCATAGCGGATTGGTTTACCATATCGGCATAAGCAAAAGCTCCTTTGAAAAATTGAGCATACGGATAATTACCCGAACGGTTAATCCCCTTAAACTTTTGAATGTTATGTTCATTCAATTCTTCTGCTCTATTCCCTTTAATCCATTCTTTTACTCGGTATAAGTAATCGCTAAATAAAAGCGCTAATTTTTTTTGGTCTAAATCTTCCCAAGACTTAACCACCTTTTCGGTTTGGGTGGTATCAAGATGATTCATTTCTCGTAAATGATACGCTTTTAACAAATCGTGTGGGTACAATTTTTTTCCACGTGCATTTTGAGAATCAAAGAACTGGAAAGCTTCTGAAATATCTTCTGTGATGACAACAATAAGCTCGCAATTATTTTTGATGTAATCATAGAGTTCATTACGTTCTCTGCTATCAGCAATCGTATGGATTCGCCTTTCTAAGGTTCTGTAATTATTAGGAATGTTTCTAGCATTGTGCATTTCATCCGTTAGGCACTGATTCAGGAAAGCTAAATTTTTCGCTTCGTTCTCATTTAATGCTAGTAATAAGAGCGAAAAAGTTATTATTCGTTGCTGCCCATCAACAATATTATATGCGCCTTTTGCTGTATCGTAATGTAAAATCAAAGTTCCTACACGGTAAATTTCTTTATTCTGATTTTTGGCTTCTATAATATCATCTAATAACTGTACCACATTTTTTGTGGTCCATTTATATGGTCGCTGATAAGGTGGTATCACCAAATTGATTGAACTCAAAGGTTTACCTTCTGGATTTTTGCTGATGGTAGAATCTAAAAGTAAATCTCCAATAGTTGTGATGGCTAATTGAAGTGCTGTACTCATGTTTTATTTGGTTATTCTTTGGTTAATCGCTTTAAGGAGCCGCATTTTCACACAGCTCCTAAATTTATTTTATAGCTTCACCCTCACCTCGCCACTCATTAACTTAGGCAATAAGGTATCGCGAATTTGAGTTAGGGTTTGGATTTGTAATTTATTCGATAACATTTTTTTGAAATATATCGAAATATTTTTCTCGAAAATTAGTATTTCATTCTCTTCTGGTATAGAAACATTTATGGATTTAAACGTAATCGAAGTGATTGTATCAAAGACACTCCCATATGCTGAAGCTTGTAATTCATTTACTGCATTTGCTATCAATAAATATGTAAAGAAATAACAATCTTTAAATTTTGGTAATACCCCATAATTTGATTGACTATATGCCATAGGTTTTGATAAAATACAATATTTTCCAACCGTTCCTCTAGCAGAAATTATCGTAGAGTACTTAGGTAATAATTTAGCAGAACTATTCTTTAATCCCAATTCAGATATACATTTTTCTGTATTTACAACAAAACCTTTATGACTTTGTGTTATATCTCCAGCGGAAAGCCATCCAATATTTCCATCCCAGTACTCATTAACTGATGTTTTAGGAGTACCTCCACCAATTAAATCAATGATATCAAATAATGTTTTTTCCTCCCAATCTTCCTTTGCTTCCTCCACAAACCACTGCCTAAATAACGTCTCTGCCAAAGCCTCTAAGGTTTGGTTTTGTAGGTGTAATAAGTCGATTTTATCATCCAAACTCGACAATACTGATGCAATGGCTTTTTGCTCAGGAAGTGGGGGCATTAATAATTGTAAATCATCAAAGGATGCTTTCGGTACACGCTGTCTCCCAGAAGTACCATCTAAATTTATCTCTGCGTGATCTCTAACATCATTCCATCTAGATAAATAATAAACAAATTCTGTATCAGATATATTTTCTTTCCCTCTAAATACATAAAATTCAGTCGAACCAAATCCTAAGTTATTTTCCAAACCTTTAACTTGGCAAATTTTTCCATTTTCTAAACAAGGTGTAATTCTTGCAAATAAGGTATCACCATTTTGAAACTTTGCACCTCCACCCTTGATTTTCTTAATTTTTGGAAAACAATATTTGTTACCATCTTCCAAATCTTTCATTTCAACAAATGAATATTCTTCATTTGCTTTTAATGTAACAGATGGATTAATTTTTACAAAATCAGAAAATCTATATTCTTTCCAATTATTCTCCATCATTCTCCTTTTTTAATTTTACCCAATACATCCTTACACAAGCTATCCATTCGAGAAAATGCAAACCACTTTTTTCCTAAATCTTTGAGTGAAGCACCAATGTGGTACAGTTCCTTTTCATCAATGATTAAAAAGCGGTCGTGGCTTAGTTTAAACAATTCTGCTTTTACCTCAGGATATTGTGCATTGTGTTTTTCTAAATCTAACCGAAGCTGTTTACTTATACTTGCTGTATATATCGTAGCTGTTACGTTTTTTTTGCGTTTGCTAAACAAGGTTAGTACACTATCGTCTATATAATTGTCTATTAAAATAATGGATGATTTAGCGTTTTTTATTACATCGCTTACAAACTGATAGGCATCATAAACCTGTCCATCAAAATACACCCCGCGCTGTGGGAGTTCACTATTCTCTAATGCGGAAAAGAGCTTGTTAAATTTTTGATCATGCTCGATCAATTTGTTTTCAATACTTGAAAGACGTAAATGCTGGAGTGTTTCTTGGCCAACTAATTTCCTTAATTCTACAAAAGCATTCATAATTTGGATGCTGACTTTTACAGCGATATCACTTCGTAAAACGGCTGATAACATAGCGACCCCTTGTTCTGTAAATGCATACGGGTTTACAGCGGAATGTTTTAACGATTCGAACCGGTCGCAATTTGCGACCAGTTCATATTTTTCTTGACTATTCAGTTGAAAGCGAAATGTTTCAGGAAACCGGTCAATGTTGCGTTTTACTTGCTCATTTAACCTTTTTACTTCCACCTGATACATTTCTGCCAGATCTCTGTCGAACATAACTTGTTTCCCCCGAATTGTAAAAATTCGGTTTTCTATATGTTGTTGGGAAAGGGTTAAATCTTTACTCATTCTTTTGGCAGTTCAATTTTAGACAAGTTCTCCGCAATAATCGTATTCAGTTCCGCTTCTCTGGCTAGTTGTTCTTCCAAAGTGGTTTTCAACGAAGTAAAACGCTCTACAAAGTTGAAATCGTCTTCTTCGTCTGGTAAACCTACATAACGCCCAGGCGTCAATACATAATCCAATTCTCGCACTTTGTCTAATGTTACGGAAGCGCAGAAGCCTGGGATGTCTTTGTAACCACCCCGGTCTTCGACCACCCCTCCAGAGGAGGAAAATTTTTTACCTTGGTCTTTGTCCAACTCCTCTGTGGTAGGGTTTGCATTTCGCCAATTGTGGTAGGTAGAAGCAATTAAATCAATATCTTCTTTGCTCAACTCACGGTTTCTGCGGTTGATGAGATGCCCTAAATTACGTGCATCGATAAACAAGATTTCGTTTCGGGTATCCCTAAAACGCGTCTCCTTCGGAGTAGTATCCTCTTGGGCGGGGTGGTCCATTCCCCTCCCTTGGAGGGGTGGCTGCAAGCCGGGGTGGTCCTTACGGCGCATAAACCACAAAGCCGCAGGAATTTGCGTATTCAGGAATAACTTCGCTGGTAAGTTGACGATACAATCGATTAAGCCAGCTTCAATCAAATTTTTACGGATTTCGCCTTCGCCCGATGTTTTAGACGTTAAGGCTCCTTTTGCCAATACCACACCTGCTTGCCCTGTTGGTGCCAAGTGATGAATAAAATGTTGCAACCAGGCAAAGTTGGCATTGCCTACCGGCGGTACGCCATACTGCCAACGCGCATCGTTACGCAATAAATCACCCGACCAATCGCTCACGTTGAACGGAGGATTGGCAATGATATAATCGACTTTTAAATCTTTGTGTGCATCATTGAGAAACGAACCTTCGGAATTCCATTTTACACCCGTAGAATCAATTCCACGGATGGCTAAGTTCATTTTTGCCAATCGCCAAGTGGTTTGGTTGGACTCTTGTCCGAAAATCGAGATATCATCAATACGACCTTGACGTTCGGTTACGAATTTTTCGGACTGCACAAACATCCCCCCCGAACCACAACACGGGTCAAAAACACGACCTTTGTAAGGCTCCAGCATTTCTACCAACAATTCTACAACCGAACGTGGCGTGTAGAACTGTCCGCCTTTTTGCCCTTCAGCTAAGGCAAACTGCCCTAAGAAATGTTCAAATACGTGTCCTAACACATCGGCAGAACGCTCCTGCGTATCGCCAAAATTGATGTTCCCGATCAAGTCGATCAAATCTCCCAAACTGGTAGGATCCAGATTTTGTTTGGCATATACTTTCGGTAGAATTCCTTTCAGTTGTGGGTTTTCTGCTTCGATGGCATCCATGGCATCATCTACAGTTTTACCAATGGTAGGTTGCTTTGCAGAGCTTTGCAAAAACGACCAACGCGCTGAAGGTGGTACGAAAAATACGTTTTCTGCGGTATATTCTTCTCTATCTTCTGGATCTGCACCTTGATCGATTTGCGCTGTTAATTCTGCGTGTAACTTCTCAAATGCTATGGATATGTATTTTAAGAAAATTAATCCAAGCACCACATCTTTGTACTCAGCAGCATTAATGTTTTTACGCAACTTGTCGGCTGCTTTCCACAAGGTTTTCTCTATCGGTTCTGGAGCTTCTTCTTTTTTCTTTTTTGCCATTATTTCTAATGAATTTTTGTAAAATAAATTAATTGTTAAATATACAACCTGCAGTTAATAATAAAAGTAAATAAAATTAGCTTTTGGCGACTTAATATACACAAAACTTCAACTTATCATTTACCCCGCTTTGTTGATAAAGCGGTTGTTGGCAGAAGTTTTTTTTATTTGATTCCTTTTATCATATTTTCTTCTCTCGTTAAAAGTTGCAAATTGTCTAATTTAGTCAAACCTCCGTTGTGCATTGGAACAATGTGGTCAACTTGGAACGATAAACGGTTTTTGCTTTTATATCCACTTTCTGCGTTGAAGTAAAATCCGTCTTCGTCTTTATATTTATCATAAACTTGGTCACTTAGCCATTTTCCGTAAGCAGGATTTGCATTCTTAATTTCATATAAACTCATTCTTTCAAATTCCCTTATTTCGTGTTCTTCTGTAGGAAGTTGTTTATTTCTTTTATAAAGTTCGGGAAAAGAAAGTCTGTTTTCTGCAATATTTATTTCGTTCAGAAATACACGTTGGTCGAAGTTGAAAAATGTTTGCCACTCAATTTCGTTATCCTTCCAAATTTTTGTTAAGAAATCAGTTTTTAATTTCCCACCTAATCCTTTTTCATAGATTTCGTGCGCAATTCTGTCGATATCGTAATTATCTCTATCTTTTAATTCTAAATATTGTGGAACTTCATCTTGGACAATATAATATTGTAAAAGATTTTTTATGTCTTCTATGCTATATGCAGGATATTTTTCAACACCTGAAAAGAATTCATCTTCTATTTGTTTTGAATACAAAATCAATTCTTTTTCGTCTAGACTTTCTCTTTCTTCCAATTTATTGTCTTTCACAAAATAGGGAAGTGTTTCAATAAAATTTTGGTAAGATTGCTCAATATTGTCATAAACTAAAATTTCACAATTTTTTTCAATTTCTTCTCCCTCTGATTTCACTAAATATCTGAACTGGTAAATTCCTTTTGGGATTCTTTGAATAAAATCCAATTTTTCAAGTTCGTTTTTAGTTTCGGGGTCAATAATACTATTCGTCAAAACTGCAAACTCTTCAATTTTACTTATAGACACTAAACGAAGAAGCGATTTATTAGTCTCTTTGTCTTGGTCATTGAAGTCTACGTTTTCTTCTATATATAGTTTTTCGGGATTTATCCACGCTATTTTGTCTTGCCAATCATCTACAAAACTAACAATATATGCTTCTTTTGTTCCACCTGCTTTTAGACCTCGCAAACCACGACCAATCATTTGGGTCATTAGGATTGTAGAAATAGTAGGTCTTGTTAAAAATACAGATTGGACATTGGGTACGTCAGTTCCTTCTGTTAAAATATTTACATTTATCAAGACTTCTAATTTTCCTTGTCTGAATTTTTCAATTTTCTCTTTATTTTCTTTCGTGAAATTACTTGTTACTCCTGTTATGGCATCTTTCACATTTGAAATTACATAATCAGATTTTACACCTTTTTCTTGAAATAACTTATTGAGAGCAATTGCATTATCCACATTTAAAGCGAAAACTAAAGTCTGCTTATATTTTTCTTTGTTTGTAACATATTTATCAACAATTGTATAATTTCTTTCTCGATTCTTTGCAATGGTTTCAGCGATTTGCTCTCCGATGCTGTTAATATCAAAAGTGTTTAAAAGTTCAACTTGTTGATCAGTCAAGTCTTCTATGAAATTTTGTCCTGTTTCAACTTCTTCAAAAATTGGTTCGGATAAAATTCCTAATCTAATAAGCGTTTTCAAATCAATTTTGAAAATAATATCATCAGGAAAAACTTTTCGTAAAAGTCCTTTCTCATTTTCTACAGTTCTCGTTGGAGTCGCTGTCAATCCTAAAAGTCTGAACTTTTTTACATTTTGCTTTATATTATCAATTAATTTTCTATATGTTTTTGCTGTTGCGTGGTGTGCTTCATCAATAACCAAAAAAACTTCGTCTGCATTTCCCTGTATCCAATTTTTAATTAAATAATCAAAACCTATATTTAAACTATCCTTGCTTGCAAAGATAATATCATCTGATTTTCTGATATTAATTGGTTTATCGTGAATTCCAGAAATAATTCTATAATTAAAATTATCCTTTTCTTTAAAAATATCGGAATATGCCAAAGTTTTTGTAAAAGTCTCTTTTGCTTGTTCCAGAAGTTCGTGTCTGTGTGCAACCCAAAATACTTTCTTGTTTTTATCAAGAAAATTTTTTGCAATCCACCATGATGCAGTTAGGGTTTTCCCTCCTCCAGTTGGTAGAACTAAAAGACCTGCAAACGGATTTTTATCGCTCATTATTATTTGTTTTTGCAAATTGTAAAAAGCATCTTCCTGGTGTTTGTAAGGAGTGATTCCGCTTTCAGATTTTGAAATGTTAATTTTTCCTGCAAATTTTACTTCTGCAGTTCCATTTATTTCTATTTGTTGGCTCATAGAAGTTTTCTTAAAAGTTATTATTGGTTTTTTTGTAAATTCTTAAAGTTTTGTTATTTGAGATTTTCCGATACAAAAAGTAATTTAAGATTGATAGATTGTGTGAGTTTGGTGAAATCTCGTCTTTTTTCATCCCTATTATAGACAAAAAGTTTGGTATATTCTTGTTGTATAATTGTAGCGGTTTTTCTCAATATCTTCTTTGATTTCGTTAGTAATATTTTCTAGACAATTCCTTGCCTCATGCAAAACCCCGTGCTAGCTTCTGTGTATTGTTTTTTCTTTAGTCTTTATATGGATTACCAGAAGATGCCGAGAAAATACATATTAGGTGTAGGATAATACCAGGAACAATAAAAATAGAATAACCGATAAGGACCAATAATAACCACAGTATCCCTGATCCTATTTTGCCTTTATACATCTGTCCTGCTCCGGGAATTAACAAACTTAACAATGCAGCAACTCCGGGATTCCATTTCCTGATTGGTTGTTCTGGCATTACTACTTGCGTTGTTGCTTTGCGTGACTCTCTCAAATTATTGTCTAAAAATTCTCCGCAGTGTTTACATTTTATAGCATCTGCGTTTATTAGTTCTGCACAATAAGGACAAATTTTCTGATTTTCAGTTTCCATTTTTGGTTGTTAATTTATTTGTTTACACTAATCAAGTAACAACTTTACTTGTTATCCTCCGAAATTATATCACAAACACGCCAAAATGCGTCGTTCTAAAATATATTTTCTGCAGGATTAGATTTTCATCCATCTTGCGCATCAATGTCTGTTATAAGAAACCAATAGTATAGTTTATAATTTTGGTGATAGGATTAGTAATTATTAGCGTTGTATTGGAAAACTGGTACAATGTGTTTCCTAATTTATAATGTGGAATGATTGTGAACAGAGCGATAAAAATAACTACGTCTTTATTTGGTTTTAAGAAAATATCAAAAAAAGAATTTATTTTGTTGTGTAGATAATTTAAGTTTTTAGAGAAATCAATCTGTTTATCATTATAGTTAACAAGAATAATTAAAGCATAAGTAAAAGACAAGTTAATAAATCTAAACCAGTCAAAAGCTATAATAAATAATGGTAACTGGAAGATGAGAATCAACATGAATGATTTACTAAATATTCCAGAGGAAGTATTCGATTGAGAGTTTTTGAAAATTAATTCTTTGATATTTAGAGAAATAAAAATTAAATTAAACAAAAAAACACATAAAATGGCTAAAAAAAAATCTCCAGAGGATTTAAGGACCAACAAATTCGTGAATCGTGCCTCGGGCGAAGTTAACGGTTTTGCCGATAATGCTCTTGAAAAACCACCAGAGCTTCCGTTCAACGGGCTTTACTTCAGTTGTTTATTATTTAATTAGGTGTTCAGTGATTTTCAATTCATCTTGTGTCCTGCGGACAAGACGACCCGAGGGCTTTGCCCGAACAGAGCGAAGCTAAAGCTTAGTTATTGGTGGCAGTACTACATTTTCACAAGTTCTACTCTTCTATTTTTCGCTTTGTTTTCTTCTGTGTCGTTTGCGACCAAAGGTTTGTCCGCACCATAACCAACAGATTTTAGCCTGTTACCATCAATTTTCAATGATACCAAATATTTGAGTACTGTATTTGCACGGTCGTAGGATAAAGTTTTGTTGTGTTTGGCTTCACCTGTGTTGTCGGTATGTCCTTCTATGGAAAGTTTTAGATTTTTTTCGGCTTCAAGTACTTTTGCAATTTCTGCTACCGCTTTTATTCCATCATCTTTTAGGGTTGATTTGTCTGTGTCGAAATTGATATAAAGAATTGCTTTTCCTTTTTCGTCTAACTGTTTTTGAATTTCAGTAGCAGGAATAATGTCCATCTTATTTTCAAAGTCTTGGGGTTCTATAACAGTTAAATTTGCTTGTTCAGTACTTAAAGTATATTGAATAAATACAGATTTTTCATTTGTTCGGATTACATAGGTATGCACATCTCTAAAATTGCTGCATGAGAATAAATAACCGTCTGATAAAGCATTCGGAGCCACGGTTAGTAAACGCTCTTCTTCGCCACTTTTAAGTGGTTCTCCATTGTTAATTTTTACGCCACCCAGTTTTGTGATTAAATCATCAAAACTTTTTTGTAACTCTAATTTTGAAAATACTTTGTCCTTGAATTTTTCATCAACTCTAATGTTCGCCTTAAATGATTTACCCTCTATCGGAAAGTAAATGCCGTGGTTGTATAAAAATTCCTTATCAAAATCTTTGATTTTACCTGAGCCGTAGTAACTGTTGGGGTCAGTAAAGGTATATCCTTCGGGTAATTTAAAATAAGGAAAACTTCCTTCAATATCATCTGTTATTTTGATTTTATTGATATCGAAAGTTGCTGATTTTAAAGTGTTGTCGGCTGTTGTTGGTTTACTGGGTGTTGATTCTGTTTGCTGAGTTTGGGTGGTTTCTTTGTTTTCTTTTTGCTTACAGGCATTTAGCAAAAGTAGAGCAGTTATGGAAGCAAGGGCTATTTTTTTCATTTTCATTCGTGTTATTTGTCAACACCGTAAAATAAAAATAAATTTTTTAAATGTGTGTTAATTAATGATTAAATCTGTCGTTTGTTTACTCTTAGGGTAGGTTGGGTGTATTGCCACCAACGTTTTAGAGCTGGGCGAAGTGACGGATTAGAAAACCAAAACTTTCAATTTTGCACTAAGCTAAGCAACAACCTTTTATTATTTTCTAAATTTATGAAAAAAGGAATTGAAAAACATGAATTCCTTAAAAAATAAAATAAGCAAATACATTCATAAATATAAATGGTTGTTGCGACTAAAAAAGGAGAAACTTTCAACTTAGCCGTAAACCCGCTCTTTTGCAAAACCCTTGTGCCTGTTGCACAACTAGAATAACACAAAATTTCTTAACTTGTTATTATGCAAGGCAAGTAACAAAGTTCAAAAAAATCGAAGAAAGCATTCACAAACACTTATACGATCGGATGCACGAGAAAATTACC
This sequence comes from Weeksella sp. HMSC059D05, assembly GCF_001809725.1. Taxonomy (NCBI): domain Bacteria; kingdom Pseudomonadati; phylum Bacteroidota; class Flavobacteriia; order Flavobacteriales; family Weeksellaceae; genus Weeksella; species Weeksella sp. HMSC059D05. Next base: position 273,975 of record NZ_KV798546.1, read on the forward strand.
AAGAATAAACAGTAATTTAAACAGATGGTCAAGAGACCAAGTGCAACGGTAGAACCCGTTTTTAGGAACGCTGATCAATCATCACAACATGAAACGCATCAATAGCCGTGGCTTAGCGCAAACGAACAAACTGTTCTCTTAGCCGCTCTTTGCTATAACTTAAAGAAATACCTGAAATTTACACCTAAAAAGTCCAAATTACTTGCCCAAATCTGTGCCTTACCAAAGGTAAAGTATGGCACTCTAAAAGCAGGTCATATTGGGCTTGAAGATTTGCTTTTTTCAACCACTTTATTTTTAATTATTTGAATATACTCCAAAAATAAACCTCGTTTAAAAAGGCTTAAACGAGGTCATATATGATTTTATTTTGTTGAGGTTTGAGTTGTGCAACGGTTATCCTTGTTAGTGGCAGGCATTTATTATATTCCTGCACCTCCCAATATTTCGAGTTCTTGTCCTTTTGTAGGTTGTCCGTCCAAAATTGGCATTGCTTTCATTATAAGTTCTTTTACCCCTTCAATTTTTAGTGAGTTATCGTGTTCTTCTTTACTGTCCCAAATTTCAGTTACATAAATAGAATTAGTGTCATTTTCGTCTTTGCCGATGGCGTATATTTTACAACCTTTCGCAGTTGATACAAGTTTTGATGCTTGTATTAAAATTTCAGCAAGTTCATCTCTATGACCTTCTTTTGCCGTTAGTTTTCCGTGAAGTAAATATTTATTTTTCATACTATTTTGTTGATAATTTTAAAATTTCGTTAGTTGTTTTCCAATTTCGTGTTGTCGCTTTTACTTTTAGTTTTGTTTCTAAAAAGTTGTTATTGAGTTTAGTTTTCCGATATCCATTTGGGCAATAAAGATAAATGGCATTATTTGTAAATTCAATTTCTTCATTTGGTTGTTTCTTTGATAGAATACTTTCTAAGTCAAATTGTTTGGGGTTTTCAGCCAAAAAAGTTACGTACAAAAAGGAACTCTCTTTCAGTTTGTCTTTTGAGAACGGATTGTTGTCTATAATTGTTTCTAACGTTTTTGCGTTAAAAACAATTACAGGGACTTCAAACCCAAATTCAGTTTCAATTCCTGACGCAATCTTTTTTTCAATTTTTTTTGGGTCGTTTTCCTTTGATGAGAAAATGACGTTTCCACTTTGGACATATGTTTGTATGTTTTCAAAGTTTAGGTTTTCATACATATTTTTCAAAGCGTCCATTTTAATTAATTTCTGTCCGCTTACGTTTATGCCTCTTAAAATTGAAATGTATGTTGTCATTCGTTCTTTCGCTTGTTTTTGGGGTTCGGTTATGCTTGCCACTAACGTTTTGGGTGTTTGCGAATTGCGGGTGTGAATAGTTCCAAAATTATGGTTTAGTCCCGAGCAAAGCAAAACACTTTCCTTTTTGCTAATATAATGAAATTGTGAAAAGAAAGTGTTTTGCGTGTAGATATTCACAATGTTTAGATGTTGAATATTAGCCCGCATTTTGCAAAACCGCTGTTATGCCTTCGTTGTTCTTCGTCCGTCTGTCAGCGGTGGGAAAGCCATACTCTTTGCCAAGTTTTGGTTTGCGTGTTGGCTGGTGCGACTTGGCAAAGTGTATGGCTTTTGTGCGGGATTTAATAATTCAATGATAGTCCAACTCCAAATCCCATATCGCTATCGTAATGAGTACGAATACCCATATTTTTGTTGATGATGTATTTTAGTTCTCCCATATATTCCTTGTTGGTATTGACCATAAAGCCTGCTCGAACCCTTTTAGAAATCGGAATGTCTTCACGCATCAAAGATAATCTGACAATTCCATCATGATAGATCTCTGCCTGAAAGTTAACGAGCATTGGCAATGTATATACAAAACCCAAACTGATAGCGGCACGTTGGTCTTTGTCATTCTTTTGTCCGAAAAGATTAATTTCGTGTTCGTCCATTCCCATTTTACGGTAACGCCAATCGAAACCTACAAAAGGCATAAACCACTGCATTTTATCTACGTATCTGCCTAAATGCGTTTCTACTTCATAACCTTTTTGTGCAGAATATCCCAAACGCCACTCCGAGGTAAGATTCCAACGTGCATTTTGCACTCTGAACATACCGTCGTTTCCATTGGTGGCGAAGTCATTTTCTAATAATACATACGGCATATTACTTTCTCTTTTAAGCATTCTGTATGCTTTTTCTTTGTTAGGAAGTAGTGGGTTGTGTAATTCTCCTACACTAAAAACCCGATTCATACCTGCCATCATATGATAAAGAATGTGACAATGAAAAAACCAATCACCTTCGGTATTGGCTGCAAACTCTATCACGTTGGTTTCCATCGGCATTATGTCTAAGACATTTTTCAGAGGGGAATAGTCGCCGTGTTCATTCAACACGCGGAAATCAAATCCGTGTAAGTGCATCGGATGTCGCATCATCGAGTTGTTGTATAAAGTGATACGGAGGATTTCACCCTTTTTTACCAATATCTTATCCGTTTCAGAAAACACTTTATTGTCCATACTCCACACATATCTGTTCATATTTCCAGTGAGTTCAAAGCGCATTTCACGAACTGGTAAATCTTTTGCAAGTGTAGTCTTTTCTGTCGCTTTCAGCATACCATAATTGAGTGTTACTAGTTCAGTAGTGTTGGCCGTATGGTTTTCGTGTTGCTGATGATTTTCTGCGTTAGAGTGTCCGTGATGATGATCGTTTTGCCCAGAAACTTCAGGGTACATCACGGTATTCATATCCATTTGTTGCAGGCTCATTTCCATTCCCATATCGTGCATATCGCCGTTCATCTTCATCATATCATTCATCATTTTCATTCCTTCAAAGTACTTGAGCTTTGGCAACGGGGTAGTGAGTTGTTTTACTCCTGAACCTACATAGAGCGAAGCAGAACCCGAACGGTCTTCGGCAGTTGCCAAGAGTTCATAAGAAACACCTTCTTCAGGAATGGTGACGACAATGTCGTAGGTTTCTGAGACAGCTACAATGAGCCGATCTACTTCTACAGGCTCTACATCGTTTCCGTCATTTGCTACAACTGTAATTTTACCACCCGCATAGGTGAGCCAAAAGTAAGTCGAGGCACCTGCATTAGATATTTTTAACCTCACTTTGTCTCCTGCTTTGAACTGTGATAGTTGGCTTTCGGGCACTCCGTTTATGAGGAATTTATCATAATAAACATCGCTCACATCCATTGCCAGCATCCGTTTCCACTCATTAGTGAGTTTGGTCTTGAAATGTCCTTCACGAATGGCTTCGTCATAACTTTGTGTAGCATCCTTTTTTATAGCAAACCAATCGCTGGCATTGCTTAACATTCTTTGGATGTTTTCAGGTTTATAATCCGTCCATTCGCTGATAATTACCGGAATGGTAGGCAGATCATCTATGCCTTTTCTGAAAGAGACATCATTTTCTTTTTTATTGAAAATGAGTGATCCATACATTCCAATTTGTTCTTGGTATCCGCTGTGGCTGTGGTACCAGTGGGTTCCGTTTTGTATCACCGGGAATCGGTACACGTGTGTGGTGTTTGGTTCTATCGGCATTTGTGTTAGAAGCGGAACGCCATCTTCCTGGTTGGGCAAATATACCCCGTGCCAATGTAGTGATGTACTTTCTTTTAGCTGATTGTGCACCACAATTTCAGCAGTATCGCCCTCTGTAAAAGTGAGCGTTGGCATCGGAATTTGACCGTTTACTGCAACGGCTCTTTTTTCTTTTCCGGCATAGTTTACCAATGTGTCTTTTACATATAAATCGTATCGCACTACTTTTTGTGCGAAAAGAGAAGTTGTTGCCAAGAGCATCAATGTTATCGGCAACAGTTTTTTTGAGAAAATATTTTGTATATCCATTTCAGAATTTTCATTTATTAATTTTTAAAAGGCTTGCATTTATGGCAACCACAATTGTACTTACGCTCATCAAAACCGCACCCATTGCAGGGCTTAAAACGAAACTCGGATAAAGCACGCCTGCTGCCAGTGGTATGGCTATTACATTGTAACCAACTGCCCAAAGCAGGTTTTGAACCATTTTTTTATATGTCCGTTTTCCGAAGTCAATCATCTTTACCACATCTCTTGGGTCGCTGTTCACCAGAATAATATCGGCTGTTTCGGCTGCTACATCCGTACCTGAACCAACTGCAATACCTACATCTGCTTGTGCTAGTGCGGGTGCATCATTTACACCATCGCCAGTCATCGCAACCACTTCACCTTTGGCTTGATATTGCTTGACTTTTTCTTGCTTTTCGTGAGGCAGTACGTTGGCGATATAATCGTCCATTCCCAATTGTTTAGAAACCGCTTTTGCAATTTTTTCATTGTCGCCTGTAAGCAAAATGGATTTGATGTTCATTTTTCTTAACTCATCAATGGCTTCTTGCGAACCCTCACGAATGCTGTCTGCCAACGTGATAATACCGATAACTTCATTATCAATAAAAACATAGTTGACTGTTTCAATGTTTTGATTGATTTCTTTGGGCGTTTCAGGTTCTGTAAGATTATTTTGTTTGATATAATTAGGTCCTGCCGCTACTACTTCCTTTCCGTTTACTACTGCTTTTACACCTATGCCTGCCATATAGCTGAAATTCTCCGACTTCCATAGTTCAAGGTTTCTTTCTGCCAGCGTTTTCAAAATACCTTTTGCAATGTGGTGTTCGGAATATTGCTGAACGGCTGCTGCATATTGTATCATTTCCTCAGCAGAATATTTATCAGTAAGTGGGATCACTTTTTCTACTGCGTGAGACCCTTTAGTCAATGTTCCTGTTTTGTCGAAAATAATCGTGGATAGTTTTCGAGTAGTTTCAAATGCGGTACGATTGCGAATGAGCAAACCATTGGTAGCCGAAAGCGTTGTAGAAATGGCAACCACCAACGGAATAGCCACACCCAAAGCGTGGGGACAAGCCGTAACCATTACCGTAACCATTCTTTCCAATGCAAACGCAATATCTCCGCTACTGCTGAACCAATAAATAAAAGTGATTACGCCTACTGCAATAGCAAGAAAGGTGAGCCATTTGGCTACTTTATCGGCAAGGTTTTGCGTATTGGATTTTGCTGCCTGTGCATCCTGAACTAAATTGATAACCTTATTGAGGTAACTGTCTTTACCTACTCCCGTTGCCGTAACCCGCAAAGCACCTTCACCATTGATAGAACCTGCAATTACTTTTCCGTCTTTTTCCTTCTTCACCGGAACACTTTCGCCTGTAAGCATACTTTCGTTTACATAAGAAACTCCATCGACAATTGTTCCATCGGCAGGAATTTTTTCACCGGGTTTGATGATAATGGTTTCACCGTTTTTTAGGTCTTCGAGTTTTATTTTTATGGTTTCACCATTTCGCTCCACCGTAACATCGTTTGGTAAAAGTGCCACCAATGACTGCAATGCTTTTGAAGCTGCCATAGTAGAACGCATTTCCAGCCAATGTCCCAAAAGCATAATCACGATAAGGGTTGCCAACTCCCAGAAGAAATCCATACCCTGAAGTCCCAAAACAACGGCAACCGAATAGATGTAAGCGACTGAAATAGCGATTGCCACCAATGTCATCATCCCAATAGCTTTGGCTTTAATTTCGCCTACCATTCCTTTCAGAAATGGCATTCCCCCATAGATGTAAATAAAAGTTCCCAGCGCCAATAGCACATATTTATCTCCAGGAAAAGCAACCGTGAAACCAAACCATTCCTGTATCATTTCCGATAAGAGCAAAATGGGAACGGTAATGATCAAACTTACCCAAAAACGTTTGAGGAAATCGTGGGTATGATGTCCTTCGTGTTTGTCGTAACCACTATCGGAATGATGATTATGGTTTTCACTATGATGCGAATGTTCTTTGTGGTCGTGATGTTGGTGTTCGTGATGGCTGTGTGTTTCTTTTTTACTGCCACCTATAGGAACTAAATCCATTCCGCAAAGCGGACATTTCCCCGGTTCGTCCTTCATCACCTGCGGGTGCATCGGACAAGTATATTTTTTCATACTATTTTAGTTTTGAAAAGCAATGAAGATGGATTTTACCACTTCATTGCTTTGTTGGTTATTTTATAGTTTCAACTATACTACCACAAGTTAGCATTAGTGAACCGTAATAAGGGTTTTTAATCGCATTTTCTTTGCTCAACCAATTTGCTCCCTTGCCTTTGTTTGCCATTGGGCAATGCTGATAATAAACAGGTGTTTCCTGATTTGAAACTTTTATCAGTTCGTACATATTTTTTGAAAGGCTCATAAAATGGTCTCGCTGATGTGCCACATCTTTGGTTTCAGCAATGTGTCCTGCATCAAAGGCAAGGTCTTTCATTACTTTCATCCAAACCGTATGTTCCTCGTTTGATAGTTTATTCATTTGCACAGCGACAAGAGCGGTTAGCAAGTCTTTTGCTTTAGTGGAAGTGGTGTTTCCGTCAGATTTTACCAGTGCATCTTTTACCGAAAAATAGTTGTTAAAAACAGATTTCAGTTGGTTTACTTCCTGCATTTCTGTAGATGCCGTATGACTTGAATGGTCGTGTGTTTCCGTTTTCGGTTCTGCTTTTGCAACAGGTTTGTTCACCCGTTCATACAGGCAACATTCAGGCAGTTTTGCATACACATCATCGGGTGCAAGAAATTTATCGCTGTCATAGCCTACTAAAGCGATACGTTTCAGAATTTCGTCCTGATTGGTCTTTTTTGCATCGTAGGTAATGGTAGCCATTTTTGTGTCTTTGTTCCAATCCACTTGGGCTACTTTCTTTACATTTCCTGCATTTTCTATGGTGGTTTCACACATTCCGCAGTTTCCGTAAATTTTTACGGTTTCGGTTTTGGCGTTTTTAATTTGAGCGTTGCTCATTCCGAATGACAACATTACCAATGCAGTCATTATATATTTTAATGATTTCATTTTTAAAGTTTTAATTTTTGAAAATATTTGATATTGAAAGCAAATATTTGCTTTCAATTAGACATACCTATGGCTGTCAAGGTAAGAAATTAGCTTATTTTAGGCGGTTGCCAAATGGAGTGATAACCCGAAGAAATGTATGGGTCTGAATAAAGAAAGAATTGTTTTTGAGCAACAACTAATAAGTTGTATTTGAGTTCAGGTGTAGAAGGAATAAAACTAAAACTAACTGTAGGGCAATGGCAAGATGAATGTACGCATTTGCCTCCACAATCGTCATTGTCTTTTTGGTTATGCGAACTTTTATTTTTGCAACAGTCATTTTTGTCTGTCTGTGAAGTTTTTTTGTCGCAACAAGATTTTTCAGTTTGTGTGTGAGATTTACTACAAGCATAGGTCAGCGTTGGTGTCAAAAATAAACCAAGCAATGCTATGAGTAATATGTAAATCTGTTTTGTCATTTATTATCTATCTGCAAAGGTATAAAAAATTTTCGGTGGCAAAAAATGGCTCTTTTTTTTGTGAAGGGTTGGCTTGTGTGTTGTGGAAAACCAAATGTGCCAATGTGCGGTCTGGTTTTTACAATGAGGCATAACGGCAAACGCATTGGCGAAGTGGCGGATAAATTGGACGAAAAGTTCAATTTAGCAGTAACGTAGCCGATGTGTTTCCACAGAAGCTAAATTATTAAAAAAAAGCTGAATGTGGAACACATTCGGCGGCTAAATATGCAGAAACTTTCAACTTAGCCGTAAACCCGCCATTTTGCCAAACGCCTGTTATGCGTTCGGCTTTCTTTTTTGTCTAGCATCCACATTCGCCTACAAATTTTTTAGTCAATTTTTGTCCGTCTTTGCTTTCAATTGTTACAGTCCCTTCATTCCACCAAGTTTCGTCTCCGTTTGAGTTTTTATATTTTATGTCCAACTTAACTTTGTAGAGTTCCGAGTTGTAAATGTCTATATGGTCATTATCTCCAAATGTGTTTGGTTCTCGTCCAGTTGAAATAAGTTTAAGTTTTATCAGTTTGTTGTCGACAGAAACAAAACCAATACTGTCAAAACCAGCGGCAAATATGTATTCATTATTTTTAAACTTCTGTTCATTCTCAGAAAAATAACAAGCACATCCGTCAACCTCGTCTGGAATTCCTTTAAAGTTATCCAGTGATAGTTTTAATGTTGTCGAAGTGTTTTCATCAGGCTCTTGTGTCTGTGTGGGTGTGGTCTGTTCTTGATTGTTTTCAATTGTTGGTGTTGTCGGCTGATTAGCCTTTTCATTATTTGAACCACAAGAAGAAATAAGAAGCGCTGTCACTAAAATTATTGTCTGTGGAATTATTTTTTTCATAGTCATTTTTTGTCTTGTTAATTTCTTCTGGCTTGTTGTCCTAAGTTGACGCATAACGTTTTGCGGCTTTGCGAAGTGGCGGAAAATCGAAGCGGAAAATTTCGATTTAGACGGAACGTAGCAAAAGCCAATTTCTATTTGCTAAATTACATTTTAAAAGCAAATAAAAAATGGTTTTGCGGATTAAATGCACAAACCTTGAATTAACCACTTAACCCGCCATTTTGCAAAACCGCTGTTATGCGATCGCCCCGTTTATATGGTTCTTGTTAAGGTTGGATTGGTAGCTCTTTTGCATTTTTTGTTTGCCTTTGTGCGATTCGCAAAATGCAAATGTGCTACCAAAAGCGTTGGCTATTTTAGTGCTAAATCTGTCAATATTTCTTTAATGTTTAAATGTTTTGCATCCTGTATTTTCTTTCCGTGTTCGGATACTAAATTTATCCAATCAAACAACTTGGTTTTGTCTGTAGTTTTGGTTTCCCAATATTCCGAAAGTTCAAAAGCTGATGTTTGCATAATCGTTTCAATGATGTATGGCACATTGTCAAACAAGTTCAAAAATATTCTTGGTACTTTTTGATACACTTTCTTACCAATCACATAATCACTTTTTCCGCCTGCTGTAAACAAATCTCGAACGTTCGGACAAACAACGGCTTCACGAGTTACCAACCAAATGGCTAATCTTCCGAATTTGTCGCTACTGTTTCCAAAGAGTTCAGGAAAGTAAACCATTGCTCGATTTTTTAATTCCTGTTTTTCTCTCAAAGAAAGGTTGTTCCAAATTCTGATAACGATATTACTTGCTTTGCTTGTATTATCTGCATCCATCCACCAAAGTTCCTCACCTGGTTTCAACTTACTTTTGTAATAATCAATAATTGGTCTTATAGGATTATCTTTTTTGCGTAGTGTGTCGTAAGGCATTTTTATTTTGTCGAAAATAGTTTTTCCTTGCTCTAAATTCATATCTATTAGATAACGTGGTGAGTGAGTTACTACCACTTCTGACAAAACTTCTTCATAAGGACGACAACGAAATTCGATTGGACTTGCCAATTTTGCGAATAACATAAAAATTCGCTCCACATTATCAACTCTTGTACTTTCTAAAACACTATTTCCTGTAGTTTTCCAATGATTTTGAGTGGTAGTTTTTACTTCTATGCCATAATATTTATTAGCAACAATATCAGGGAATTTTTGTCCACCGATAAGCTCAATAGAATTTTCAAATGGTGTTCCAACTGCCAAATCGGTCATTACATCTTTTACATAAGGCTCAAGGTTTCTACCCAATAGGGTTGCTACTTTCTTTGATGATTTTTGGGCGTGAACATTTAACTCGTTGATTGTTGAACTGAGCAAATTATCAAATTCGCTTCTGTTTGGGTCTGAATTAACTGAAATTATCATCTTTATTTTTTGAAATATAAGTCCCAAACTTCTTCAATTCTCTTAGCTAAATTGTAAGCCAAAAGTGGTGGAACTGCGTTACCAATTATTTTATATGCTTGTGATGGACTAACCAAAAACGAACCTTTTCTCCCGTTTTTATTTTCAATTACGAAATCATAGTCGGGGGGAAAAGTCTGTATTAAAGCACATTCTCTTACTGTTAACCTTCTTTCTTTTAAACCTTTTTTAAGTTCACTTTTAATTAGACCTCCATTTTCTTTTGAAAGTCGTCTAAACTCAATATTCCCGTGATGTTCGGAACGAATTGTAGGCGAAATACTATTCAATTTTATTTCAGTTTGCCCTTGACAATGTTTACCCATAAATTTTGCTTTTGAGTAAAATCTTTGGGATAAATCCTCTGAATTTTCGGGTTCTTCTAAATGTTTAAAAACATCTTTAAGTTGTACAAAATGCTTTAAATCATCGCCTTCGACTGTGTAAGAATGTGTAGGTTTTGGGTAAGGATTGTACTTTTCAGGAATCGACTCTTTTTCTAATTCAGCTAAAACTGATTTCTTTAAAGCTGATTTTTTGATACCTATAAAAATAACTCTTTCTCTTGATTGTGGAACTCCAAAATCTGCTGAATGTAGAACTTGTGGGTCAAGTACGATATAACCGTTACCGTTGGCTGATGAAAAGTCATTTTGAATAATTGACTTTACATCACCAAGATTTACTAAACCCTTCACATTTTCAGCAATAAAGATTTTTGGTTGTGTAATCTCTATTACTTCTTTCATCCACATATAAAGTTGTCCACGAGTCTCTACAGACGCTGTTTCATTTTCGATAATTTCGCCTTTATGATTTTTATGAGAATTAAAACCTTTTCTTTTCCCAGCAACACTAAAATCTTGACAAGGAAAACCACCAGTAACAACATCTACATTTTCGGGAAAAACATTCACGCCATTACGATACATTTTTACTAAATCAACAATACTTTCTTTATAAAAATCTTCTGCGTTATGTCCTCTCTTAGAAAAATAGTTGACCCAAGCATTTCTGGCATCAATTAAAATATCATTACCAAAAACAGTTTTAAATTTTGTTTTTCTAAGTTGTACGAAACCATTTTTTAATTTCTTATCTATAAAGTGCGGTGTTATATTTTCGTTTATAGATTGTTCTAATACTGAAAATCCACCTTCAAAACCTAAGTCCATACCACCACAACCCGAAAAAAGAGAAAGTACATTTAAAGTTTCTTTTTTTGTTTCTTTTGATAATTTCGGATAATACAAAATGTCTAACTGAGGTTCCTTTACTACGCTGTTTTCAGCTTCCATTGTTTCTGTTCGCATAGTTTAGTTTTTTACAAGGTTAGACTTTAGATATTTTACTTTTTGTTCGGCAGCTTTCAAAACTTTACTTGCACAATCTTCGTTAGCAATTTCATAAGCAATTTTTTCACTCATAAATTGAACCAACAAGTCTTCTTTGTCAAGTTCGAGGATTTCTGCTAGTTTTATAATATTTTCTTTAGTTGGTTTACGTTCGTTACGCTCAATTTTACTCAATATTGCTTGATCAATGTCAAGATACGATGCTACTTGACGAAGCAACAATCCTAAATTTTCTCGTTTTGCTCTTATAATTTGCCCGACTGTTTCCATATGAATATTTTAACTTGACATTATTTGTCAAATATAAACTATCATATTGAAATTTACAAATTTCTGTTTGGCTTTATCGTGAGTAGGGATAATTCAAACTCTTTTGGTTTTTAAGCGTTAGGTTTGTGCGGTTGGAAAACCGAATGTGCTTGAATATGCGGTTGCGTTCAGGGGTGTCGTATAACGTTTTGCGGCTTTGCGAAGGAGCGGATTAGAAAGACTAAACTTTCAATTTAGCACAGACGTAGCAAAACCATTTTTTAAGCACAAATGTTGAAGTTTGCACTTAACCCGCTCTTTTGCAAAACC
>NZ_KV798546.1:285747-299477 GCF_001809725.1 Weeksella sp. HMSC059D05
TTGCACTTAACCCGCTCTTTTGCAAAACCGTTGTTAGGTGCTGCCCTTATTGGTTTCCCTTTAGATTTTCCGCTACAAATTGTTCGCAGTATTCTTTAATTTGCTGTCTGACTTGTCTGAACTGTTCGTTGATTTCTTCGTCTGTTCCTGTTGCTTTTGATGGGTCTGAGAAGTTGTGATGAAACTTCTTTGCTTTAGTTGGAAAAAATGGACAACGTTCTTTGGCATTGTCGCAAACTGTAATGACAAAATCAAAATCAATGTCGTAATATTCATCAATGTTGTTTGACGTATGATTTGAAATATCAATACTGTCCTCTTGCATAATTGCAATGGCTTTTGGGTTTACTCCGTGTGTTTCGACACCTGCACTGTAAACTTCTGCATTTCCGTTCGCAAAATGTCGTAAATAACCCTCCGCTATCTGACTTCTGCAACTGTTTCCTGTGCAAAGCACTAAAATTTTCTTTGTCATTGTTTATAATATTTTCGTTTTAAAAATAGACTTGCTCTGACTAATATTATCAAAACAGGAACTTCAACTAAAGGTCCGATTACACCCACAAAGGCTTGAGGCGAGTGTATGCCAAATACCGCAATGGCGACCGCAATTGCCAATTCAAAGTTGTTGCCAGTAGCTGTAAATGCAATAGATGCGTTTTTATCATAAGGGACTTTTAGAAATTTACTAATGAAAAAACTCACGAAAAACATTAGTACAAAATAAATGATTAATGGTATCGCTATTTTTATGACATCTAAAGGCAATTCCAATATTTTGTCGCCTTTTAAACTGAACATCAGCACAATGGTAAACAGTAAAGCATACAATGTAATAGGCGATATTTTTGGAACAAACTTTCTATTGTACCACTCGATACCTTTCGATTTTACCAAATAATAACGGCTCACGAAACCAGCAAAAAAAGGAATGCCTAAATATATCAAAACACTTTGTGTAACTTCTTTCATTGAAACACTTACATTGAAATTAGCAATCCCTAATTTATTGGGCAATATGTTGATGAAAAGCCAAACGAAAAAACTGTAAGTCAATATCTGAAAGATACTGTTTAGGGCGACCAATAATGCCGTGTATTCTCTGTTTGCTTTTGCCAAATCACTCCACACAATAACCATTGCGATACACCTTGCCAGACCAATTAAAATTAATCCCGACATATATTCGGGTTCGTTTCGTAAAAACAGAACGGCTAAACCAAACATCAAAACGGTACCGATAACCCAATTCAATATTAAGGAAATAGCAATTACTTTTTTGTCTTTTAGAGCTTTAGGTAACAAGCTGTAATCTACTTTTGCCAAAGGCGGATACATCATCAATATCAATCCGATAGCCAACGGTATATTGGTTGTACCAACTGAAAGGGAATTAGTAAAGGTTGAAATGTTTGGAAAAAAATTGCCTAAACCAATGCCAATAAGCATTGCAAGGAAAATCCAAAGCGTTAAATAACGATCGAGAAATTTTAGTTTTATCATGAGATTTTTCCGATTACTTAGCTAACTTTAATATCCTATATGCTCCACGCGCTACGATTACGAAGACAACTCCTCCAATTATTAGGTCTGGATAGCTGGATTTGAGTAAATAGACCATAATTCCCGCTATGATAACCCCCGAATTGATAATCACATCATTTGATGTAAAAATCATCGAAGCCTGCATGTGGGCTTCCTTGCTTGTACTTTTTTGCAAGAGATAGAGACAAATTACATTGGCAATTAAAGCTAGGGATGAAACAATAATCATTGTTTTGAAATCAGGTGTCGCTTCTACTCCAATAAAACGTCTGATAACTTCAACAAAACCGATAACAGCGAGCAGGATTTGAAAATAACCAGCAAATTTGGCAATGTTGTTTTTGAATGCTAGACTTCCACCAACGGCAAATAATGCCAAAACATAAACAATACTATCCGCAAGCATATCCAAGCTATCAGCTATCAACCCCATAGAACCCGAAAAAAGCCCATACAGCATTTCAATTCCAAAGAACGAGAAATTGATGATTAATACCGTCCAAAGTAATTTTTTTTGCATTTTGTCTTCTTCTTCAATATTGTCTTCGCTATTTTCGGTAGAAATCAATGTTGTACTTAGATTTAGGTGTTCCAAAGCTTTTAAAATATGCTCCGCATTTCCATAATGATAAACATTCAGCTTTCTGTTTGGTATATCAAATTCCAATAATTTTATATTATCGAAGTTTTGCAATTTCATACGAATGAGTTGCTCCTCACTTGGGCAATCCATTTTCGTAATTCTGAATTCCGTTTTGCTAATCATAAACATTGTTTTTAACAGCATCCACCACCTGGTGTACAAGAAGCATTTTGATTTACAGATAGTTCGGATAAATTCTTCTTTACTTTCTCGGACGGAATTCCACACGCATCTTGTGCTAAACAAGCAGTTGTTTTGTTTTGCAAAATGAAATTTGTTCCGTCAAAAGCCAACGCATATTTTCCAATTGTGTCACTTTGATATTCTACTTCAATTTCTGCATCTTCAATGCCTAATTTTTCTTCGGAAAGTTTAATGATGTTTAAAAGTTTAGCAGGTTTTAAACGATGTTCAAAATCATCGGCATTCCATAGCTGAAAATTTACGGTTTTTTCTGTACGAATTACTCCACCACAATCAATGAAGTTTTTTGTAATCATTCCGACTTCGGTAACGTGAAAATGTTCTGGAACAAAAGAGCCGTTTTCCAATTTGAATGTTACATTTTCTAAAGTTGGTAAAAGTGCTTTTACTTGTGATAGTTTCATTTTGGTATTATTTTATGTTAGCAACAATTTTTGTTTTTTAGAGTAAGTTTTACCGAAATATTTGTAAAATATTTTTGCAGTTCTTCAATAGTATTTTCGTCAATACAATAGCAAATCGTGTTACCTTCAATGGTTCCCTTAATTAGTTTTGCATTTTTAAGTTCTTTTAAATGCCTTGAAACAGTTGGCTGTGCTAAAGGAAGTACATCAACAATATCTCCGCAGATACAAGTGTCAACTGATAATAAATATTCTATGATAGCCACTCGGGCAGGATGTCCCAATGCTTTTATAATGTGAGCAATTTCGTGTTGGCTGTCTGTAAAATCCTTTGGTTTTGTTTGTTCTGTTTCCATTTCTTTATTTCTATATTGCAATATTACAATAAAGATATTAATAGTCAATTATTTTTTGAAATAAATTTTAACTGAATATAAAAGTTAAATGAGTTTGATTTTTTAGAGTGTTGTCGATTTATGTAAGGATGTTCGACAGGGTTGCACCTAACGTTTCGGGTATTTATGAAGGACGGGAGTCATAGCAAATACTTACGTAAACATACAAAAACTATCGAATTAGACAAAAGCAAAAAGACGAGTAATTAAGCCCGTCTTTAATAAATACCTTGTTAGCTGACGTTTTAATCAGAAGTGTCTACTCCACCGTTATTCATTTCCATCATGTTCTTTAACGCTTCTTTATATAATTTTTGATATTCTTCATATGTAATGGATTTTGTGAAATTAATTTTTTTAAATTCTTTGTTTGTATTTTTTATTTCTACAAGATTGTAATATGTGATATCTTTTAAATTATTTCCATATTTTTTTTCGATTTGAATTTCGAAAATTAATCCGGGTAAACCTCCATATAAGCTTGGCCCAAAGGGACAAGTCATTTCTTCACTATAATATGCCGTAACAATTATATTGTCTTCTAAATTCTCATATATTGCTTTTTTTAATATATAGGTTTTAAATTTTTTCTCATCGTCAGATATTAGTTTCCAATTAAATTTTGGTATGGAGTCTTCAATGAAATAATTTTTTCCTAATGATGATTTTCTTTCATACATTTTATTTTGTTCTAGGTTCACAAAGATAATACCTGAAGAAGCCATTGAAAAGAAATCTCCTTCTTCTTGGCGGTTGTTTATCTTGGGGATATATTCAAATTGTGACATTTTGGAGTCGTACAATAATTCAAATTCTGCCGGTATTGAATGATATTCTTTTCCTTTTTCATCAATATGAGTAGAAGTTACTAAATATAATGCACTAAATTTATCATTATCTAAATTTTCTCCAACTTGAGAAAATGTTAAAGATGACGGTAAAATAAATGTCATAATCAAAATTATATATTTCATAATATGATATTTAATTGTTTAGATCATACATTTCAATTACATTGGGTGTGTAAATTGTGGCATTATTGCAACATTCTTTGTAATCAAAGTATGCTTTTTTTGCATCGGTGATTATTTGTACACGACCCATTTGCACCTCCAATCTCCTCTCCTACAATGGCGTGAACTATCATTGACTCTTGGTTGCAATCAAGCATTTTTTGCTCAATTTTTGCAACAAATTTTAAAAATTTACTGTTTTTGTCCATAATTGTTGATTTTAAAAATTTTCCCTACTCTTTTTAGGCTTTTCGGTTTTCGCCATTATGTACTTATAACAATCTATTCATTTAATCTGCTATTTACATCTTCATTACTTCTTTGCTGTACTTGTCTTAGTTTTTTATTTCCGAAATTGTAACTAAGATTTATGTAGTAGGTTTTGAAGTAATCTTTGGATTTTTGAAAATTATATTCGGTTCGGTATTCTTCTAACTTCATAGTGGCTCTTGCTAAATCGTAGGCTCCAATGGTTACATTGAAATCTCCGAATGATTTGCTGATTTCGGCAGTCAGCGAATGTAGGCTGTTCATCTGCCCCAATATACTTTTGTTGGCACTACTATACCCATATATGGCTGAAAGCGAAAAATCTTTTTTACGGTTTAACATAATTTGATTTTTTAACTTGAAGTCGAAACTGCTGTTGGAAAGAGCTAAATCAATATTATCATATCTTCCTTTTATTTGTTCATAGATGTAATCAAAATTTGCTGAGAAATTCCAATAATCGTTAAAGAAATTCTTTGAATAAACAAAGTTTATATTTAGGGAATTTGAGTCTCCGTAATTTGCAGTTATGGTTTTAACTGAGTTGTCAGCTTGAACTATGTCGAAATCATTTGACAGATATTTATTTATAGAATATGTTACGTTCAGCATATAGTCCTGAAAGAAGGTATAACCCAAAGCCAGATCATAAATCCTTGCGGGCTCTAATTGTGGATTACTCACTCTAAACATATTAGGAGCGGTAAAACTGACAAATGGATTTAAGTTATAGTATCCCGGACGGAATATGTAACTTCCTAAATCCAACGATAACTCGTGGTTTTCGTTTAACATATACAATATGGAAAATGAAGGAAAGAAATAAGTATCGTTTATTTTGTATAAATCATCGGTTTGTTTGGTGTTTCCTACTGAGTTGTATTGTTCTACTCTAAGTCCGACTAACGCTTCCCATTTGTCATTAAATGATTTTTTGTAGTTTAAATAACCTGCCAAAGCATAGTCTGTATAAATAAAATCATTGGTTTGCAGACCGTCTGATATATATTGCTGATCAACAAAATTTCCGAAGAAAAAATTGTTGTTAATTTTGCTTTGGGTATATGATGAACCTATGCTTAATTTGCTGTCTTCATCCAATACCTTTGTATAATCTGCTTTTAGGTTTACGATTGATAATTTTATTTTGGGGTTTTGCAGGAAATTGTCTGTGATGTATGAAGTAGAATTGTTAAAGGACTCATAGATATTATAAGTAGAATTATCGGAACGGTTTTGAAGAAAATTAGCATCAAAGTCCCATTTGCTTCCAGAGTCGTCTGTTTTTATAGTATAATTTATGTTTGCTTTGTGTGTAAGTTGTGCATCCGGACTTATTGTTTCAATTCGTCCTATTTTAAGAGAATCTGTTGTTTGGTTATTAATAAGACTATAAGCGTTTTCAGTATTTGATTGATTTTTATAATTTAATAATCTTGTATAGAACTGAAATCCTAAAGTATGTTTATCATTTAGCTCGTAATGTAAATTTATACTCGCTATCAGGCTCTTATTTTGTGAAGTAGAATTTGTATTGAAATTAGTTTGTTGATTATTGGGTAAGCTATTATAGACATTAGAAGAGCGACTGAAAAATTTACTGTGATCTAACATAATGCCCGAAGTTATGGATAGCTTATTGTCCGAATAGGATAAAAAACCTCTAAGAGCTTGTGAATTGTAATATGACTGGCTAATTTCAGAACTGATTCTTCCTCTAAGTTTTCCATCTTCTTTTTTTCTTGTGATGATATTTATGATTCCACTATTGTTATTTGCATCATATTTGCTTCCGGGATTCGTGATGATTTCAATTTTTTTTATGTCTTGTGTTGAAATTAATTTGAGCATATTGATTGCGATGTCGTTATCCTCTATCAGTTTTCCGTTTATCTGAATTTTTGCAGTTCCTTTGTTGAGAATTTTTAGTGAATTCCCTTCAACATCTGTATTGATGACAGGAACATATTTTAGAAAATCCATACTACTTTTTCCTTTGGCAAAAGGAGAGGAAGAAATGTTTTCCATAGTGTATTTACCTAACTCCTTTTTTAGTTTTGGAGGTTTGACAGTTATATTTGCAGTTTCGAGCTGTATGGAATTATCAACTTTAATAATGCCTAAATCAGTTGATTCTGATAGTTCAATTTCCTTTTCAAAAACGATTGTTCCAAAATTTTCTGATAATAGTTTATAAGATCCTTTTTCCAAGTTAAATTGAAAATTGCCTTGTTCATCAGTTATGTTTGATTTAATAATAGAATCGTTTTGAACAATTGATACTTTTAAAAAGTCAATAGGGAAGTCATTTACATCTTTAAACTGTCCTGTTATTGTATATTGGGAAAACAATGATATAGGAAAAAATGTAAATATTAAGAATAAATTGATATTTAAATTGGCTTTTTTCATTTTTATATAAAGTACGAATAATATCAAAGTTATATGATAAAAATCATAAATACAAGTACTTTTGGTACTTGCAATGCAAATATCTTATTTTAGAAAATCAGGAAATTCTATTCCTCTATCTGATAAGAATTCTTTTACTTTATCAATTGTAGAATTTGAACACTCACAAGAAATATTGCAAAAATAATGTGTAGGAGCGTTATACAATTTAGACAGTTTTATCATTTTGTCTTGGGATAAACAAACTTGTCCATTTTCAATTTTGGAATATGTTTTTTGGGTAATATCTAACTCTTGGGCAATAAACTCTTGTGTATAGTTTTTTGATAATCTGAGTTCCTTCAATTTATTGTTCATTATATGAGGATTTAGGTTAATTAAGGCTAGAAAATCAGCTCTTTTGCAAAATCAGCGGCTGGTTTAGCATTGAGATTTTGCAAATGTGCTGATGAGTGTTGGCAAATTTCCTTTTCTTTCGTTATCTATTTTTTGATTATTTTTCAAATAGCATTGCCTATAACGTTAAGGTGCTTTGCGATGTGGCGGTTTTGGAACACCACAGCTTCAACTTAGCACTACCGTTGATTAGAATTACAAGGGTTCAAATCAACACTTCACCCGCCATTTTGCAAAGCAAGTGTTAGCGGTTCGGGCTTCTCCGCTTTTAGAAGTCCACAAATTAAATATCAGCAATATGTTACTTACAAGAAAACTGACAAACGAAGAAAAAAAAGAACTTCTTCAAGAACTATTTGGCTTTGACTTAATCAATGTAGACGAACGTGAAGGTTCTGAGCATTGGGTTGTTTACGATGAAGAAGGAAACGAATTTTATGGAAGTAATGAAAATTGTCAATTTGACTTTTCAACGCTTGCAGGATTTTTCAGCTATACAGCACACCGAGCAAAAAATCAAGGGTATTCAGATTGTCAATTTGCAATACGCAAGGTGTTGGGTGTTTAGCCTGACCGCTAACGTTTCGAGGCTTTGCGAAGGAGCGGATTAGAAAGATTAAACTTTCAATTTAGCACAAACGCAAGCAAAACCATTTTTTCTATTTGCTAAATTACAAAAAAGAGCAAATAAAAAATGGTTTTTGCGGATAGAAAGCACAGATGTTGAATTTTGCACTTAACCCGCTCTTTTGCAAAACCGATGTTACCTGCTGGCGTTCTTTCGGTTTCATTTCGCCAATTTCAATATTCTATATGCCCCTCTTGCCACTACTACAAATACAATAGCTCCGATAATCAAATCGGGATAGCTCGAGTTTAACCATTTGACCAAAATTCCTGCAACGATAACCCCCGAATTGATTATAACATCGTTTGACGTGAAAATCATCGAAGCCTGCATATGGGCTTCTTTACTCTTGTTCTTTTGCAATAGGTAAAGACAAAGTACGTTTGCTATCAATGCCAAAACAGAAACAATAATCATTGTTTTGAAATCGGGCATCGCTTCTATTCCGATAAAACGTCTGATAACTTCAACAAAACCGATAACGGCTAACAGGATTTGAAAGTAACCTGCAAATTTGGCGATATTGTTTTTTCTTGCAATCGTACCCCCAACAGCAAACAAAGCCAATGCGTAAACGATGCTATCGGCAAGCATATCCAAGCTATCCGCTACCAATCCCATTGAGTTGGAAAAAAAACCGAACAACATTTCCAATCCAAAGAAAACGAAATTGATAATCAATACCGTCCATAGTAGTTTCCGTTGGCTATTGCTTGTATCTGTTTCAACAACTGCGTTAGTTTCTTCGGTTGAAATCAGCGTTGTATTTAGGTTCAAGGTTTCCAAAGCTGAAAAAATCGGCTCTGGGTTTCCACTATGGTAAACATTTAGTTTTCTATTGGGAATATCAAATTCCAATGACTTTACCGTATCAAAGTTTTGCAGTTTCATACGGATTAATTGCTCCTCACTTGGGCAATCCATTTTTGTTATATTAAATATGGTTTTATTCATCTTCTTAAAGTCTAAATTTTATTCCTCCGTTAATTACAAATCCGTCCAATGGTGCATAGATGTCTTTAAAAACAGGGTTGGTTATTGTACCTGTATAAATGTTGTCGAAACGTGTCTGTCTTGTATCAAAGAAATTTTCAAAGTTGATGTACAAAGAAAACCGTTCCCAAATTTTTTCAGCCATAAAGCCACATATAACATAGTCTTTTCCTGTTGTTCCGTCATTGAGCTTTTGCGGACTGAAATAATAGGCTTCCAAACCGATTTTCCATTTATCCTCTATTTCATACATAAGTACAGAGTTAATGCGGTGTTTTGGTGTTAGTGGATTTTCGGTATTTGTTCCGTTTTCAATCAATCGGGTATCGGTAAAAGTGTAGCCCAAAAACAATTTAAAATCATCGTAACCAATTTTAATATTGGTTTCTGTTCCTTTGGTATGGATGTAGCCCGGAGAATTAACGAACTGATACAGATTTGCCGAGGAATTTTCAAGTAACAAAGGATTATCCAAATAGGTGTAAAAGAATAATTGGTTTATGCTAAATGACCAATCTTCTCCAATATAGGTGCGGTAATTGATGTCTGCATTTGCTCCATAACTTTTTTCCAATTTATTGGTCTTGTCGTCAATAGGCATTACATTTTGATATTGTAGGCGTTCACTTTCTTCTGTAAAAATGGTTGGTGTTTTATACCCAAATCCACCTCCAATACGTGAAGTCAATCCGTTTGCAATCTGAAACAATGCCGATACTCTCGGTAAAAAAACAGCTCCGTAATCTATCACGTAATCCGTTCTTAAACCTGTTTCTAATTGTAGCCAATCCGTAGCCCTAAAAGAGTTTTGAACGAAAGCCCCGAATGTGGTTTGGTTGTAATCCCTCAACGGAAATGCAGTAATCTGCTTTTCTTTAAAATTGTCCGTCCAAATATTAACGCCTGTTACCCATTCTGATTTTTCTTTGATGTGGGTATAGCTTGCTTCCGTAAAAGTGGCTGTTTGCGTTCCCTCAAACTCGTAATCAGGAATAGCTGTATTGCGGTTAAAATAACTTACGCTGTTTTTGATTTGTACAAAACTGTTTTCGTTTACCGTATGGTCAAAAACAAATTGGGTAGAATAGCGTTGTGTTTTGTTTTCTTCAAAATATTGGTGTGTGTTATCGCCTTTGCCTTTGATGTAAAGCATATCGCCACCCAAACGGTTTTCAATGGTGGTGTTAATGCCGAAGTTCATTTTTGTTTTATCATTGAAGTAAACAAATAATTTAGGGTTCAGTACGTACCTTTCAAATTGGGGAATGGCAGAAAGCTCGATTTGTGCAGGGTCGTAAGCTCCGTTGCGATTATGCGAAGCAAATATTGTCGTTCCGATTTTCTTAAACTTCTGTCCGTAAAAACCATTGATGTCTAAACCCCTGCCCGATGTTCCGTTTAAATGAAAACGCAAATCCCTTTCTTCCGTTGGTGTCTTGGAAATCAGGTTGACCAAACCTGCTATTGCTCCGCCACCATACAGCGTGGAAGTTGAACCTTTAATAACTTCAACCTGCTTTAAGTCAAGCGGTGGAATTTGCAACAAACCCAATCCGCTCGAAGCACCCGAATAAATAGGAAAACCGTCTTTTAAAATTTGCGTATATCGTCCGTCAAGCCCCTGAATACGAATACTTGCATTGGCACTTGTGGGCGATGTGGTTTGTACGTGGATGCCTGTGCTTTCTGCCAAAAGCATACGAATATCCCCTGCTTTCATATTGCCTTTTTCGTCTAACTCCTCACTTCCTATAAACTCAATACGTGTGGGGATATTTTGGATAGTTCTTGTACTTCTTGTTGATGAAATAACGATTTCTTCCAAATCTACCGATTGTTCATAAAGTAGGATTTCAATCGGAGCTGTATCTTCTAACGGAAAATTAAAGCTGTCGGTACGTTGGGCAAAACCAATATAACTAAATTGAATTTCTTGCAAACCGTTTGCAATACCTGTTAATATAATATGTCCGTTTTCATCGGAAATTGTGGCGATTGTAGTGCCTGTTACCTGTGCGGTTACGCCCATTAAAGGCTCTTTTTTTTCGCTGTCTTTAATTACAGCTTTGAACGTATTTTGTGCATATACACAAAGGTTGAGTGTCATAAAAAATGACACAAAGAGTATTTTTTTCATTGAAAAATAATGCTTAATATTTAATAAATAAGTAATAACGGTGGAAAGCACCGTAACAAATCAGTTTGGGCGGAAAGCACCATATATTAAGCCAATTGTGGAGGATGCCAAATAGAATAAGGAAAGTCTGAAATAGGCGGTGTTGGCATTGTGCCTAATTTTCTTTGGGGTTCTTTTACTGAATGTTTAATCGAAAAATGAAAGTTGGTTAAAACAAATCCCGTACAGGTGTTGCAGTTAAAAAAAGGCGAACAGCAACTGCAATCTTCGTCTTGTTCGTTTTGTCCTTGCTCGGTGGTATGTTCCTGCATACATTTATCCTCAATAAAAGACGGTACGGCTGATAACAGCAATACATAAACGGCTAATATTAAAGATATAAATTTCATTTTACAAAGTTAGGTAAAAATTGTTTCGTTATTTTTTGATTTTCCCGAAATGTCGTTTTTTAGCACGAACGTTGTTTTACGCTTGCAGGTAACGGTCACGGCTATGCGTAGTGCGGGTTTGAATTGAGCGAAAGTTCAATTCAGACCGAAACGTAGCCAAAGCTGTGAGCCTTTTGGTAAATTTAATAAAAAAACAAAAGCAAACAGCTTTTGGCGGATAAAAAGGCAAGAAGTTCAATTTGGCACTTAACCCCGCATTTTGCCAAACTGCTTGTTGTGTGCAGTACTACTTTCAATGTTGTGTTCCGTACTTTTGAGGTTTTCCCTGAGATAACTGCAATCTATCATAAGTTGCTTTTTCTAACCATTCAGCATTTTGGATTTTGTTATCCGAATTTGCAACCTGTTTGGCTAAATTATGTGCTATTTCAAAATCTTCTTTTGTTTTTCCGTGATGTAAAATCATCGCTAAATTAAATTTATCTTGATTATTGAGTTGCTCTTTACCGTTTGTATAATCAAGATAAATATTTTTTGCTTTTTCTAACCTTAAATTATCTCTTTCAATTACTTCTTTCTTGTTTTCAGGTATTAAATATGTTTTTAATAATTTTCTGTCAGATTGGTCAGATTTATAGATTTGTTGTATTTCTTGCGAAAGTGTAGCATCTTCTCCGAGTGAAACTTTTTCATAAGGAATGAACAGATTAATTATTATTCCAAATATAAATATCAAAGAATAGGTTACGGTGAATTTTAATAGTCTTTTAATTTGCTTTCCTTTAATAAGTTTTATAATTAGTATGAGTGAAAATAAAGTTATAAGAATTAATAATGCAATTGCAAATATAAATCCACTAAAATTCACAAACAATGCAAGAAGTAAAGTTAACACTATGACACTTAAAAATAAAAATCTCTGTTTCTTCATTTTCTTTTTTTATTAGGTTTTTTTGGCGTATTGCACACAACGGTTCTCGGCTATGGCAAGTGCGGGATTTTAAGGCACTTTCCTTTCCGATTAGCGAGTAGTTTATTTTGTGCAATTACTTTCATTTTAGTGCTTTAGCCCGCATTTGCTATAGCCGATGTTGTGCGTTCGGCTTTTTTTCTTTCAATTTATTCTTTGTTATTCTAGGCAAAGTTAATATCTTTGTGCTCTAATAATTACAATTTCTGCATTATGTCTTGTTTTATCAAGTTATGGACTTCTATCAAGTGATAGGCAGTCCTGAGTAAAAATCCTTATTTTTTTTGGTATAGACAAAACGTCTATTAATTTTATGTGTCGTCTTTTTACTAAAGGCGTTGCATTGTTATTATTACTCTGTCAGGTATTACTGTCTATTCACTTCTCCACGATTTGAATTCAAGTATTCACCTGTAAGAAGTAAATTAAGAAGTAAATAATGACAAAAAAGAAATTGCCCGTTCGTTTTACGGGTCAGCACTTTACTATTGACAAAGTGCTTATAAAAGATGCAATAAAAGAATCAAATATAAATCAACACGATACGGTTTTGGATATTGGAGCTGGCAAAGGCTTTCTAACTGTCCACCTCTTAAAAAATGTCAATAAAGTTATTGCCATTGAAAACGATGTTACATTAAGTCAACATTTGAGTAAAAAATTTATTAACTCTCAAAACGTTCAAGTGGTTAGATGTGATTTTAGAAATTTTGTAGTTCCAAAAGTTCCTTTTAAGGTAGTTTCGAATATTCCTTTCAGTATTACATCTGATATTTTCAAAATTCTGATGTTTGAGAATGTAAAATATTTTCTTGGCGGTTCGATTATTCTTCAGTCAGAACCTGCAAAAAAATTGTTTTCAAATAAGATTTATAACCCATTAACTGTACTTTATCATACCTTCTATGATTTAAAGTTCCTATATGAAATAAATCCTGAAAGTTTTCTGCCACCACCAACTGTCAAATCAGCACTTTTGAGAATTGAAAGAAAACAGATTTCATTAGATATTGGGCTTAAGGTTAAGTACTTAAATTTTGTTTCGTATATGTTACAAAAACCTGATTTAACAGTCAAAACAGCTATGAAGTCTATTTTTAGAAAAAAACAAGTTAGGTCAATTTCAGAAAAATTTGGAGTTGACCTTAACTCCAAAATTGTCTGTTTGACTCCAAATCAATGGAAGAATTGTTTTTTAGAAATGCTCGAAGTTGTTCCTGAAAAGTTTCATCCGTCATAACTAAATTTTAGATATGTTTAAATTTTCTATGGAGGAGTGTCGTTTTTTTTAGCTGACGCACAACACTCAAATATACGAAATAACATTTTAT
>NZ_KV798547.1:0-4560 GCF_001809725.1 Weeksella sp. HMSC059D05
AAACAACATCTTGCAGTTTTTCCCAACATCAGAAGGCTATGTGAACGTGGTCAACTGCCCTGAGTGTACCACCAAACAAAGTTTTGATTATGTGTATAACTATACCGACCATCTTGGCAATGTGCGGGTAAGCTACGCTTGGGATGACACCGAAAACAAATTAAAAATATTGGAAGAAAACCACTACTACCCTTTTGGGTTGAAACATAAAGGTTACCAACCGTTACAACAAATCATTGTAACTCCAGGTGAAGATATTGCAAGTAATAGAACAACTATTGAAGCAAAATTTGGCGATATAGGAATAGGAATTGATAATTCTATCTCAACGGGTTCGGCTACGTATAATTATAAGTTTAACGGTAAAGAGTTACAAAATGAGTTGAATTTAAACTTATATGACTATGGTGCAAGAATGTACGACCCAAGTATTGGGAGATGGATGAATGTTGACCCATTGGCGGAACAAATGAGACGACATTCACCTTACAACTACGCTTTTAATAATCCTGTTTTCTTTATTGATCCTGATGGGATGGCTCCAGAGGATATTAGAATAAGAGATGTAGATGGTAATTTATTAGCTACGTATTATACAAATTCAATAGACATAGATTATTATTTACAAAATGTGGATGTTTCTAATGACTTGAATATAAACATAAACAATGAATTAAATAATCAAAATAATCAAAATTTTGACGTTGATGTAATAGGTGTTAATATAGGAGGAGAGTTCACAGTAGGAATGGGAGCTAGTGCTGGGTTTCAGTTTGCAGTATTTCTTGATGGAGAAAATAAAGGAGAATATAGTTTTTTTGCAAATGTAGCAGCTAATATAGGTTTATCCGCTGGTGTTGGTATAAGTGCCTTTGCAGGTGATTTTATTGGTAATAAAGGTGATTCTAATATGAATTTTTCAGATTTTGAAGGAAATACTCAATCATATAATATAGGTGTTGGAGCTGTTTCAGGACAATATTTCTGGGGAAATAATCTAAATAGTAATCAACCTGAATTATATCCAGGAATGGGAAAAGTATATACCGAAAACTATGAACAAACATGGAGAGGGTATAGTTTTGGAGGAGCTCTAGGTCCTCCTCAATTAAAAGTAGGGTCTAGTTTAGGTTTTGGAACTACTAAGAAGTTATAACATGAATAAATATATATTATCATTAATTGTTGTAGTAATTGTTAGTACTTTTATTTATCTATTCCAAAATTCATTAAATAAAAGAACTGAAATAAAGAAAGTAAATAATCTAATAGAAGGCTTTGAATTAAAGGTTGCCTACAAAAATGAAAATAGAGCTTATTCTTTATTTCTTGTGGAAAATAACACTAAAATTAACGATTATTTATTAAAGCTAAGCTCAAAAGAAGCATTTAAAAAACCAGTTTTAAATCAATATGGTATAGTAAAAATAATTATACCTACAAACAAATTATACAAAACCGTAAATATTAGTGATACTATTATTAAACTAGAAAAATCCAACAAGTGTTATGTAAAAAAGAATGGGAAATTAATAAAGTTAAACTGTTTTAAAGATTTTCAAAATATTCAAAATTTGAATTGGTAGGGATGTAGGAATACAAATACCAAGGGCAAGAGAGACAAGAAGAATTAGGTCTTAATTGGGATAGCTTCAAATGGAGAAATTACATGCCAGAAATTGGTAGATTCTTTAATATAGATCCCCTTGCTGAAAAATATGTATATAATAGTCCTTATGCTTTTCAAGAAAATAAAATGGGGATGGGTAGAGAGTTAGAAGGCTTAGAACTTGAAACTTTTGAATATCTTAAAGATAAAGCAAAGGATGCAGCAAATTACGTTACTAAGAAAGCTTCTGAAGCTAAGCAGTGGATAGATGAAAATAAACCAACAGTTTATGTAGAGGCAACAGCTTCTGTTTCAGGAAATGTTGGAGTAGAAGGAAAGGTCAAAGGACCTGTGAATATAGGATTTAAAGGTAATTATAAAGGAAATGAATTAGGGTCTGTTAAATTGGGAGCAGAGTTGGACTCTAAAGCTAATTTAAATAACAGTTCAGAAGTTGATTATTATGGAAAAGATGGTCAAGTAAAAGAAACTTCTGGTTTTGGACTTTCAATGTTATTTGGTTTCGATCAGCAAAATGAAAAGAGAGTCGATCAGAAAACAAAAGAAGTTACAGAGTCATCAAAAAGTACGACCACATCAGTATCAATTTTAAATTCTACAATTAAGGAAAAAACGCAAAACGGTAAAACTAGTACAGAGAGGTCTAATTCAGCTAAGCTTGGGTTGGGAGTAGGAGCTTTCCTTAACGTTAATTTTGGTGTTGAGATAGGAATTAAATTTAAAAATTAAATGTTTATGGAATATATCAGTCGAAAATATAATTACTTATATTTTATATTAATGATATTAATTTCACTTTCTTTTATAGGTGTAGTGCTTATTATAATACTAGTCAATATTCATGAAATTATTTTAGAAAAGAGAATTTCTTCAATTGTTTTTACGTTATGCTATATTTCAATATTTATGTTCCTTATAAGATTTTCATATATAATGAATACAATAATATATGAATCAGAGACAGATAAGATAATCATAAAGAAGCTTTTTTTTAAAAAATATTTTAAATTAAATGAAATACAGAAAGTTGATAGATTTATCTTACCTTATCTTAATTATATTAAAATAGGTGGAAAATCATATTTTTTTATATCAAGAACAGTAGATCCATTTGGACAACACTTTAATTTTGATTTTGAAAAAGATTTAAAAGAGATAAGGAATCTTTTAAAGAAAAAAAGATAGGTAGTCATTATTATCCTTTTGGTTTGAAACATACAGGTTACAATGATTTGACCTTGGGTGTAGAAATTGTAAATAGTAGTGATGTTCGTGTGGGTATAGGTGTAGTAAATATGCAAACCTCAGGTAGTGATAGTTATAACTATAAGTTTGGAGGCAAAGAGTTGCAGGATGAACTCGGTTTGAACTGGACAGCGATGGATTTTAGAAACTACGACCCTGCTTTGGGTAGGTTTCATTCACACGATAGGTTATCAGAATCAGCACCTATGCACAATCCGTATCGCTTTGCTTTTAACAATCCTGTTTACTGGAGAGACCCAACAGGATTATTTGAGCAAAACCTTGAGACCTGCCCCACGTGTCCACAAACGCCAGAATTTAAGCCTTATATTGATGATCCAAACACTACATATATATATGACCCAGAAACAAATACTGCTAATGAACTAATAGTACTTACGGATGCAGCTATAATTGGAGGAAATAATAATAGTCGTAGTGCTTTGGATTACTTAAGGTACGCAAACACAGCGATGGGGTCATACGGAAACTCTTTGGCAAATAGTAAATATGGTGGTGGGTCTTTTGCAATATGGAATGGTCCAACAAAACGAAGTTTTGATGGAATCAAGATTAATGAAATAAAATACAGATACTCTCCTCATAATAGAGGTTTTAATCAATATACAGGGAAAGGTACGAAGGTAAGTAAAGTTATTCAAAAGGGTAGTCTGGTAACATCTGTTGTTTTGGAAGTTCCCGAGATAGTAGATGGCTTTGGAGAAAATACTGGAGAAGGCATAAAACAAACAGCAGGTGGTATAGGTTCTGTTGTAGGAGGTGTAATTGGAGGAGCTACTTTAGGTGTAATTGTTGGGGCAGAATCAGGTCCTGGGGCATTAGTTACAGGTATAGTAGGGGGCATTATAGGAGGTGTGGTCGGTGAAGAAGTCATGGAGTTTTATATAGATGCTGCAATGACTCCACTTACACCAGAACAAAAGCAACAAAATCTCCAAAGAGAAATTCAGAAATCACAAACGGTTTATGGACCTTTAAAATATTAATTTTCTGCGATGATATTGACAATTAAATATAGTAAAAGTAAGATCTTCGGTTTTATATTATTTTTCCTTGTAATGAATATAACATGTATTGGACTTATAATAAATCCTCAATTATTTGTTTCTAAATTCATTAGTAATCAGTATTTTATATTTGTTTTTGGTATACTTGGTTTTTTATATTCATTTTTAATGTTTATATCCAATGTATTATTGTTGTTTAATAGAAAAAAAGCAATAATCGTATCAGAATTGGAATTAGAAGACAATTCAACTTACGAAAGTATAGGAGTTATCAAATGGGATGATATAGACGCAATAGATACATGTGAACTTTACTCGGGTAAATATCTTGAGTTGACGATAAATAATAAAGAAAAATACATTAAAAATAATAGAATCAATATATTAAAGCTAATTCTTATGTATTTAAATAATTGGAAACCTAAAGATAAAATTATTATAAATTGTAGGAGATTAGATTGTACGTTTGATGAGCTAGAAAAAATCATTAAAGATAATTTTAGAGCATTTAACAAACAAAAACACTCAGCTTCTTCTATTGAGACACGTCCAAAACAGGATATCAAACGAAAAGGTAAGTAAATGTAATAGAATAGTTTAGAAGCATCACCGAAATCAAATACAATTACTTAAATTTACCTACAGAAGTTATTTGGA
>NZ_KV798548.1:0-125071 GCF_001809725.1 Weeksella sp. HMSC059D05
ATCTCTGAAAAGTACAATATTTGGATAATGAGAATACGAGACTGCTACCAAAATACAAAATACGATCCCTCCTGCCAAAACTCTCGACCACCTAAAATGGTTGTTATTCACCAATCGAATCACCCCTATCCAAACCAATGTAGCCATCATCACTGCAATATAGCCAATGTAATTTCTAAAAATCCAATCGATTAGAGGAATATTTTGCCAAATAGATACAGCAAAAACAACTCCGCCTAAAAAAAATGTTGAAAAAGTAAAACCTAAAGCCATTCTCTTTAAAACAGTCAAGTCCTCTGGATTACAGACAGTATTGAGTGAGAATATAGCAGCTAAAAAACCACATAAAGAAACAGTAAATATTCCTACAGAAACATTGAACCAAGAAAGCCAAGAAAAAATATAAGCATCTAGAAAATTATTCGCATTTGTATCTATGCTACCCGAAACCATAGAAGCCGCAATAATCCCTAAGAAAAGCGGCGTTAAGAAACTAGAGTAGGTAAAAATTAAATCATAAAGATTGTGCCATTTGTCTTGGATTGCATCGTAATTACGAAAAGTAAAAGACGTTCCTCGTGCAATTATTCCCATCAGCATGATTACCAAAGGAATGTGTAAATGATTTGCCATTTCTGAATAAATTGCCGGAAAACCAACAAACATAATTACTACTGCAATAATCAACCACATATGATTGGCTTCCCAAATTGGTCCGATGGAACGATACATAATAACTTGTGTTCTTTTCTTAAAATCTTTTTTGGCAAATAACTCCACTACTCCTGCTCCAAAATCGGCTCCACCCAAAATCAAGTATAAATTTATGGACAACCATAAGAAGATAATAACCACGTAAATCATTTTTATGAGTTTTTTGTAGATTGAAATTGGGGATCTTCTGGATCGTATAAACGTGCAACAGATTGTATTTGCCGATTCATCAGAAACACCAAAACAATTGATAATGAAAAAAATATAGCAGTAAAAATATAAAACGAATATTGAATTCCGGGCATTGGCGTTACAGCATCTATCGTTTTCATAAAGCCGTAAATAATCCATGGTTGTCGACCAACTTCGGTTACTGTCCATCCGGCTTCTAATGCGATATAACCAAAAGGTGTAGCAACTACAAAGAGCTTATATACCCAATTGGGCAAATTTTGTTTTTTTCGAAAAATCAGAAAGTATAAGTAAACCAAGCCAATCAACATCATCAACATCCCGAAAAATATCATTACCTGAAATGCATAATGTGTGATGGCAACTGGTGGCCATTCATCTCGCGGAAATTCTTCTAAACCTTTCACTGGAGACGTAAAGTCATTATGCACCAAAAAGCTTAACAATCTTGGTACTTTTATGGCGTATTTCACTTGCATCGATTCTTCATCTGGCACTCCACCCAAAACAAGTGCTGCCTTATCTTCTGTATAAAAGTGGGCTTCCATCGCAGCCAATTTTATCGGTTGTCTTTCTGCAACTGATTTTGCAGCTATATCTCCTGTAAGTGGCATTATTAGAGCAGCAATTACTGCTATCATAGAAGCAATATTAAAAGCTTTGGTATGAAAACGAATATTTTTCTTTTTAAGAATAAGATATGCATGTAATCCAGCAACCGCAAATCCTGTGGCACAAAAAGCAGCAACAGTCATATGTAAAGATTGTGGGAACCATGCCTCATTAAACATCGCTTTAATTGGGTCTGCATTAAGATATTGTCCATTCATATAATCGAAACCTGTAGGAGAATTCATCCAAGCATTAGCGGCAACAACCAAAATACCCGAGGCTAAACCACTAATCCCTACAATTAATCCGCAAAACCAATGAAACCATTTATTAAATTTCCCCCAACCATAGAGAAAGAAGCCTAATGCTATTGCTTCTATAAAGAATGCTGTACCTTCTAGAGAAAAAGGCATACCGAAAATCGGGCCAGCATGCTTCATAAACTCTGGGAACAATAAACCTAATTCGAAAGATAACATCGTGCCAGAAACAGCACCGGTTGCAAAAAGAATGGCTACACCTTTACTCCAAGCTTTGGTTAATCCTTTGTAAATATCTTTTCCTGTTTTGAGGTATTGATAATGTGCAATAGCCATCATAAACGGCATTACCATACCAACACAAGCAAAAATAATGTGAAAGGCAAGCGACAAAGCCATCTGACTTCGCGCTGCAATAAAATCGTCCATACTTCTTAGAATTTATAATACCTTAATAAAGGTAGGAAATAATCTTATTGAAGAGTTTAACTTTTGATTACTTTTGGTAAGAAATAGTGATAGAGTTTATAAAAAACCAAAGCATTTAATCCTCCTATTAGAAACCCTACCAAGACATCTCCAGGAAAATGGACGCCTAAATATATTCTACTATAACCAACCATTAGTGCCCAAACCATCATCGCTGCAAGAAGCCAACGTAGTTTATTTTTCATGACCAAGCCTATAAAAATGGCTAAAGCCATACTATTTGACGCATGTCCTGAAAAAAATCCGAAACGTCCACGATGATCACAATCTACCGCTCTAAATTTTCCTGTAAGAGTTTTATCATGACATGGACGATATCGCTCTAATCCGTATTTGAAGAGATTTGCAAGCTGATCGGTCGCAACAATCAATAAAGTAATGAAGACAACGCAAAGTAGAAATTGTTTACGCGTTGTGTTTCTGAATAAATAAATCAGTAAGACCAAATAGAGCGGAATCCACGTAAATTTATTGGTGATGAAGAGCCAAAAATTATCCCACGAGGAGTTTCCTAAATTATTAAGGTACACAAAAATTTCATGATCCAAGAGTATGATTTGCTCCATAGTCTATCGTTTCACCGAGCCACCAAGAGCTTCATCGACCGTAGTATCTATTTCTTTTTTGGCCTCGTCTATCGTCTCTCTGATTTCTTTGGTTGGGTCTAGGTCTTCTACAGGCTTCATGATTTCTTCTTTGATATTTTCTGTCGCATTTTTCAACTGTCGTACACCTTCGCCTAATCCACGAGCAATTTCTGGAATTTTCTTTGGACCGAAAATAATAATACTCACCAACAAAATTACCACAATTTCTTGGAAGCCAATAAAACCTATAAGAATCATCATTTTATTCACTCAACAAATATACTTAAATATGGAATAAAAAAAAACCGTTAATTCTTAAAAAAATCAACGGTTTTTTTCTAGAAGTTAATAAATAACGTTTATTTATTCATTTTTCCTTTTTTAGTAAAATCGTAGACCAAAGGAGATGCTACAAAGATTGATGAGAAGGTACCGATTACCACCCCAATTAATTTTGCAAACATAAATCCTTTGATCGATTCACCTCCGAATATAAAGATTATCAACACGATAAGGAAAGTACTTAACGAGGTATTGATAGTTCTCGATAATGTTTCTGATGTAGATATATTGATAATATCATACAGATTACGATTTTTTTCTACCGAAAGGTTTTCGCGAATACGGTCGAGGATAATAATCGAGTCATTCATCGAATATCCGATAACGGTAAGAATCGCTGCAATGAACGCTTGGTCAATTTCCATGTTGAATGGTAAAACACCTTTCAGCAATGAGAAAACTCCTAACACGATAATAACGTCGTGCGCAAGGGCCAATATCGTTGCTGCCGAAAATTGCCAACGTTTGAACTGAATAATCAAGTATACGAAAATAGCAACTAAGGCTAATGATACGGCAAGAATTGATGCTCGTGTTGTGTCATCGGCAATAGTTGGCCCTACTTTAGCAGATGACATGAGCCCAATAGAAGCATTATCTTCTGAAAAGTCTTTAACAGATAAATTGGCAGGTAAATAAGATTGTAATCCATTGTATAATTTATCTTTTATTTCATTATCGATTTCTGTTCCGTCTTCATCAGCTTTATAGGCCGTTGTAATTTTCACTTGGTTATTTCCACCATACGTTTTCACTTGTGGTATCATCTTCTCGCCATCGAGAACAAATACGTTTCCTAAACTTTCGGCTATTTTTGTCGGGTCTACGGTTTTATCAAAACGCACGGTATAGGTTCTACCTCCTTTGAACTCGATACCTAAATCGAAACCTTGTGTAAAGATTGATACCAAAGCAGAAATCGTTAATAGTATAGAAACTGCGTAGGATATTTTCTTTGTTTTTAATAAGTCTACACGGATATTTTGTAGCCAGTGTGCCGTAAATGGTGTGAAGAAAGCTACAGATTTTCCTTTTTCTAAACGACTTTCTACGAAATAACGCGTAATAAAAAGGGCTGTAAAGGTAGAGGTGAAAATACCTATGATAAATGTTGTAGCAAAACCTACAACTGGTCCTTTACCAAATATAAATAAAATAATAGCGGTAATTAGAGAGGTAGTATTTGCGTCGAAAATTGCTGAGAAAGCTCCTTTCCAAGAATAAGCAAAATCAACTGCTTGACGCAATGATCTACCTTTACGCAATTCTTCTTTTACCCGCTCGTAAATAATAATGTTGGCATCCATGCCTGTTACAAGGGTCAGGATAATCCCGGCGATACCTGGTAATGAAAGGGTTGCACGTAGAGAAACTAGCATTCCCATAAGGAAGAGTAAGTTTACAATTAATGCAACGTTGGCATAAAGACCAGCACGTGAGTAGTAGAATATCATCCATACCAATACCAAAGAAAAAGCTACAGCAAAAGCTATAAGCGATGAGTTAATAGCTTCTTGCCCTAATGATGGCCCTACAACTTCTGCAGAAACAATCTTAGATGAGGCTGGCAAAGAACCTGCTTGTAAGATGTTGGCTAAATCTTTTGCTTCTTCTAACGTAAAGTTTCCTGTAATCTGAGAATTTCCTCCTGTAATCTGCCCACGAATACTTGGAGCTGAATAAACCATATTATCCAATACGATTGCAACAGCTTGTCCTCTAGGAAATTGTTGATTAGGTTTTAGCTCATCGGTAATTCTTGCCCATTCTTGTGCACCTTCTTGGTTCATTTGCATACTCACGACTGGTTCGTTGGTTACAGAACCTGCGTTACGCTCACCAGATGCACTTACTACCTTATCCCCTCCAATTAGAGGTTCGTTTTGTCCGTTTTTACCTTTTAAAGCAAAAAGCTCTAAAACTTTCGGTCCGCCAACGCCTGTATCTAAGGGTTTACTTGCCCACGCAAATTTATAATTGCGTACGTTTGCTGGTAAGAGTGTTTTGAATTCTTTATCTTGTAAAACACGGTTTACAACTGCTGTATCTTTTAGGTTTACCACAGTTAATGCGTTCGACATTCTTGGCATTAACACTTCGCCAAGGTTAGACACAATTCTACCGTCTCTACTAATATTATATTTTGCAGTACCAATACCAGCCAAAGCCATAATCGCTTGCTGATCTTCTACAACTTGCCAAAACTCTAATTTCGCAGTACTTTGCAGAAGCTTTTTAACACGATCGGTATCCGAAACTCCAGGTAATTCTACCAAAATACGTCCGTCACCTTCACTTCCTAATCGCTGAACAACTGGCTCTACAACACCAAATTGGTCTATACGTGAACTGATTACCTGATAAGCAGTCGCTACTTTGGTTTCGATATCTTTTTTGATGAATGCTTTTACCTGTTCATCAGAAGCATTATAAGAAACATGAGCCGAATTGGCTTTTGTACCAAATAAGTCTGGTGAGGCATATTTTGTTCCTCCTCGAATTTTATCAAATTCTTGAAAAAACAAATCTACATACGGTACATTACCTTGTGTTTTTTGTTGACGATCTGTGTTATCTAAAGCCGTAAGTAACATAGGATTTTCTTTGTTACCGGCTAAGTTTACCAAAAGATCGCGTTCTGATACCTGAAGAATTACATTGATTCCTCCTTTTAGATCCAGACCTAAATTAATCTCTTTGTTCTTTGCATCGTGATAGTTATAATTGACAAGCCCTAACTTTAGAGTGTCATTGGCTAAACTATCCAATACAAGTTGTTCCTGAGCAGGATTTTTTGCAATCGCTTTTGCTTCTTTTTCCACCTTAGCGGTGTACCAAGTGAAACTTAATTGACGAATGCAAAGTAACCCAAAAATGATTGCAAACACCGCAATCAGCCTTCTTCCTCGCATAAGTTTTTCTCTTTAAAAAATTGTTTTTAACGGGCAAATATAATAGGTTTAAGAAAACTTTCACAATTATTCACCATAAATAATAGGAGAAATTATGTGATTCTGATTTCTTAATTTTTTATTTTTTCCAAACATAAGTTAATATTTCTGATTTTTTCTCTCCCGAATCATTATCATAAGCTAAATAAAATTCGATTTGATTTTTATTTTCCGACTTCACGGTTAATCCTTCAACCTTCAAATCACTGCTAATCATTTCGGTACGATGAACCTCAAAACTTTTCATGTCTATTAGACCGATTATCGAACCCAAAACTTCGCCGTCGTGATAGGTAGACAAAGCTCCTTCAGCAGTTGCTGTAAAATAAATCTGCTGATTGTGCAAAACGGCATCGCTAAAACCGTACTGAAAACCTTTTTTCTCTGGCAGATGTACGGGATGAAAATCTGTTCTATTTTGAGGATTTTCTTTACGAAATAAATAGTCTTTCGGAAAAACAAAAACACCATTCAATTTTCTTTTTCCGTTTCCACGCTGAAATAAATAAACTGTATTCTTATCAATAACTGCTCCTTCTATATTGAATTCTTCTAACGGAATTTGATGTTTTTTTGCTAAGTTTTGATATAATTTTTCGATAGAAAATCGTTCAACATGCCAATCTTTTTTTCGTATCACAAAAAGATCATTTCTATTCTTTGCAGACCCCGATCCGAAGATAAATATTTCTTGATTGGTATGAGTAATCGATTCGAAATCGGCTTTATTTTTTTTATCTACAGCAACCTTTTGCAACTCTTCTACCAAGACAACTTCTGTAGTTTTTTTGTTGTTGAAATCATAAACAATCATATTGGGATATATATCATCTATTAGATATAATTTAGAGTCGTCGTATAAAATTCCCGATACAGCACCGATGCCAAAGACCATGAGTAAGGTTTTTAAAATTAAATTTTCAATCATCGTTTTTCCGATATTAAAATCGGAAAATAGAAAAAAAATCTCAAAAAACATCAAACTCCGTCCAATTCCTTGTATCTTTCTGCGCTAATTTTCCTGCCATGAAGAAGTTTTTTCAGATATTCATTAATTCTTACAAAGGTTTATCAAACGAATCGTGGATGCTTGCAGCCGTTATGCTCATCAACCGTTCGGGTTCGATGGTATTACCTTTTCTAGGAATTTACATGACCGACGAATTAGGTTTTTCTATACAACAAGTCGGTTTAGCTCTGAGTTGTTTTGGGATTGGCTCTGTGATTGGTTCGTATTTTGGTGGAATGCTAACAGATAAAATAGGAGAATTTAAAGTGCAAACCACAAGTTTGTTTCTCAGTGCCCCTATTTTCTGCTTACTGATTTTCTTTCAGACTTTTGAAGCCATTGCACTAATTATTTTGGTACAAAGCATTATTAGTGAAACCTTCAGACCTGCTAATTCAGTAGCTATTACGCGTTATGCAAAAAAAGAAAACATTACCCGTTCGTTTTCTTTGAATCGAATGGCTCTGAATTTGGGATTTTCTATCGGTCCTTCGGTCGGAGGAATTCTATCAGGATATTCTTATAATTTACTTTTTATATTTAACGGTGTTGCCTTTATTATGGCTGGCCTGGTATATTATTTTTATTTTAGGAACAGAACCTATCGCAACGAAATTCTTACCGTAGAAAAAATAAATAATAAAGAAACAAAAGATCGATCACCTTACCGGGATATTCCTTTCTTGATCTTTTGCTTGTTCTGTACTATTTTCAGTGTTGCTTTTTTTCAATTTCTCAACACAATGCCTATTTTCTACCGAGATGTAGCCAAATTAAGTTCTACAATGGTCGGGATAGTTCTTGGGTTTAATGGTCTTGTTATCGTTTCATTAGAAATGATTTTGGTAAATTTTGCAGAACGAAAATTCAGCATCAAACAAGTGCACGTTATAGGAGCATTACTTTCTGCATTCGCCTATTTTATATTAGGAATAGATCATGCTGTATTTTTCATTTTCCTTAGTATGTTTTTCTTAAGTGTAGGCGAAATATTAGCCTTACCTTTTATGTCAACCCTTACGGCAATGCGAGCCGGCATTACAAACAAAGGAGCCTATATGGGCTTGAATGGCATTGCTTTTTCGCTGGCATTTATCATCTCACCTATTCTCTGTACTTTTATTGCAGAAACTTACGGTTTTACGACGCTTTGGTTTGTTAGTGCAAGTGTTTTATGTTTTACTGCAATCGGTTTTCATTTCATCATTCCAAAAATGAAGTTAAAAAATACATAATTTTATAGTAATTTCATCATAAAAACAACATGAAAATTTATACCAAAACTGGCGATAAAGGAACAACGAGTTTGTACGGTGGTACAAAAGTAAAAAAGAACGATATAAAGATTGAATCTTATGGCACTGTAGACGAACTAAACTCTGTTTTAGGTCTAATAAGAAGCTATACGATCGAACAGCAATACATAGATCAGATTATACACATCCAAAAAGATTTATTTAATCTAGGAGCTGAATTGGCCACTCCGGTAGAGAAATTATTTTTGGCCAACGGTAAACCTCGTCTTGCAGTGAGAGTTACAAAAAATGACATCGAAACACTCGAGCACTGGATAGATGAAATAGAAGAAAATCTTGCACCACTCACACATTTCATTTTACCAGGCGGGAGCTTAGCCGCATCGCAAGCACACTTCGCAAGAACAGTTTGCAGGAGAGCTGAAAGAATCACCGTTGCTTTGGCAGAAATAGAGGAAATTAGTCCTAATTTGCAAAAATATCTCAATCGACTTTCTGACTATCTTTTCACTTTGGCAAGAATTTTGGCTAAACAAGAAAACATAGAAGAAGTAAAATGGATTCCGGGCGAATAAAATGAAAGCAGCATTATTTATCAATGGTCAACCACCAAATTTCTTTATCGATTTAGCACAATACGATCTGATTCATTGCACAGATGGCGCGATTAATTATCTTACCCAAAAGGGTATTAAAGCAGATATTATTTCTGGTGATTTCGATTCGATAGAAACTCCGAAACTCTCCTATACGCATGAATTAATTTCGACTCCTGATCAGGATTTTACCGATTTCGAAAAAGCATTGGCTATCCTCTCCGAACGTGGTGTTTCTACCGTACATGTGTACGGAACCAGCGGCAAACAACAAGATCATTTTCTAGGAAATCTCACTGCCGCTTATCGTTTTTTTGATCAGATGACAATTTTGATGTTTGATGATTTTGGATATTATTTTTTTGCAGAAAAAAATTTAGAATTATCAGGCTATAAAGATAGAACAATTTCTCTCTACCCTTTTCCGGTTGCCGAAAAAGTACATACAGAAGGCTTGAAATACCCTTTGATTCTAGAAGATTTGGATATTCATAAACGTATCGGGATACGTAATAAAGCAATCGAAAACCTGGTAAAAATCTCCTATGAAAAAGGTGCACTATTGGTTTTTATTCTAAATAATTAACTTACTTAAAAAAATTAAATCATACCAATTATAAAAAATTTTAAACTATGAAAAACACATTTTTTCCAATTTCTATTGTTACAGCTTTGGGCGTAATAATCGCTGCGTTTGTCTTGAGCAACGCTTTTAAATACAAATACAAATCGCAAAATCGGATAAATGTAGTAGGAAATGCCAAACAAGATTTCGAATCTGATATTGTGGTTTGGAGTGGAAGTTTCTCACGAAATGATTTTGATCTAAAAACTGCTTCAGAATCCCTAAACACTGATAAATCAACCGTCCTTAATTACTTAAAAAACAAGGGAATAAAAGAAAGCGAAATCACCTTTGACGCTGTTAACATTAACAAAGATTTTAATTATTTCACCCGGGAAGATGGCACTTCTTATAGTGAGTTTAGCGGTTATACGTTGACACAAAATGTATCTATAGAATCGAAAGATATCAACAGAATCGAAAAAGTATCTCGAGAAATTACAGATCTCATCAGTCAGGGAATCGAACTTAACTCTAGCCAGCCAAGTTATTATTATAGCAAGCTAGAAGACTTAAAGCTAGAACTGATCAAGAAAGCATCGGAAAATGGACGACAAAGAGCAGAAAACATTGCATCTGAAGCCAAAGCATCTTTGGGGCATTTGAAAAATGCTGATTTAGGAATATTCCAGATTACTGGGCAAAATACAAACGAAGATTTTTCTTACGGAGGTGTGTTCAATACTACATCACGTTCTAAAACAGCAAATATCACTGTAAAACTTAGTTTCGCAACCAAATAAAAAAACTCGCTCTTTAGCGAGTTTTTCTCTTTGTCTTATGCTAAAAGTACTATTTAGCGCGATCCGACAATGCCTTTGTTTCTTTGGCATAAGGCGTTTCATCCACTACCTCCCAATTATATAATTTTGCTATCGCATAAATTTCTCCCAAATTCTGAATCAATTGTTCATGTGCTTGTTTTTTAAGCTCTGTTTTATTTATGATTTTTTCAACATGCTGTATGCCTCTTTTTTTGATTCCATTCAACTCATCTTTTTCAAATTTATTAAACATGCTTTGATCCAAATCATGAAACTGAACATCTGGATAAATTTTGATCTCTACTGCAGGAATATCTTTTAGAATTATTTTTTTCTGAATAGAATCTATAGTTATATTCATTTTCGACAAATCGTACGTCGCTTGCGCTTTGGCATTGATCAGCATCGTGATTTTTTTGTCGGCACTGTAAAATCTTTCGAAACCTGGGAAAGATTTTTTTGATTGATATGAATAAATATCCGAATAGTTTTGTTCGGCTACAATCATTTTATTCATGCGCTGAATTTGGTAGGCAATAACATGTGACTGCTCTGCAGTGTTGTCTGTGCTGCATTGCTTCATCATCAGAAAAGTTACTAAAACGCCAACCAAAAAAGCTAAGCTAGTGAGCGCTATTGATTTATTATTTTTCACTATAATTTGGCTCTAAAGGGGTTTTACTAAAAATCATCAACAAATCCTCTTCTAAACTTCCAGAAACAGGTGATTCTACAATTCTACCTATTTCTTTCCGTTTTTCATAGACGATTATCGTTGGCACATACCGAACATCCTTGTTTAACTCTTCACCATAAAAGCTTTTCTTGTCTCGATTCAAACCATAGAAATTTACCCGTCCGTCTGGAAATTTTATTGTTTCTAGTATTTTTATCAGCGCTGGAACCTCTCTTTTACTATCCGGACACCAAGTCCCCATAAAAACGTCTATCGTGTATTTTTTACTGTATTTTTTGAGTTGATTTGATAGCGCTTCATCAACATTATAATCGTTATATTCTGGCTCGTACCAATCTTTGAAATATTGACCATTTAACTGATTTTTATCGAATTCTCCAACCAACAAACGTTCTGTTTGACCATTATAATCGTATTTCACAACACGATTCATTACACGTTCTTGTATACAGTTTGTAGACAAAAAACTCAACAAAATTAACAGCGTATAGGAAGGGATTTTTTTCATTTTAATATTTTTTGCTTTTTGTATTTTATAAACGTTAAAGGTAGGATTTTTATATGATTCTCTTGCCATTGACTAATCGAAAATCTCCAATTTCGCATGTTATTGTCTTTTCAATTTCTGGAAAATGATCCTGTGCACTTGTATAAACTTCTTTTTTTGCATCGATTTCCTCATGACCAAATAGATGATTCAAATCACCAACATCTGTCAGAACCAATACATTATCCAACCTATTTGCTTTTATATTCACAAACTCTTTGTACTGAAATCCTAAATCGACCATCGCTTCATTATCATCTTTTTTTACAAGAACATTTCTTACAATCAAATCCAAAAATAGCTGTTTATTTTCTGGGATATTATCATATCGAGTATAATCTTTCACCTCTTTTCTTATTGCTTCCATCGCCTTGAGAATTGCTAAAAAAAGATACTTTCTGGTCTGCTCTCTTTGCCAATCATTTGGGTAATGTCCCGCCTCGAAAAGCACACAAGGATAACCTTGCATGGTGAAATTATCTCCAGTAGATCGAGGATAAAACTCGGCCGTATATCTACCGATTTTTCCAGGAATCAAGGTCTGCAGACTATCATTTATATACTGTATAATTGCCATAGTCTTCTGGCGAGTTTCATTCACAGATTGTTCTATGTTATACGACGGTGCCAAGAAAGATAAAGTTGCCGTTTCTTTGGTTTTCCCTACATTGAAAATTGTTCTTTGATCATGTAAATTGAAGAGATAATGGTATTTTTCTTTATTAACTTGTTTTAATAAAATCTGAAGTTCTACCGAAGATTTCGATAAAAAATCACGATTCATATCAATACCAACCGCTGTTCTTCTACTATACAAATCAGCTCCGTCGGGGTTTAATAAGGGTATAAAATCAAATGAAATTTGTGATAATAATTGTTCAGAGAATTCATTCTTGGATAAAAAAAACTTTATAATATCTAACATTGCACGTGTTCCGGTAGATTCATTCCCG
Source organism: Weeksella sp. HMSC059D05 (assembly GCF_001809725.1). Taxonomy (NCBI): domain Bacteria; kingdom Pseudomonadati; phylum Bacteroidota; class Flavobacteriia; order Flavobacteriales; family Weeksellaceae; genus Weeksella; species Weeksella sp. HMSC059D05. The sequence continues at coordinate 12,595 of NZ_KV798548.1, forward strand.
TGCATTTGCGACCAGATTAATATTCTTTTGGACCCGTTTCCTACACTGATTTTATAAATAGGCTGTTTCATGAAAGAGTAGCCGATACATTCTTTTGGGATAGAAAGTAACGAAAGTGCCTTTTCTAAATCGGGCAATCTTAACCATTTTTCTGCTATTCCTTCTACATAAAATTGAGCGTAAATTTCCTCAATTTTTTTTATATCTATCATTTTAATTGATTTAAAACAAAGATAAAAATAATCAAAGATGCATAATTTAAATATGCTCAAATTTTCATTTTAAAGCACTGAAAATAAAATTTCAATCCGAACCTCATTTAAAGAAAATAAAGCACTAAAATTTGAAAAGAACAACTCTTTACATTTGTAATTAACATTTGTAATTAACACTTTCCTTGTATTTCTTGTCTTTTTGTCATTTTAACATCTGTTTATTAAGGAAAATGTAATTTTATAATATAAAGTACTTTAAATTAGATTTTTATACACTACTATCTCAACCTTATCTTTCATGTCAGTTTATTAAAATAAATGTATTTGTTATTTAATTTACTTTTGTTATATTTGTAAACAGTTAATAACATTTGTAACATTGATATGATTGAACGATTGAATAAAATTTTAGATTATTACGGACTTACACCCTCAGAATTTGCCGATCAGATAGAAGTACAACGATCGAGTCTGTCGCATATATTCTCTGGTCGCAATAACCCAAGCCTAGATTTTGTGATGAAAGTGAAGCATCAGTTTCCAGAAATCTCTACCGATTGGATGATTTTTGGAGATGGTGAAATGATCGAAAATTCGACACCTCTACCCGACGAGGAAAATGTGCATACTATAAATTTTGAACTGGATATGACACAAGATGATTTTTCTGAAAAAAATCAACATAGGCAAAGTTCCTTGCACGAGTCTAAGAAAGAGAACCAGAATAACAATTTTGTGACAAGTGAATCTTCACCTGATAAAACAAATAGCGAAGAAATCACAGCATCAACTTCTCTTTACCCAACCAATGAAAAGAAGAGAGAAATAGAGCGGATAGTTTTCTTTTACAAAAATGGAAAGTTTGAAGTATACGATAATTACTAATCAAACAACCCCCTACCGAGTACCTTATCTTCTTTTAGAATTTGCCGAATTGCAAAACAATCGCAAGCCCTAGGAATACTACCATTTTTTTAATTCTTTAGCAGATGGATTTTATTGTTAGAAAGTAGCCCAAAGTACTTACGAAGATTATGCCCAACACATTTGTTGTTAAATTACAGTCGCTATCGTGTAGTTTTCATTCGTCGATAATTTTCAACAAACGCTTTGTTGCACTAATAAAGAACCTCATCAGTTTTTCGAGTTATATAGGTTGTACCTATTTCGAAACAGTTTATCACAAAATCAATAAACCTACAATTATTAGGATAAAAAAATAGACATTATAAGGAACTGTGTCGTCTATTAAAACGAGTGCAAGATGTCATAAAAAAGATAGTTTAGATACAAAAAATGCGGTAGGATGGTATACTTTTTGTAATTTCGACAATAAATTTAATAAAAATAAATTAGACAATGGGATCTTATTATGTTTTGATTGGTATAATTGCTTTAGCAAGTATGCTGGTTAGTGGAAGATTAAAAAGTAAATTTGCGCATTATTCGAAAGTATTTTTAGCCAATGGAATGAGTGGTAAGGAAATTGCCGAAAAAATGTTAGCAGATAATGGTATCCACGATGTACGGGTAATTTCCACTCCAGGACAATTGACCGACCACTACAACCCAGCAAACAAAACCGTTAACTTATCAGACGTGGTTTATAACGAAAGGAATGCCGCTGCTGCAGCCGTTGCTGCTCACGAAGTGGGACACGCTGTGCAACATGCAAAAGGATATCAATGGCTAGAAATGCGCTCTAAGATGGTACCAGCCGTGAATTTAGCAAGCAGGTTAAATCAGTGGATTTTGATTTTAGGAATCACTGTTTTTATCAGCTCGCAAAATGCCACATTGCTTTGGATTGGTATTGCCTTATTTGCTGTAACAACTCTTTTTGCATTCATAACCCTTCCCGTAGAGTTTGATGCCTCTAAACGTGCTTTAGCATGGCTAGAAAGCTCACACTCACTACAAGCGAACGAACATGCCGGAGCCAAAGATGCACTAAAATGGGCTGCAATGACCTATGTGGTTGCTGCGATCGGTTCCCTTGCCCAACTATTGTATTTTGTTATGATGGCATTAGGCGGTAGGAAAGAATAAGTTTCATAAATCACATACAACAAAAAAAGGAGCAAAATTGCTCCTTTTTTATTTTGGTGTTTTAGTGTATTAATATTTTTTATCGTATAATTTATTATACAAGTCTTTATTTTTTTCCATAATAATTTTACGTTTCAGCTTTAGGGTTGGTGTCAACTCACCGGTTTCAATCGACCATTCATTCGAAGTCAACTCGAATTTCTTAACTTGCTCCCAATGACCTAATTGTCGATTCATTCGATCTACCTCTTTTTGGATTCTAGCTATTACCTCTGGCTTTTTTATCATCTCTTCATTCGAAAGGTCTTCTTTCAAGAATGATTTTAACTTTTCGAAAGATGGCTGAATCATTGCTGTTGGCATTTTTTCACCTTCTCCCACTACCATTATTTGCTCAATATAAGGTGATTGCTTAAAGAGATTTTCTATTTGCTGCGGTGCTATATATTTACCACCAGAAGTTTTGAACATTTCTTTCTTACGGTCGGTGATTTTTAGCAAACCATTTTCTAGCACTCCTATATCTCCGGTCTTGAAATATCCATCTGCAGTAAAAGCTTCGGACGTTTTTTCTGGATCGTTATAATATTCTTTAAATACATTTGGTCCTTTTACTAGAATTTCACCATCTTCACCAAATTTCACATCTATACCTTTCAGTACCGGACCGACGGTCCCTATACCAAAACTATTTTTTTTCATCATGTTTACAGAAATTACTGGTGAAGTTTCGGATAATCCATATCCTTCTAATACAGGAATTCCTGCTCCCCAGAAAATGCGGTTCAAATGAGCTGATAAAGGTGCACTACCAGAAACCAAACATACGACTTCACCTCCAACACCTTCGCGCCATTTGGTAAAAACCAACTTATCTGCAATTTTCATTTTCAGTTTTTGCATAAATCCGAGTTTTTCGAATGGTTGATATTCTTTCGCTAAACTCAAAGCCCACATGAAAATTTTGGTTTTCAACCCTCCCGCATTGGCTCCTGTTGTGTATATTTTGTCGTATACTTTTTCTACAACGCGTGGCACAACCGTAAATACATGAGGTTTTACTTCTTTCAAGTTGTCTCCTAACTTATCTATACTTTCTGCATAATAAATCCCAATTCCGCGAGATAGATATAAATAAACAATCATCCGCTCTAGAATATGGTTAATAGGTAAAAAACTTAATGCACGCGACGGAGAAGGCAAATTAGGGACAGCAGGTGTACTCATCAACACATTGCTTACGATGTTTTCATGCGATAGCACAACCCCCTTTGGTTTTCCTGTTGTTCCTGATGTATAAATTATGGTTGCAATGTCTTGTGCTTTTACAAGATTTTTCAAAGCTTCAACTTCAGATTGGGTAGAATCATCTGCACCTAAATCTAAAATCTCTTGCCAATTTGGCAATCCCGCCACATCATCAAAAAGATAAATACCTGTTAATGTTGGTACATTCTGTTTGGCTTGCAAAACCTTATCGTACAAATCTTTGTCGGATACGATACAGATTTTACATTCTGAATTTGATAAAACATATTCATAGTCCTTGGGAGACAAGGTAGGATAAAGTGGTACCGAAATGACTCCTACTTGCTGCATTCCCATGTCACAAATATTCCATTCTGTTCGGTTATTTGCCGTTACGATACCTATTTTATCTTGTGGCTTGATACCAAGTTTTAACAATCCTCGACTAAAAGTATTGGCTTTATTAACATATTCTTGAGTAGAGGTTTTTTTCCACTCCCCATTTACTTTGCTAACCAAGGAATCGGGTATAGGATTGTTTTCTAATTGATTGTATAAGAAATCAAATAATCTTGTGATTTTCATTTAGCTATATGTCTTAATACTTTAGAATCGCAAATTAACATTTTTTTTAATATTTCGGTATAAAAATAAATTTTTAGCACCAAAATCATCGAATTTATCGAAGATAAGATGGCTTATTCAAAATCGCCACTTTCTTCATAAAGTTCCATTTCTCGATCGAAAAATGTCAGTGCTTGCTCTAGTAATTCACCAACTTCTTGCTCGAATTCTTCATTATCATCTTCTTCATCCAAATCTTCTAAAAATTCCACATCATCGGTTTCTACATCCAATACAAAACGTGGAAATTCGGTATGAATGATAAAGATTTTATCTGGAAAATCTGAGTTGTCGGCTATTAAAAATTTTGGTAAATCCATGATATCTAATTTAAATTTATTTTTTTGGTTTTATGGCTATCGATCAGCTTTTTGGTTTGTTGATGGTATCGGAATAATAATTGTACTGCTGCAACTGTGAGACCTATTCCCAAGCCAATCCAAACGCCTAAAGCACGCATCTCAAAATATATAGCTAATATAGCACAAATTGGAATGGTAATCCCCCAATATGAAATAAAAGAAATTATAGAGGGTATTTTCACATCTCTCATCCCGCGTAAAGCTCCTAAAATAACAAGTTGCAATCCGTCTGAGAGTTGAAACAATGCACCTACAACTAAGAGTTTAGAAGCTAAGCTAATAACGTTTTCTTCGTTGGTATAAATTTCTGATAATGGTACTCGGAGTAAAATAAAAAATATACCACAAAAAGTCATAAAAGTTATAACCATCAAAATACAAGACCATCCTGCTTCTCGTAAGGTATGGTAATCTTTCAGTCCTAATTGATTGCCTATTCGCACAGTTGCAGCAACTCCGATTCCGGTACATAGCATAAAAGTTGTTGATACTAAATTTATCGAGATCTGATGAGCGGCCAAATTTATTTTTGCTAAATTGAAGTCTTCGGGCGTTCCCAAAAAAGTATATCCACACAAAAAAGAGGCAACTGCAAAAGCACTCACCTCGAAAAAGGAAGTTAACCCAGTCGGAATGCCAATTGAGTACAATTGTTTGAAATGGTGCTTAGAGAATTTCTTAAAATTGAGTTTTGATAAATAATGCTTTGTTTTTTGGAATCGTGATAATACCAATATCAATAATAACAGCATAAATATTCGAGAAAAGAACGTCCCCCATGCTGCACCTTCCACCTCGAGTCTTGGGAATCCCATGTTTCCGTATATCCAACCATAATTGAGAAAAACATTGAGAATATTTCCTAAAATTGTTGCAAATGTAATCGGAATTGTCAATGATAACCCCTCTGAAAATTGTCTGAAAGTTTGAAAAATCATCAAAGGTAGCATAGAATAGGTCATGATGGAAATATAAGGAATTGCAATCTCCACGACTTCTTGAGGTTGTTTCAATAAAAACATCAAGGGTTTGGCGAATATCAAAACAATAATCAATAAAACAGAAAGTGATATATTCAACACCAAGCTATGTACAAAATAACTTCTCACCTCTTTTTCTTCTTTTTGTGCATCTGCAGCAGCAATCAGTGGAGAAAGGGCAAAACTAAAACCAAATGCAAAAACAAGCATCATCATGAAAACTGAATTTCCTAAAGTTACAGCAGCCAAGGAAAGTTTAGACAAAGTAGGATTTATAACATGATCAAAATCAGTACCCAATTTTCCTACCATTACACTATCTACCACATTTACAAAGATTTGCCCTGCTTGAGTAATCATCACCGGGACTGCAAGTTGTATATTTCTACGAAAATGTTCTTTCAGTTTCATTGACCATTATTTAATGATTTGCAATTTCTGTAAAAATAGATTTCTTTTCATCAATAAATTGTAAATAAAAATTATTTTCTAAATTGCATGCTTAGAAAACTGCATCTTAATATAAAATTATTATGACAATAGAAGATTTCAAAAAACAACTCGATCTACCAATAATCGCATCACCTATGTTCTTGGTTTCTAATGCTAAACTTGTCATCGAAACATGCAAAAATGGGGTATGCGGAACTATTCCTTCTTTGAATGGAAGAACGGCAGAAGATTTCGAGAATATCTTGATAGAAATTACGGAAACACTAAAAAAACATGAAGAAGAAACCGGTAAAAAACCTGCTCCGTTCGGGGTTAACCTTATCGTAAACAAAACCAACCCACGACTAGAAACCGATCTGAAATTATGCATCAAATACCGCGTACCATTGATTATTACATCATTAGGAGCTGTAAAAGAAGTTGTAGACGCTGTCCATAGTTACGGAGGATTAGTATTTCATGATGTAATCAAGAAAAGACACGCAGAGAAGGCAGCAGAAGCAGGTGTTGATGCAATTATTGCAGTTTGCGCAGGCGCAGGCGGACATGCCGGGACAGCAAACCCTTTTGCTCTGATCGACGATATTCGTTCTTTTTATGATGGTCCACTTTTACTTGCAGGCGCAATAAATAACGGTGGCGATGTATTAGCTGCCCAAAACATGGGTGCAGATTTTGCTTATATGGGCACTCGTTTTATTGCTACCAAAGAAGCACAGGCAGATGAGGCTTATAAACAAATGCTAGTAGATTCGACATTCGAAGACATTGTATATACCGATGGTATTTCTGGTGTAAATGCTAACTTCCTAAAACCAAGCATTGTACAGTCTGGTATAGACTCTAATCAAAAAAAAGAAGAAGATTTTTCTGAGTTAGTAGGGCAAGAAGGTCACAAAGCATGGAAAGATATATGGTCTGCCGGACATGGTGTTTCTGGCATACATGATATTATAAGCACTGAGGACTTAATCAATCGTATAAAACAAGAATACAAGTCGCACTTACAAGCAAATCAAAAAATTCTAGACTCGTTGAAATTCTAAAACAATGCAAACCACTCAAGAACTCATCGATTTGCTTACACTCGAGACTGATAACAATACAGATTTTATTGGGAGGAATAATTACATAGGAAGCCGAACTGTTTATGGAGGTCAAGTTGTGGCACAAGCATTGAGTGCAGCATATAAGACTGTCCCGAAAGAACGTTTTTGTCATTCACTGCATAGTTATTTTTTGTTACCTGGTGACCTAAAAAAAGATATTCTATACCAAGTAACAAACCTTCGTGATGGCGGAAGCTTCACAACAAGGTCTGTTATTGCTAAGCAAGATAATCAAATAATTTTTATGATGGCTGCTTCATTTCAGCTGAAACAAGACGGTTACCATCATCAAATAGAAATGCCCAAAGTAAGGCTACCTGAAGAATTAATTAGTTGGGAAGACATAAAAAACAAGTTTGGAAATTTTTTACCCAACAGATTGTATACTTTTTTAGCTACTGAACGTCCTTTAGAGTTCAAACCCGTAGAATTTGACAATCCATTAAAAAGAGAAAATCAATCGAACAATTGGAATGTTTGGGTGAAATTTAAACATCCTGAGAAAGAATATTGTTTACCCATTCTACATCAACTTCTTGCCTATGCATCCGATTATAATATTTTGAGCACAGCTCTTCGTCCGCATGCTGAGAAAGCCCATTTTGGTAATACACAAATGGCAAGTATAGATCATTCGATTTGGTTTTTCAGAGAGCCAGACATTTCTGATTGGATCTTATTTTCAATGGATACACCTAACGCATCTGGTGCTAGAGGGTTTACAAGAGGGAATGTTTTCAACCGCAACGGAGATTTGATTGCCTCAATAACGCAAGAAGGATTGATTCGTCCCAAGACCTAATTCTCTAGATTACGCTCATCTATAACGTCCTTTTGCAGAAGTATTATTGTACTTTTCTCGAGGACGTTTTTTTAATTTTTCGCCAGACAACCCAAAAAAATATCAAAACAAGAATAGTTAATATAAAAGCAAAGGGAGCCCAAAAAAAAGCCAACAAACTAAGAACTGCTGAACTTGCTGTTTCGCCCGAATTAACCAAAAAATTTCCAGCACCTGCTGTTGTCGTTGTAGAGATTGCTCTCACTGTTGCCGTAGATGAACTTATTGCCGCTGCTGTTCCTCCACCTGCAATTATAGCTAAAGACCAGGTTGCCAACTCGTTCATTTCCCCCAGATTTACAGCTACCACCAAAATTCCGGCAAGTGTAGCCAAAGGAACACTTATGGTATCGAGAAAATTATCTACAACTGGTATATAATAAGCAAGAATTTCTACAATCATCGCTATCCCCAGGGTAATCATCGCTGGTATGCTACCCACCCATTTCCACTGCTCTGAAAGAGGGAGATAATCTGCCCCTAAATAAGCAGCAACACTAAGCACGAAAAGCGGTAAAAATACTCGAAAACCAGAAGCTGCTGCTAATCCTACACCTAAAAAAAGTGATAATAAAGTTGATATCATCATCGTAATGGTTGAGTTTTTATTTATTTTCTAAATGTATGAAAAAACCATTCATCTAAAAAGATAATCAAGTAAGAATGAATACTTATAAAGGATATGATTAATAAAAAAAACGTTTCTAGCTTGCTTCAAAAAATTGTATCTTTAGCGCATATTTATAAAAAATTCATTTCTTGATGTTAGTAATAGGAATTGCAGGAGGAACTGGTTCTGGAAAAACCACTGTTGTAAACAATATTTTAAAAAACTTAAACACCGAAAGTGTAATCGTAATTTCGCAAGACAATTATTACAGAAACAACGAGCATCTATCCTATGAAGAGAGATCAAAAGTTAACTTTGATCACCCCCGATCGATTGATTTCGAGTTATTGGTAGAACATGTAGAACAACTGAAGAATGGTCATGCGGTAGAACAACCTGTCTATTCGTTCATAACCCATTCTCGTACAGAAGATACCATTTTGACGCATCCTAAAGATGTAATAATTGTAGAAGGAATCTTGGTATTAACGGATCCTGCTCTTAGAGATCTTTTCGATGTGAAAATTTTTGTTCATGCAGATTCCGACGAGCGACTGATCAGAAGAATAAGACGTGATATACAAGAAAGAGGACGTGATTTGGAAGAGGTGTTGAGTCGATATCAAAAAACATTGAAGCCAATGCATCAACAATTCATCGAGCCAACTAAAAATTATGCCGATATAATCATCCCTAACATGAAAAAGAAAAATGAAGTTGCTATAACTTTATTATCTTCGGTAATCAAAGAGAAATTAAACTCAAAAACCAATGCATAATCAAGACCAAAAAAAATTTTATGAAGAAGCAGAGAAAACCAATAAAAAGTGGTATTCTTTTTTGCTAAATAAATACCTTATTGTAAGTGCAGTATTTATTGTTTGGATGATTTTTTTAGATCAAAACTCGGTCTTGGTTCATCTACAACGCTCGAAAGAAATAAAAACCCTCGAAGAAGACGAACAATATTACCTAGGGAAACTAAAAGAGGAATCTGAACGTCTGAACGACCTGAAAAACAATCCAGCAGAATTGGAGCGCATTGCACGCGAAAAACATTTCTTAAAAAGAAATAACGAAGATATTTTCATTATCCAAGAAGAACGAATAATTAAACAAGATTCTGTGAACAATGAAAAATAATATATTTGATAATTTTCCTACCATAAGCGATAAGGAATGGAAACTGCAAGTACAAGCCGAACTAAAGGGTTTGGATTATAACCAAACATTGGTTTGGGGAACACGTGATGACATAAATGTGAAGCCACTCTATACCAAAAACGACGTAGCGTACGAAAATTTGCAGCCCTTGCCACGTCAAGCAAAGGATTGGAAAATTATCGGTGAATACAATGGTAACCCTCGGCAGGATGATAGTTTTCTCTATGGTTTCACACTAACAACACAAGAAGCTTTCCAAGCCAAGCCTGCCGACTATCTCGATCTTTTTATACGATACAATGCAGAAGAAGAAACAGATTTGGAGCAATTATCTAACCTACCCAATCTCACTTACTTGGATTTTGATCCACTGGGTTATTTTGCACAAAACGGTCTATGGAACTTCAATTCTAGAGAAGAAATAATAAAGCATACTCAAGAAATTCTTCAACTAGACTCTCTAGAAAAAGCCATATCAATCCAGGCAGACATATATCAAAACGCTGGTGCAAACCATGTACAGCAATTGGCTTTGGCACTTTTACACGGAGTAGAATATTTGGAGCTTTTTGGGGAAGAAATTGCTTCTAAACTTTATTTTAAAATGGCGGTCGGTAGTAATTTCTTTTTTGAAATTGCTAAACTTCGTGCTTTTCGTTTCTTATGGCAACTTATTACCCAACAATATGGTTTAGATGATTATGCTTTTTTATTTGTCGAAAACTCACATCGCAACAAATCAAAACTAGACATCTACAACAATGTAATTCGTTCTACGATCGAGGCAAACTCTGCGATTTTAGGAGGCGCCGATGCAGTGTATATACACGCTTACGATTACCTAACAAACGACACTGCATTTGGACAAGAAATTGCTGCGAAACAACAATTATTACTAAAGAAAGAATCTTTTATGGATCAGTTTACAGATCCTGTAGCCGGAAGCTTCTACATAGAAAACCTCACCAATCAATTAGCAGAAAAAGCTTTAGAGCTTTTTAAAACCCTGCATAATAATGGAGGCTTTATTGCAGGATTAGAAAATAACAGTATACAGGATTTGGTTTATTCATCTGATAAAAAAGAAAAGAAAGATTTCTTCGATGGAAAGATTTCATTAATTGGTGTTAATAAATTTAGAAATCCGGATGAAAAAAAACCTACAGAAAGGAAAGAAAAAATTACCAAAGATGCTCTTTTTATTCCGATAGTCCCAACAAGATTAGCCGAAGAAGAAGAGCGAAAATAAAAGTAAAAGGAGGTGAACAAGACCATCTTAGATCCAGAATTCCAGCGATATTTAGCATCCATTCATCACGAGAATCATCAGAGAATATCGTTGAGCAAATCCCCATTCCCATCGATTTCTGCTGCCGAAATTGCACAACAATTGAAGGGACGACAGATTGCTCAAAAAAAATTCCCATTACTTTTTCATACACCAGGTATTTATTATCCTCCTACCATTAACCTAGAGCAAGCAAGTTCAGAAGCAACAGCGAACTATAAAGCATCCTTGGTAAAGGGAGAGAATATTATCGATTTGACGGCAGGTTTCGGAATGGATAGTTTAGCTTTTTCTTCTACATTTGAGAAAGTAATTCATGTAGAAAAAAATCAAAGTCTAAGTCAAATTGTTGCAAGCAACGCTCATACGCTAGAAGCAAATCTAGCATGTTTCGAAGGCGATTTTCAGACCTATTTTTCTCGCTTCCCACAACAGCAGTTCGACTGTATTTACCTTGATCCTGCTCGTAGAAACTCGATTGGTAGAAAGTTTATTTTAAAAGAATTAGAACCAAATATTTTAGACTATTTAAGTGATTTCTGGACAAGAACCAATCAGTTGATGGTGAAACTTTCACCATTACTCGACCTTTCTGCTACGATTATTCAGGTAGAACATATAAAAGAAATTCATTTAGTAGCCGTGAAAAATGAGATGAAAGAGTTATTGCTTTATCTCGACCGAAATACAAATCATAATAACCCAAAAATCGTTTGTGTTAACTTACAAACCAATCAAGAGAAGTTTTGCTATTGGTATGAAGAGGAGCCCAACACTCGAGTCCAATTATCTGAGGCGCAAAAATACCTTTACGAACCAAATGCAGCAATCATGAAAGCTGGTGCTTTTAAATTATTGAGTCAACGGTTTCCTATCTATAAATTACATCAAAATACTCATTTATATACTTCAGAAAAGATAATCGAAAACTTTCCGGGTAAAGTTTTCGAAATTATCAGAAAAATAGAAAATCCTAAAAAAGAAATTACTGGTCAGAAAGCCAATGTTCTGGTAAGGAATTATAATCAATCAATAGATAACCTAAAAAAGAAATTCAAAATAAAAGATGGCGGTGATCAAACCATAATTTTCTGTCAGACAGTAGAAGGGTTTGATGTTTTCTTAACAAAACGTGTAGAACAAAAGTAGCCTTTTTGGTAAATTATAGAACTCTTTGCTAATTTTGCAACAAATAAAAACCATTGAAACTCCAAAACAAACTCCAAAACTTTCTGTATAGTGAAGCATTATCCGACGGAGTAAAAACTTCATTCTGCATTCTCATACCGCCTATGGTATGTAGTTATTTTGGGCTGCTGTATTTGGGTGTTTCTATGAGTTTGGGGGTAATTCTTGTGCATATACCCGACATCCCAGGAACTTTTAGAGAAAGAAGAAATACACTCTTCATTACTTGTTTGCTTATTTTTTTCATAACTGCGGTAACCAAAAGCCTCAATATGTTGCCGATCATGATGGGGATTGCTTTGTGTCTAGTGTGTTTTTTGATGAGTATGTTGGCGGTTTTCGGACAAAGAGCAAGTTCTGTGGGGCAAGCTGCAATGATGGCAATGGTGCTCAACATGAATACATTTCGTGATTTAGGCTTTAACCCGATTGAATATGCATTGATAATTACCTCTGGAGCCCTTTGGTACACCACGGTTAGCTTACTGATTTCAAAATTCAGACCATACAGAATGGCGCAACAAATGCTATCAGAATGCATGCTACAAGTTGCTGATTATGTGAGAATAAAAGCATCTTTTTATGATGTTGATAGTGATTTAGACGAAAAAATAAACCTATTACTCCAAAAGCAAGTCGATGTAAATGATAAGCAAAACTTGGTGAGAGAATTGATATATGCCGACAAAAAATTGGTGAAAGATACCACCTCGATTGGTCGTTCTATTGTATTTATTTTTTCTGACATGAACGATCTTTTCGAGATTGTGAGCAGCTCGCACTACGATATGGTGAAAATGCGCAAAGACTATCATGATCAAAAGATCATGAAGATTATCTACAAAGCACTCAATAGAATCGCCAACGAATTAGACTATATTGCTTATTGTATCAATGCCAATAAATTACCGAAAGAACGCATCAACCTGGATAAAGAACTAGAGAAACTTAGCAACGAAATCGATGAACTACAAAAAGCAGGACACAATATTTATGTTTTTTCGAGAATTTATGTCAACCTAAAAAATGTAGTTTCTAAAGTGAAGTATATTTATCGATTCACGCGTTCGACAGAGTTCAATGAAAACAAAAAAAATCCCTTGGATCATTACGAGCAATTTCGTCCGAATCAAGATTTTCGTTTACGAAAATTACTCGACAATATTACGTTGAAATCTACGCATATGCGGCATGCACTTCGCCTAACAGTAGTGGTGTTAATTGGCTATTTAATTACTTTTACTTTACCTACTTCTACTCATACTTATTGGTTGATTATGACGATTATTGTGATCATGAAACCAGGTTTCAGCGTAACAAAAAAACGAAACTTTCAGCGAATAGAAGGTACAATTTTAGGAGGAATAATCGGAGTATTGATTATAATTTTAATCGATAACGAACTGATACTCTATATATTAATGATTGTTTTAATGCTACTCAACTACACATTTATTCGTCATAAATACGTAATTGGTACCATGTTCTTGACCTCCTATCTTATGTTGTCTTTTAGTTTGATTTCGGGTTTGAATTCGATTCTAATTATTCAAGAGCGTTTGATGGATACTTTTATCGGAGGATTTTTAGCATTCCTATCGAGCTATGTAATTTTACCAAATTGGGAAAGTGCCAATTTGCATCAGAATATCCGCAGTAATTTGATTGCCAATTACAATTTTTTATACTATATCTATGCGCGCTTACTAAAAAATGAAGTCAACGAAACGGATTATAAATTGGCAAGAAAAGAAGTTTTCATTAGAATGGCCGAAATTACGTCCACTTTCCAGAGGATGATTTCTGAGCCAAAAGGTAAACAAGTAATCGTAAAAGACCTCAACCAGTTTACCATACTCAACCACATGTTTACATCGTATGCAACCGGTATCAAATCTATTCTAAAACAAAATCATGGTTATGAGTTGACTGAAGACCAAATAAAAATTATCCGCAAAACATTGGCTCAAATCTTGCAAACAATTCGCCTGTTCGAGCCATACAACAACCAACTAAAATATTCTCAGATAGAAATAAACATTCCGCTGGTAGAAGAAATGAAAACAGATCAAGAATCGCAAGCGGTGAATGATCTTATCGAGAATATGTACGATATTAGTAATGATTATCATCGTATAACCAAACGAATTTTAGCGGCGAAATAAAATAGGTGATAATAATTTTGATTTACCTCTATAAAAAAAAGTGAAACCTTTCTTTTCCATCCTCCTAATTACCAAAGATAATTTCACCACGATTAGCATTTTAGATAAAAATATTTTAGACAGACGCCAGGCAATTCGATTGCCGCAAGATTTACCCTAGCGACCATAAAAGAATAAACTCTTAGGCAGCTTGCAATACCATCGCGAACAATTAAACTAAAACAGTAAAAAACTCGAAATCCGAAAGCCATAACCATTAAACTACATCTAATTACATAAAAATCAACAAAATAAAACACAGATTTAATGAAAAGATAGAATATAATTGATAATTGTATTCAAATATTCAGTATTTTTATAAGAAAAACTAGTCTATGAAAACTCAAAATATTATCACACTTACTTTATTTATACTGCTATTTACAAATTGTAAAAAAGAGTTACAAACAACTGCTAATGCAAGAGAAATGGAAGCGGTAATGCATAAATTCGATTCATTAGACGAAGATATCTTTAGTGAAAGTCATGGGAAATTAGGAGTCATTTTAAACATCAATCCTTTGGGAGTTTTTAAGACCCAAACGCATCAGTTCGAAGAAAAAACCTCAACCGCGGCCAAAGAACATCAAAAAACATTACAAGAATTTAGTCAAGAATATTCTCAGAAAGAAAAAATAAAATCAGTAGTTTCATCTTTTCTCGATCAACATAAAAAATCATACCTATTCATTCAAGATGATCATGAAACAGACCTCAACAATATTTCTGAAAAATATGCTGTCGATGATTTGTTGATTATTGACGTGACATCTGGTATTGCACAGACAAACAATCCTACAGAAAAAAACAACAATTCGGCCAAAGGAGGACAAACCTATATCGACGTAAAAGTTTTGGATGGAAAAACCCTCAAAGAAAAATACAAAGAAACTCTCAGTGGAACACAGTACTTAGACACTTCTGATTCTTCTCTTACAGAAAAAGAAAAAATCAAAAGAGCAATCAACAATTCGCTAGACCAAACCCTGAATAATATCAGTAATCCGTAGCAAAACAGCAACACTAAAGAATTCGGTTTGGTTTTTGCTCGTGTCGATGATTGTATAATTTATACTTCTTAAGTACCATGTGTATGACCTATAAACTATATCTTTTGCCACTTTTGCTTTCTGTCGGATTGCAAGCACAAGAATTAATCAATTCACAACTAAAAAAACCTGTGATTGCCGCAATAGAAAACAATTACGAACTGAAAAACAAACAGCTCGAGGTGCAAAAAAACGATTTTCAAATTCTCGAAACTAAAGGTATACTATCTCCACACGTTAATGCTTTGGGTGGGGCTGCTTATCTCAATGCTTCAGGTATCGTAGACGCTCCTACTCGTCATTTGAACATCATTAATACTGATCTTTTCGACAAAGACAAACGCTTCAATACCTCCAGCGGTCTTGCACACATTGGCGTTATGGGATCGCAAGTTATTTTTTCGGGTTTACAAGTAACCAATGGCATCAAAGCTTTAGAAGCTAAAAGTCTGGCACTAAAAGATTTAGCCGAATCTAGCAAAGAAGAAATTGCCAAAGAAGTATTGTCTACCTTTGATCAGCTAATGCTGCTAGAACAAGTAGATAAACTTATTGAAAACTCTCAGGAACGATTAGACAAAGAACGACTAAAAGTTCAACGAGCCATACAAAACGGACTGGCTATACCCTATGACCGAGAAAAAATAAAACTTGCTATGTTAGAGTTAGAGTCTAAAAAAGTCGAACTCAATGGTTCTAAACGACTACTGTATGATAAGCTCGAAATGTTAACACATCTTACCATAGACGAATTGCATACAATAGAATACCCCTTGCAAGAACTGTCTATTTTTCATCAAGAATACGATTTATCACAAAAAAAAGAACTCAGCGCTCTACAGCACTCCAAAAATGCAGTGGAGTTTTTGATAGAAAAAGAAAAAGGTGGCAAACTACCACAAGTTTTTGCCTTTGCTGGCGTTAATTACACCTCGCTGTTTGGGAATAAAACGGTGCTAAAAGACATTACTTCTTCTGGAGATTTGACGCTAAAGTTGAATCATTTTTCTTTGTTTCCTAACATTATGATTGGTATAGGTGCAAAATGGGATATTTTGGACGGAAATCAACACAAAAACAAAGTACAACAAGCAACAATCGATCTTCTATTGCAAGAAAACAAATACAAAGATGCCGAAGAAAAATTAAAGCTTTTACTCAAAAAAAATAAAGTAGATTACGAAACCTCAGTAGAAAAACTAAAGGTAAAAGAACAACAACAAGTCATTGCCAATCAGAATTTAGAAATTGCATCAAAAAAATTTCAGGTAGGTTTGATTGATGTAACGGAACGTTTGGCAGCCGAAAATGACTTTTATAAAGCAAATCTAAGTTATTATACACAATTGGTCGATCAACGTCAATATACCTACGATTTATTACAAACAGCAGGACAATTATTACATCAAATTTTAGACTAACTAGCATGAAATACAGAATACTTACCCCCTTATTTATCAGTGGATTATTATTTTCTTCAGCATGCAAATCAGACCATAAAAAAGCCAAAGAAGAGTATAATCTATTCCAAGGAAAAACCGAGCGAGACCAGATTTCGGTCGTAACAAAAGTTCCGGGAAAAGTAGAAAAAATTTTAGCCGAAGAAGGCGTGAGCTACAAAAAAGGTGATTTACTTTTCATCTTAGAAATCCCAGAAGTAGACGCCAAAAAAAGCCAAGCCGAAGGGGCTGTAAGTTCGGCACAAGCACAATATGAGATGGCCAAAAAAGGTGCAACTGATAATCAGATAAAACAATTGCGTGCTAAAGTTGCAGGTTTGAAAGAACAACACGACTTTGCCCAAAAATCGAATCAAAGGATGTACAATATGCTTCGTGATAGCCTTATTTCTCAACAAACTTATGACGAAGTGTATGCAAAATATCAAGGTGCAAAAAACCAATACTTGGCAGCACAAGCAGAATTGGCCGATGCCATCAATGGAGCACGTATAGAGCAGCAGCAAATGGCCCTAGGACAAAAAGAGAGAGCTTTAGGAGCTTTGCAAGAAGTAGATGTTGCTGAACAAGAGAAATATATCAGAGCGCCGCAAGATCTTACCATAGAAACGATCAACCTGAAAATAGGGGAATTGGCTTTGCCTGGTTATTCAATAGCGAATGGAATATTAGATTATACAACCTATTTCCGATTTACGATTCCTGAAAACAAAATAGGACAATTATCAAAAAATCAAATTGTTGTTGTAACAATTCCATATAAAAACAACCTAAAAATAAAATCAAAAATTGTGTCAATAAAAGCCCTCAGTGCATATGCAAATATATCGACAGCTTACCCAGACTTCGATCAGCAACAAACGCTATACGAGATAAAAGTCGTTCCTGTTAATCCTGCACAAGCGATGCAAATTCTTAGCAAAACTAATGTATTGTTGAATTTGAACGATCAATAAACTTATGAAAACTATTTTTCGTTTAATCCTTCGAGAATTCAAACTTTTTTTCACAGACCCTGTTCTGCCGATTCTTTTTTTAGGAGCACCTATAATGTATGGGATTTTGATTGGAAATGTGTATAAAAAAGGTAATGTTACCGATTTACCAATCATTGTTGTAGATGAAGACAATACAACGACAAGCCATCGAATTATCGAAATGCTAAATGAAAACGAATCGGTGAAAGTTGTCGAAGTCCTTCCTTCTGCTTTCAATACAAAAAATAGAGCACTCGAAATAGGATCGGATGTAGTAGTAATGATACCCAGAAATTTCCAGGCTGATTTACAACAAAAAAAACTTCCCGAAATTGTATATTTTGTCGATGGATCTAATACCTTGACCTCGAATACTGCAGCCATTGCTGTAACCACGGTGCTTTCTACCATGAAAGCTGGTATCACTATAGAAACCATGCGTAAACAAGGAGTGCCCGAATATCAGGCAATCCAAAGCTACGAGCCTTTCAAATCAACAATGATTAAACAAAATATCCGAAGCGGTAATTATCTCTACTTCATGTTGCCAGGGGTTTTGCTGACTGTTTTGCAACAGGTATTACTTTTAGGCTTAGCACTCACCTTTGCGGCTGAATTCGAACGTGGTACTTTTCCAGAACTTGTACAGCAATCATCCAATCCATTGACGCTAATTTTTGTTAAAACCTTCCCATATGTTTTTATGTCGGTTTTTATTTTCATCCTTTACTATTGGTATGGACTGTGGTATGATATGAAATTAGATACAAGTTTTTGGCCATTTTTTTGGAGTTCGGTTGTCTTTATTCTATCCGTTTGTTTCATGGGAATTTTAGTCAGTATCCTATTACCAAGCCAATTAAAAGCCACAGAGGTTTTGATGGTGGTAGCCACACCAAGCTTCATTCTCAGTGGTTTCACCTGGCCTATGAGCCAAATGCCGGGTTGGATTCAAGCGATTGCCGATACAATACCACTCACCCATTATCTAAAGATTTTCAGGATTCTGTTCATCAATAAAGGAGATATCAATCTAATTCATCCTCATATCCTAAATTTATCCATCATCGGAGGAATATGTTTTGTATTATCTTTGCTCATCCTAACCATTAAAATTCAGAAAGTAAAGAAATCTAGAAAAATCCAAGCAACAGAAGAAAACATCATCAAAGAATAATCTAACTAAAAATACATGAATTATTTATCGGTAGAAAATCTCACCAAATCATATGGCATTCGTACTTTATTTCAGAATGTAAATTTTCATGTTAACCAAGGAGATCAGATAGCTTTTGTAGCAAAGAACGGAAGTGGAAAATCTACTCTATTGAGAATTTTGGCGGGCAAAGACACGCCCGATTCCGGAGAAGTAAAGGTTGCTAAAGATGTGAAAATCTTAATGTTCGAACAGTCGGATGATTTTCAGGAAGATTTATTAGCCGAAGATTATATCTTCAATCACTCGAATGAAGTGTTGGATTTGGTTCATGACTACGAACGCCTTATCCAAAACAACCCATCTAGCCCAGAACTGATTACCCTTTTAGAGAAAATGGACTTGATGGACGCCTGGTCGGTAGAGCCAAAAGTGAAAGAAATCCTATCCAAACTAAAAATAGATTTTTTAGACCAAAAAATAGGTCAACTATCTGGTGGACAAAGAAAAAGAATTTCATTAGCTAAATTTCTTATCGACCTTAGTTTCGAGAGCGGTTATATTTTATTAATTTTAGATGAACCAACCAACCATCTCGATATCGAGATGGTAGAATGGTTAGAATATTTCTTGAATAAAGAAAACAAAACCCTTATTTTGGTTACACACGATCGTTATTTTCTAGATGCCGTCTGCACCAGAATTCTCGAGTTAGAAAATAAAACCATCTATGTACACCAAGGGAATTACGAAACCTATATCCAAAACAAAGCTCACCGAATAGAAAATCTTAATGCGAATATCGATAAAGCTAAAAATCTGTACCGCAAAGAGCTAGAGTGGATGAGAAGACAACCAAAAGCCCGAACCTCCAAATCGAAAAGTAGAATAGATTCTTTCTATGATACCGAATCGATAGCAAAACAAAAAATCGTGAGCCAAGAACTGAAACTAGAAATGGTAATGACACGATTAGGACAGAAAATCGTAGAAATGGAAAAAGTTTCGAAAGCTTTCGGAGATAAAAAAATACTCGATAATTTCTCCTATATTTTTGCTCGTGGTAGCAAAATAGGATTGGTAGGAAAAAACGGTGTCGGGAAAACTACCTTTATCAAAATACTCGAGGGAACTGAAGCTATAGACACTGGAAGTATCGAACGAGGAGAAACCTTAAAAATTGGCCACTTTAAGCAAGACGGAATCGATTTTGATCCCGAGCAGCGCGTTATCGAATTTATAAAAGACATTGCAGATTTCTTCCCGCTTGCCAACGGAAAACAAATGAGAGCCGAACAATTCTTAGAAATGTTTCTTTTCTCACCCGAACAACAACATACACAAATTGGCAAACTTAGCGGTGGAGAAAAAAAACGTTTACAATTATTGGCAATTCTCTACCCTAATCCGAATTTTTTAATCTTAGATGAGCCAACTAACGACCTAGATTTACCAACCTTAACAGTTTTAGAAAATTTCTTACACGATTTCCAAGGTAGTTTGTTAGTGGTTTCTCACGACCGCTATTTCATGGATAAAGTAGTAGATGAACTAATGATTTTCGAGGGAGAAGGAAAAATTAGTCGTTATATGGGTAATTATACCGAATATTTTATCGAAAACAGAGCAAAACTTAGCGCTCAAACGGTGGAGAAAGAGACAAAAGAAAGCAAACCCAAAACCGAAGAAAAGATTGCTACAGACAAGCCACGTAAATTATCCTATAAAGAACAACGCGAACTAGAAGAGATCAATGCAAGTCTACCTTTTTTAGAAGAACAGAAAGAAAAGCTCGCCAATCAACTATCTACTCCAGATTTAACCTATGAAGAAATAACTAGAATCAGTAATGAATTAGAAAAAATCATCCAAGAAATCGACGAAAAAGAAATGCGTTGGCTAGAGCTAAACTAATGAATTACTGTACAGGTATCATATGAAAAAATTATAGTGCAAAATATTTTATAGTAACACCCTAGTCGATTTACAAAAATTACTATTCTTGGCTTTGCTTTTCTACGTAAATGGCATAAAAATTTTTAACAAAATTATTTTCATATAATTACCTACTCAGTAAACATCCATCGAGACAGTTTACTAAGCCAAAACAATTCTAGATAAGAACATTAAGCCATATTACAGAAGAAAAATAAATTACATTTTTTTATTAATTATCCAAAAAATAATCATACTTTTGCACCTCAATACATAATAATCATTTAAATAATATTGGAATGTATCTAACAAAAGAAGTAAAAAGCGAAATTTTCGCAAAACATGGAAAATCTGCTCAAGACACCGGATCACCAGAAGGTCAGATTGCATTATTCACGTACAGAATTAACCACCTGACTCAACACTTGAAAAAAAATCATAAAGATTACAATACAGAGAGATCTTTGGTGAAATTAGTAGGAAAACGTAAAGCTTTATTGGATTATTTGAAGAAAACGGAAATTGAACGTTACCGTAATATTATTGCCGAATTAGGAATTCGTAAATAATAATCTATCCAAAAACAAGAAAAGGCAATTTTTTAATTGCCTTTTTTCTTTTTACAAGAACAATATTACAAAAGAAAGTAATACATTTATAACCATATATTTTTTTATGTTAAGGCACACGGTCTTAACAATTAGACGAATTAAAAATTTTTAACAAACGAATGATTCCAAAAGCAATCACCGAGACAATCACTCTTCAAGACGGAAGAGAAATCTCAATCGAAACCGGTAAATACGCAAAACAAGCTGACGGGTCTGTCATTGTTCGCATGGGCGACACCATGTTATTAGCAACAGTGGTAGCCAATAAAGAGGCCAATGAAGGAGTAGATTTTCTACCACTTACCGTTGATTACCGAGAAAAATTCTATGCCGGTGGCCGAATCCCAGGAAACTTTTTTCGTAGAGAAGCAAAACCATCGGATGATGAGGTACTCACTATGCGTTTAGTAGACCGCGTATTACGACCAATGTTCCCTGAAGATTTCCACGCAGAGGTACAAGTCATGATTTCGCTTATCTCATACGACGAAAAAGTAATGCCAGAAGCTTTGGCTGGTTTAGCTGCATCTGCAGCAATTGCCATTACAGATATACCTTTCACGTTGATCTCAGAAGCTCGAGTGATCCGTCTCAACGGAGAGTTGATGATTAACCCATCTAGAGAACAATTAGAACAAGCCGATATCGATATCATGGTTGGAGCTTCTAAAGAATCTGTTGTAATGGTAGAAGGTGAAATGGAAGAAATTTCTGAAAGAGAAATGCTAGATGCCATCCAATTCGCTCACGAAGAAATCAAAAAACAAATCGAAGCCCAAGAAAGATTAGCCGAAAAAGTAGGAAAATCTTTTCCTAAAAGAGAATATTCTCACGAAAATCACGATGAAGAAATCCGTGAAAAAGTATGGAATTTTGGCTATCAAAAATACTATGATATCGCAAAACATCCTTCTGATAAACATGAAAGAAACGACAAATTCGAAGCAATTGTTGAAGAATTTTTAGCTCAATATGAGGAGGATGAAGAAGAGTTGGCCCGTGTTACACCATTTGTTAAGACATACTTCCACGATGTACAGAAAGAAGCTGTAAGACAATTAATCCTAGAAGAAGGAATCCGTTTAGACGGTCGTGATCCAAAAACCATCCGTCCAATCTGGACAGAGGTTGACATCTTACCAGGTGCCCATGGTTCTTCTGTTTTCACCAGAGGAGAAACTCAAGCATTAGCAGCCCTCACCTTAGGATCGTCGCGTGATGCCAATTTAGTAGACGGTGTTGTTCTAAACCATGAAGAACGCTTCTTTTTACACTACAACTTCCCTCCTTTCTCAACCGGTGAAGCACGTCCATTACGCGGAACATCTCGTCGAGAGATAGGTCACGGAAATTTAGCCCAACGTGCATTAACCAAGATGATTCCAGAAGATAATCCTTATGTAATTCGTTTGGTTTCTGAAGTTTTAGAATCAAACGGTTCATCTTCTATGGCTACAGTTTGTGCAGGAACTTTAGCATTGATGGATGCGGGAATCCCTATCAAAAAACCGGTATCGGGGATTGCAATGGGATTAATCACCGATACCAAATCTGGAAAATGGACTGTTCTTTCTGATATTTTAGGAGATGAAGATCATTTGGGTGATATGGACTTTAAAGTAACCGGGACAAAAGACGGAATCACTGCATGCCAGATGGATATTAAAGTCCAAGGTTTATCGATGGAAATCATGGAAAAAGCCTTGGAGCAAGCTCGCGAAGGACGTTTGCATATCCTTGATAAGTTGACTGAAACGTTAGCTACTCCACGTCCGAACCTAAAACCAAATGCCCCGAAGATTGCTTTAATGGAAATTCCGAAAGAATTCATTGGTGCCGTCATAGGTCCTGGAGGTAAAATCATCCAAGAATTGCAAAAAGAAACAGATACTGTAATTGTTCTTACAGAAGAAGAAAACTTTGGACGTGTAGAAATCAATGGAGTAAACCAAGAAAAAATTGACCAAGTTATTGCACGTATCAAGCAAATTGCTTTCGTACCAGAAGTTGGTGCAACATACGATGCAGTTGTAAAATCGATTAAACCATTTGGTGCTTTCGTTGAGATTTCTAAGGGTATTGAAGGCTTAGTTCATATTTCGGAAATCGAGCATAAACGTCTAGAAAAAGTAGAAGACGCATTAGGAATAAACGATAAAATTCAGGTGAAATTTTTAGGATATGATGATAAAAAGAAAATGAAATTATCTCGTAAAGCTTTATTACCAAAGCCTGAACGTACAGAAAAACCGAAAAGAAATGATCATCAATCTCCTAACGAATAATCGATAACATAAACAAAACATAGTGAAACCTCTCTTTTTTTAGAGAGGTTTTTTTTTAGTATACTTCTCAAGCAAAATGTAATGATAGAATTTTTCTATACTCCGAAGTCTGAATAATATTTTTATAACTGCTCGATACAATGAATAATGTTAAATCCAAAAAATAAAAAACGTCTTGCTATAAACAAGACGTTTTTTTATTACCTTAAAAAAAATCAGTACTTTTCTGACTCTATGGGTGTATAGTCTGACTTCATTTCAGCTTCATAATCTATTTTCTTGCCTTTGAAAATTCTGTTCATTACGCTATCAAAAAGAGAATAAACTACCGGAACCACAACAAGGGTCAGAAACAAAGAAGATATCAAACCACCAATAATTACCCATGCAAGACCGTTATTCATTTCGGCTGCAGCACCTTTTGCCAAGGCAATCGGCAACATACCAAAAACCATTGCAATGGTAGTCATCATAATGGGACGTAATCTTGCATGATTGGCGTCTATTAATGCTTGGTAGGTAGTTTCTCCTTCTGCAATCCTACTGTTTGTAAAGTCTACTAAAAGAATAGCATTTTTCGCTACCAATCCGATTAGCATAATGATTCCTAGAATGGTAAAAATATTCAAAGAATTTCCTGTCATGGCCAAGATCAACAAAGCCCCTATCAAAGAAAGCGGAACAGAAAATAGAACCACAAACGGATGAACAAAACTATCGTAAAGCGTAACCATTAATAAATAAACCAAAATTACCGAAGCAGCTAATGCAATCAACATAGTACCGAAACCTTCCTCTTGGTTTTCCATATCGCCAGACCAAATATATTTCATACCAACAGGTTTCTTTTCTGCATCAAACTGTGTTTGCCATTGAGCAGCAACATCACCAACCGGTCTTCCTACAACTTGTGCTTGTACTTTTACAGAAGGTGCTTTGTCTCGACGCTCTAAGAAACTTGGACCAGAACTCATCTCAACATTGGCAAATTGGGTTAATCGAATGTTATGTCCTTGTGGATTGGTAAAAGTCATGTTTCGTACATCGTCTATGGTTCGTCGATCGAAATCATTAAATTGGATATTGATATCATATTCGTACTCACCATCTCGAAATTTGCCATCTCTATTACCTGAAAAAGCTGTCTGCATGGTCTGTCCAACCGTAGCAAGATTCAGTCCTAAAGCAGCCATTTTATCGCGATCTACCTGAACATTGATCTCGGGACTTCCGTCTTCTGAAGATAATTTTACATCGATTGCACCTGGAATTTTTTGCAACATCGTTTTCAATTTATCTGCTTGTTTATATACTTGCTCTATATCATTTCCTGTTACCACCAATTCTAATGGTGCATTTTGTGCCCCCATTATGCCGACCGGAATTGATTTGAATTCTACACCTACAAAATTTTCTTGTAATTCTCTTTTCATTTTTGCAGCAAAAACATCTGTACTTTCTGATCGTTCTGATTTATCGGTTAGGATAATCTGGATTTCTGCCTGATATGCTGTCGCTTGCGATGCTCCAAACCCTGTAGACATTTGCCCGACGGTTGTAATCATATCCACAATTTCTTTTTTATTTTGGATATAACGCTCAACTTCGATTACTTTTTGGTTGGTCTGCTCTAAGGATTGATCTTTAGGTAGCTCTATTTGTATCAAGAATTGGCCGCGATCGGTTTTTGGCATAAATTCGCTCCCGATGAAACCAAATATTACCAACAAAAATGAGGAGAAAAATAAGACAATAGCAATGGCTACTGTCAATATCTTGTGAGATCTTGATTGTAAACACCAACGTAATAAATCAGAAATCCAATGAGTAAAGGCGTCCAATTGATGTTCGAACCAAAGTATAAATTTTTCGAATATATTTTTTCCTGTTAACTTTGTTAATTTACCGAATCGAGATGATAACCAAGGAATTATAGTAAAGGAAGAAAGCAACGAAAACAATGTGGCTATAACAACGGTAAGACAAAATTGAGCTAAAATTTTAGCTGCCAAGCCAGAACTCAAAGCAATTGGTAAGAATACTACCACGATAACTAGTGTAATGGCGGTTACAGTAAACCCAATTTCTTTTGACCCATCATAGGCGGCGCGAATTCGGGATTTTCCCATCTCCATGTGTCGGTATATATTCTCGAGCACAACAATTGCATCGTCTACCAAAATACCTACCACAAGCGACAACCCTAGCAAGGTCATCAGGTTGAGTGTGTAGCCCAAAAGTTCCATACCGATGAAAGATGAAATCAACGAAACAGGAATCGCTACCATGACAATAAATGCATTGCGAAGGCTGTGCAAGAAAAGTAGCATTACCACTGCAACAAGAAAAATCGCCATTCCTAAATCGAACAAAACACTATTGGCTGCTTCTAAGGTAAAGGTTGATGTATCGTTTACAATGTTTAGCTGTAGACCTTCGTTTTTGTATTCTTCCATAATTTCGTACATCTGCTTACGTACCAATTCTGATACCTCTACCGCATTGGCATCTGATTGTTTTTTTACCTGTAAGAAAATGGTAGGATGTTGATTAAAACGAGCGACTTTTTCTATTTCTTTTTGAGCATCGTAAACAGTTGCAATATCGGATAACCTAATCTGAATTCCATTGCTCGATGCAATAACCAAATTACTTAATTCGTTCACTGATTGATATTTACCCGATAAACGAATCGTAGAGGTCAATTTATCTGTTTTCACCTTTCCGGTCGGGAAGTCTAGATTCGAAGACAATATGGCTTGTTGTACTTGAGGAACAGACACGCCATAACCTTCTAGTTTTTTAGCATCTAACCGAACTTGGATTTCTCTTTCTTGCCCTCCGACCA
The DNA here is from genome assembly GCF_001809725.1 of Weeksella sp. HMSC059D05. NCBI lineage: Bacteria > Pseudomonadati > Bacteroidota > Flavobacteriia > Flavobacteriales > Weeksellaceae > Weeksella > Weeksella sp. HMSC059D05. The sequence goes on from NZ_KV798548.1 coordinate 39,251, forward strand.
ACGTAACTTCTGCCACTCCATTTACCCGAGAAAGAATCGGCTCTACTTTTTTGTCCAACAAATCGTAGAGTTGGGTATCGTTGAGATTGGCCATTCCACTCATGGTAATAATTGGCAAATCGTCTAACGAAAATTTATTAAGCGACGGCGGGTCTATATCCTCGGGTAAATCTGCTAAAATGGCATTTACTTTCCGTTGTGCATCATTGAGTGCATAATCGGTATCAGCGCCATCATTCAGCTGAATCATTACCACCGAAAGACTTTCATACGACATCGACTCTAGTTTTTTGATGTTCTCTAATGAACCAATGGCGTCTTCTACTTTTCTAGTAACCGAATTTTCTACCTCGTTTGGTGATGCTCCTGGATAAACCGTAGAAATGGTTATGACATTGACATCAAATTTCGGAATCAATTCGTACCCCATCATGTTATAACTCAAAATTCCACCTAAGGTTAACAAGGTGAAAAGTACGATAACGAGTGATGGTCTTTTTATAGATAGTTCTGCTATTTTCATATCATTAGTTTATGATTTTTATTTTGGCTCCTTCTACCAAATTAATCTGCCCACTGGTGATAACTTGTTGATTTTCTTTCAGACCGCTAATTATTTCTACCTGATCTCCGATTATTCTACCAGAAACTACATTGATCAATTTTGCTGTTCCATTTTCAACTATATAGACCTGATTAGAGCTTACTCCGTTTACAAAAGCTTGCATCGGGATGGTTAACATTGGTTTTGCATCGAGCGGATTTTCTGAGTCAGAAAAAATTGCCGTTCCGTACATTCCTGCCTTTAGACTTCCGTCATTATTTACTTCGATATCAACAGGGAAATTTAATGCTCCATTTGCTTTTGGTGCTATAAATTTCACTTTTCCTACGTACGATTTATCAGGATATACGCTTACATTAATCGGAATTGTTTGCCCGACTTTTAGTTTAGCAACTTGGCTTTCATCGACCATAACTTTGAGTTTTAATCGAGAAACATTCACCAGATCAAACATCGGTGTTCCTGGCCCTACAACCGAGCCTGGTTCTATGTATTTTTTATTGACAATTCCCGATATCGTTGCGCGAACATTGGTATCAGAAATTCGTAAACCTAATGATTTTACTGCTGCTTGTGCATTTTTCAACTGTAAACGCGAATGATCCAGTTGTTGTTTAGTTACACCACCAGTTTTATAAGCATTCTCGTACCGTTGATTATCTATTATCGCATTTTGCAAATTATTCTGAGCTTGCGTAAGATCAACCTCTATCTGATCTTTTTTGATGATTGCTAAGGTTTGCCCGACTTTCACGTAGCTCCCTTCATCGACCAAAACCCGCGTTACACGACCAGCAATTTCCGAAGGGAAAGATAGTTCTTGTATTGGCTCGAAATTTCCATTCGATCGATAGTCATCTACCAGATTGGTCCATTTTACCGAGGTTACATTTACATTTATCTGATCGATTTTTTCGGTTACCAAAGCGATTTCTTTTTGTTTACTTTGTTTATTGTGGTAAATAATATATGCGCCTCCAGCTAATAAGGCTACCACGATGAGAAGAGTTATAATTTTTTTCACGGTATGATTACTTTAAGTTTGATGATGAAATTAGAGAGTGTAATTCTCCTTTTGATTTGATAAGTGCCACTTCGGCAATTTTATACTCTAGCAATGCGTTCGAATGATTATTTCTTGCATCGGTCAATGCATTTTCGGCATCGATAATTTCTGTAAGAGATGCTAAACCTTGCTGATAATTGGCTTGCGTATTGCTCAGAACCTTTTCGGCCAAAGCAACATTTTCTTTTTGGATCTCAACGCTTTGTATTGCGTTTTCTATCTGTGCTTTTGCATTGTGATATTCTAGACTGAGAGCTAATTTAGTTTCGTTGATTTGCTCTTCGATATCGAGTAAATCCACTTCTGCTTGTTGAATTTTTGCTTTTGTAGATCCTCCTGTAAATATCGGAATCGAAACATTGATACCCAATGTTGCCATATCCGACCACATAAATTCTTTAGAAAACATAAACTTATCACCAAAACCTTGGTAACCATAGTTTGCTGATAAACCTACCGTAGGATACAAATTTGCTCGTTCGGCTTCTTTGGCAAAGCCCAACAATTCTTTTTGTTTACTCAGTAATTGATATTCGGTTCTGTTTTCTACAATTGCTTCTTCGCTTACCAAGAGCGGATTGGTCTCTATCGCTTGTTCTTCTAAAACTATTGTTTGATCGATAGGATATCCCATATAAAACTTCAGTGCATTTTTACTAATTTCTACAGCATTGATCAATTGTTGTTTTGCCGAAGAAATATTGTTCAACTGTACCATTATTCGATCGAGATCGATTGGTCTTGCCAATCCATTCTCTACCAAACTTTTGATAATTTCACGAACACGGTTGGTATTCTCGTAACTAATATCAATAGTTTTTAGTTTTTCTTCTTGTACAAATACCTGATAATACGCAGTAGCCACTCGTTCTATGACTTGCTCATCGGTAAGATCTGCATTGATCTGATAGAATTCTCGAGTAGATTTTGCAGCTTTCAACCCAGTAAAAACGCGTTGATCAAAGATGGTTTGATAGACATTAATCCCAGTATTCGCATTCCAGGTTTGACCAATTTTTATCACCATTGTTTGCCCATTCATACTCAACGAAGTTTCTTGTATCAACGGATTATATTGCAAACCAGCATTCGCTTTGATTTGTGGTAAAGCTCCTGCCCGTGCTTCATCTATTTTGAAATCGGCTTTTTTTATGGCCAAATCTGCTCGTTTTGCATCGGCTTTATTTTCTAGAGCATACGTAATTGCTTCTTCTAAAGAAACGGGTTCTTGTGCTTGGACATGTCCAAAAAACAAGAAAAATACACTTACTATTGTTGATTTGATTTGTTGCATCTTTTTGTTTATGATTGGAAAAGAGTTTGCAGAATAATTTCTTTCCTTTCTGATAAAATCCTCTCGAATTCTTCATCTGTTATGTGCAACGAATGCTGAAGTAACGGTCGGATTGATGAAGGAAAATTGATAAGAGAAATCATATTTAATAAAAACTGAATCGGCTCCATTTTGGCTATAGTTCCTTTTTCCATTTCTTCTTCTACTCTTTGCAGAAACATAGTAGTCATTTCTTCTACATGATCGGGTTGCGAGTAACAAATTTTATTGTTCATCTGCGTCACGATATATATATCGAGATACGGAAATTGTAAAGCAATTGATAGAGAATCATCAATATACTCGGCTACCATCTCTCTAAAATCTAGTGTATTATCGGCAATCACATTCGTTTTATTGATATTTGTTATCCGAGCTTCATTGAAAATAATCTCGAATAAATTATCCCTCGATCGAAAATAATAGTTTATCAGGGTTCTATTAACTCCCGCTTCATCGGCAATTTCTTGGGTAGTGGCATGAAATTTTCCTTCACCAAAAAACATTCGTTTGGCAGTGTTTTTTATAATTTCTTCGGTTTGATCTTTCATTATTTAGTAATTAACAAAAATGTTAGACAAAATTATTAAGAATATTTCGATTTGACAAATTTGTTAATTTATTTTCAGGTTTCCTACCTCCAATTAAGCATTTCAGCAAACATTTCTGTAAATTTGTTCCATGACAAATGTATATGACCTAATCATTGTAGGTGCTGGCCCAATTGGTCTTGCATGTGCAATAGAAGCCAAACAAAATAATCTCAGTTATCTTGTTCTAGAAAAAGGAACTTTGACCAATAGTTTATACAATTATCCTTTGTATATGACTTTTTTTTCGACAGCAGAGCGACTAGAAATTGGCGGGATACCGTTTAATTGTATTTCTCCGAAGCCAGGGCGTCAAGAAGCACTCGAATATTATCGAAATATTCATCGCTATCATCAATTTAATTTACATCTATATGAAGAGGTAGAAGACATCAAGAAAAAAAATAATATCTTTCAGGTTCAGACCTCGAAAACATCCTACCAATGTAAACATGTAATTTTGGCTACAGGTTTTTACGATCATCCTATTCTGATGAATATTCCTGGTGAAAATTTGCCAAAAGTTCATCATTACTATAAAGAAGCTCACCCCTACTCTTTTTTGAATGTAGTTGTGGTTGGAGCGAATAATTCTGCTGTGGATGCTGCCTTGGAGTGTTATAGAAAAGGTGCAAAAGTGACTATGGTAATTCGCGGAAAAGGGTTTACCAATAGTTTAAAATACTGGGTAAGGCCCGATATAGAAAATCGTATTGCAGAAGGTTCTATCAAAGCACATTTCGAATCTACTTTGCAAGAAGTGAAAGAGAATTCGGTTTTGATCCATACGCCGAAGGAGATAATAGAACTGAAAAATGATGTTGTTTTGGCCATGACTGGTTATCAACCAAATTTTGCTTTGCTCGAGAATATTGGCATTGAGTTGAGTACCGATGGGCTAAAAACCCCTAGCTATAACCCAGAAACTATGGAAACAAATATCGATGGATTATTTTTAGCTGGTGTCGTTTGTGGAGGTCTACAAACAAATATTTGGTTCATAGAAAACTCTAGAATACACGCAGAACAAATTATCAATTCTATAAAAAACAAATCATGCTAGATTTATTCGGGCAAGCCATAAAAGATTATTACGAGCATAAAAGCAAAGGAATGCTACGAACAGAAACGAACATTTCTGAGATGGATGATTTCCCGATGGAAATCTTATTTCGTTCTTATGAACAGATGAACAAATTAGAACAAAAAGCTCTAGAATTAGCATATGGAAAAGTAGCAGACATTGGCTGTGGTACTGGTTCTCACAGTTTATATTTGCAAAACGAGCGCCACTTGGATGTTACGGCAATTGATATTTCTAGGAATGCAACCGAGGTTGCAAAAAACAGAGGCGTAAGAAAAGTAATTTGTATGGATTATATGGAATTGTCGAATGAAGTTTTTGACACAATTTTGTTAATGATGAATGGTTCTGGACTTTTCAGAAGTCTAGATGCTATTGATTTTCATTTACAGAAACTTCATCAATTATTATCACCAGAAGGCTCTATTTTTCTTGATAGCACAGATATTCTCTATATGTATAACCAAGATTTGGGTAAAGAATACGAGTTGCCTTTTTCTAAGAAATACTATGGAGAAGTAGAATTTACTGTCCATTATGGTAATCAGAAGGAGAATTTTCCTTGGATATATTTAGACAAAAATACTTTAGAAAATGCTGCTTATAACAACTATTTCTATTCAGAAGTTATTTTAGAAGATGAATTTTCTTTTTTAGCAAAACTCACGAAAATTTAATTTTTTATTTATGGAAGGTCATTTGCCTAAACTTATAATAGATTTAGCACTCATACTATGTACGGGCGCCATTACTACACTGATATTCAAAAGAATCAATCAACCCTTAGTATTAGGCTATATCATTGCAGGTTTTTTGGTTGGCCCTTATTTTCAATATTTACCGAATGTTACAGATCCAGAAAATGTAGAAATATTAGCTAAAATTGGCGTAATTTTTTTGCTCTTTAGTTTAGGATTAGAATTCAGTTTCAAAAAACTACTCAAAGTTGGCGGTGCTGCTTCCATTACAGCTTTAGTAGAAATTGTTTTCATCCTTATGGTTGGGTATTTCGTAGGTACAGCCATGGGGTGGGGCAAAATGGATAGCTTATTTTTGGGTGGGCTATTAGCCAGCTCATCTACCACAATTATCATCCGAGCTTTTGAAGAATTGGGATTAAAACGAAAAAAGTTTGCCAATGTTGTTTTTGGTATACTTATCGTAGAAGACATTGTAGTGATTTTACTCATGGTAATGCTCTCAACCTTAGCTGTTAGTCAACAGTTCGACGGAACAGAGATGCTCTCTTCTTTTGTTAATTTATTATTTTTCTTAGTCCTCTGGTTTGTAGCAGGAATATTCCTTATCCCCAGTCTTTTGCGAAATGTGAAAAAACATCTCGATGATGAAGCCCTCTTAATCCTATCGATAGGATTGTGTTTCGGTATGGTTTATATTGCAGATTTAGCAGGATTTTCAATCGAACTGGGAGCATTCGTTATGGGATCCATTCTAGCAGAAACGGTTTTTGCAGAAAAAATAAATACCACTATTGCCTCTGTAAAAAATCTATTTGCCACGATTTTCTTTATTTCTATCGGAATGATGATTAACCCAAGTTCTATGTACGAATATAAAGGCGCAATTTTTATCGTTACGCTTTTAACAATTTTCGGCAAATTATTATTCACTGGTTTAGGTGCTTTAATATCAGGACAACCCTTAAAACAATCTGTACAGGTAGGAATGAGTATGGCACAAATTGGTGAATTTGCTTTTATCGTAGCCGGCTTGGGACTAACCTTGGGCGTAACAAGTGATTTTCTTTTTCCTGTTGCAGTAGGTGTATCTGCAGTTACAACTTTTACAACGCCCTATTTGATAAAACTATCCGAGCCAACCTACAATTATTTAGAAAAGCATCTACCCAAAAATATTCTACTTGCTATCTCTAAATATTCATCGGATACACAACATATCCAAGACGAAGGAAGCTGGAAGAAAAATCTCCAAAAAACATTCTTCACTATCATTATCAATGTTGTATTGATTATTGCGATTACTTTAAGTATCAAGTATTATATCTTACTTTATTTGTATGATTATACAAAACCAAACGTTGCGCATATTATAGCTTTTGTATTAAGCTTATTGATTTCTAGTCCATTTCTTTGGGCAATTTTAGGCGATCGGCCATCTAACAAAGAATTATATAAATTATGGAATCAATCAACCTATAACAGAGGACCAATTCTTATCATTACTATAATCAGAAGTATTATTCTTATCGTACTAATATTGTTTATTTATAACCAATTTTTCAGCAATGTATTGATCGGAATTATCTTGACAATCCTTTTACCAGTAATTATTTATACAGTCAGTCCTGGACTTAGAAATTATTATAAAACCTTTACATCTCATTTTATTTTTAATCTGAATGAACGTGAAAACCAAGAACAAGAAAGACTAAAACAAGAAAAAATAGATAACACAAACCATTACCAACATACGTGGGATAACACCCATATATCCGAAATTACCTTACCAAAACATATCGATTTTGTCGGCAAAACTCTAGAAACCTTAAACTGGCGAAAACGCTTCAATATCAATATTGCCTACATCAAACGAGGAGATCATACTATTGCAATACCCAAAAGCAACGATGTTTTGTTCTCTAATGATATCATTGGCATTATCGGTACAGATGAGCAAATACAAGGCTTTGAGAATTACATCAATTCAATCGAACAAATTATACAAGCAGAAACACCTTCTACCGAACTCAATGTTATTATAGACAAAATATCTGTACCAACTGATTTAGCTGCAGAAAATTGCAAAAATGTAGGTTGGATAAAAGACAATGCCAACGGATTAGTAGTAGCGATAGAAAGAAAAGATGGAGATATGATTTATAATCCAGACGGTAATATCCCAATCTATACTGGGGATTATATTACGATAGTGGCTGATAAAAATAATCTAAAAGAATTTATACAAAAGAATCAACTGAATTAGTGACTCGGAAGATTATCCATATCGATATGGATGCATTTTATACATCGGTTGAGCAGCGAGATCACCCAGAACTTCGTGGCAAATGCATTGCTGTCGGGAGTAGTTCTGATCGTGGAGTTGTAGCTACAGCAAGCTACGAAGCTAGACGATACGGTGTACGTTCTGCCATGCCTTCTGCTGTAGCGAAGAGAAAATGTCCACAACTTATTTTTGTAAAAGGAAATTTTGCTGCATACAAAGAAGTTTCGAATCAAATAAAAAAAATTTTTGCAGAATACACTGACCTAATCGAGCCACTATCACTGGATGAAGCGTATTTAGATGTAACTCATAATCACCCGAATATCGAATATGCTACGACGATTGCCAAAGAAATTAAACAAAAAATAAAAGAAACAACAAAGCTCACTGCTTCGGCTGGCGTTTCTTTCAATAAATTTTTAGCTAAAATTGCATCCGATTATCGTAAACCAGACGGTTTGTTTGTCATCACACCCAAAATGGCCGAAAAATTTGTAGAAGAATTACCTATCGAAAAATTTTACGGAATTGGGAAACAGACTGCACAACGGATGCGAATGATGAATATAGAAACCGGGAAAGACCTAAAAAAACTTTCCTTGGAAAAAATCCTTCGAGAATTCGGAAAATCGGGTTTGTATTATTACAATATCGCTCGTGCAATTGACCACCGAGAAGTGAAAAGTCATCGCATCAGAAAATCGATCGGGACAGAAAATACCTTTGTTACCGATTTGAATGATCTACAAGAACTGAAGAAACGTCTTATTCCGATGATCGAAGAAGTGTGGATGTGGACTGTGAAAAACCAAACGTATGGTAGAACAATTACCCTGAAAATGAAGTTCAATGATTTTCAAGTGAGCACAAAAAGTAAAACGTTTTTATTTTCAATTCAAGATGCTCAACTTTTCAAGCAAGCAGCTTTAGAGTTATTGCAAGAAGCTTATACTCCTTTTCGACCTGTACGACTTATCGGAATTTCCTTAAGTAATCTAGACCACAACAAACTATATGGCGAACAATTGCGTATAGAATTTCCTCAAGATTAGAACAATCTTTGCTTACAGCCTTTTCTTTTTTTATAATTACATTTATCAAAAATTGTAACTAAATATGAAAAAAATTCTACTATTTGCTTTAAACTTTTTTGTTTGTAACAGCTATGCACAAACTACTAAAATTTCTTTCGAAGAGAATGAAGGCTTCATAAGCGGCCCGCTCAACAACCAAAAAGGTTGGTTTGCTTACCATATAGTCGACGATGATTTTGTTGCCTACGATGGTGGAGAAATCAGCAAAGAAAAGCAATCGGACGGAGAGAACTCTCTTTACCTTATTCCAACATCTACCTTTGGCTTCAAAGGGGTTCTTAACAAAGTTTCACCAATATATGATCGAACCAAAATTTCGATGGATATTTTTTTAGAACCCAAAAGTTCAGATTTGATGTCGGATATTGTTTTGAGTCTAAAAAACCAAGATTCTCTTGCTCTGGCTTCGATTAATTTTAGTGGTTTTGATGATAAAATTTATGCGGGAGTTGGGGACTTTTTAGAAGAAATTCCGAATTCTTCTTTCGAAACAAACCAATGGTTAAATGTGACTTTCGAAATTGATCAAACAAAAAAGAACTCAAAAATATACTTAGAAAGCACCAAAATTTTAGACAATTCTTTTGCACCTTTTGGTGGGGAGTTGAGTTTTTTCGATTTGTTTATGATTGATTTAGGAACGAGTTTTTACATTGATAATATCAGAATCTCTCAATTAGATATCCTATCGACAAATGAAAATTCTTCTACAGAATTGGAGATTTATCCGAATCCAAGTCATGATTATATCCATCTAAAAACCAAGGAAAAAGTCGAGACTTTGCTTTTATTTGATGCGTATGGTAAATATATTTCATCGCCCAAAACAAACCAACAAACCATTGATATTCAACATTTAGAAAACGGAATTTATTATTTACAACTCAAAACTCCTGATTCGGTAATTATCAAACGAATTATCAAAAAGTAAAAAAATAGGGAACGAAAAAAGGGTAGAAAAATTTCTACCCTTTTTTATCTTGACACTTAATATTAGATGCTAATTTTTTATCAACGTTGTCACTTCAGAATTTCCATTACTGAAGAATGTTTTTACTATATATTTACCTTTTTTTAGGTTTGCAACATTCATAACAACGGTATTCGACTCTGGCCTAATATTTAGAACCTCATTTCCAATGATAGAATATATAGCGATTGAGTTTACTTTCGTTGAAACTTTAGAAGCATTCACAGTTATCTGATTAGTAGCAGGATTGGGAGAGATCAACACAACTTTCTCCTCGTTCTGCAAAGACATTGGATTATGACGAGTACCTGTCTGTGCAGATAATTGTGTGATTCCTATAAATATATAAAATATAAAAAATATAATGTTTCTCATACACTACGGCATTATCATTCCAAATATAATGAAATTTGATTAATATTTATATATTATTCCAAATAATATACCAATTATTTAATTTATTCTTTCTTGGGAACGATTATACAAAGTCATATCCGCTAATACCAAGGCCGTCATTGCATCTACAATCGGCACAGCTCTCGGAACAACACATGGATCATGACGACCTTTCCCAATAAAAGTTGTTAATTCGTTATTTTGGTCAATCGTTTCTTGTACTTGCATCAAAGTAGCAACAGGCTTAAAAGCTATTTTGAAATAAATAGGCATTCCGTTTGAAATTCCACCTTGTATACCGCCCGAGAAATTTGTTTTCGTTCGCATATTTGGCAAAAAAAGATCATTTATTTGAGAACCTTTCTTTGTAATAGCATCAAAACCCACTCCATATTCGAAACCCTTTACTGCATTGATACTCATCATTGCATGGGCTAAACGCGCATGCAATTTATCGAATATTGGCTCTCCTAAACCAACCGGTACATTCTCTACAACGCAAGTAATTTCGCCTCCAATCGTATCGCCTTCTTTTCTGATTTGTTTAATATATTCAATCATTTGATCGGCAATATCATCATCAGGACAACGAACAATCGAATGATCTATTTTTTGAAGATCAAGTTCTTGAAAAGATTTTTCTGTTCTGATAGTCCCCACAGCCGAAACATATGAACGAATAGAAATTTCTGGTATAATATGTTTTGCAATTCCACCAGCAACTACCCAATTTGCGGTTTCACGGGCAGAGGCTCTACCGCCACCGCGATAATCGCGATGCTGATATTTCTTATGATAAGTAAAATCGGCATGAGATGGTCGATAAACATCTTTGAGATGGTCGTAGTCTTTGGATTTTTGGTCATTATTAGGAATTAAAAATCCAATAGGAGCACCTGTAGTTTTTCCCTGGAAAATACCAGAAAGAAACTGCACTTGATCCAGCTCTTTTCTTTGGGTAACAATTGCTGATTGTCCTGGTTTTCGTCTATCCAATTGATGCTGAATATAATCAAAATCCAAAACAATATTGCTCGGACAGCCACTCAACACACCGCCAATTGCGGGACCGTGACTTTCTCCGAATGTAGTTAATTGCAAAAGCTTACCAAGTGTACTCAAAACTTATTTTTTGTATTTATAGACAAAAGAATTGATATTCATACTTGCCCCAACCGAAGCAAATAATAGATAATCATCCTTATGAAATTCGTGATTACCTAACTCTTTCTTTTCTATTAAATCGTACATAATCGGAATCGTAGATACCGAAGTGTTACCAAGTTTTTGTACAGTCATCGGATCTATAGTTTCTGGGACTGGTGTGTCGTATAATTTATAGAAACGCTCGATCATTGCATGGTCCATCTTAGCATTTGCTTGATGAAGAAGGATTTTTGATAGTTTATCGATAGGCACTTTTGCATCTTCTAGAGTTTCCTTTAGTGCATTCGGTACATTGCGAAGCGCAAATTCGTACACCTTTCTTCCTTTCATTCGAATATTTTTATTCGAACCTACATAATCGCTTTTTAATGACGGACCGTTTACTAAGTAATGTAATTCTTCACCCGTATAGCTTAATGTATTGTATGCTATTACTCCATATTTCTCATCGGCCTCTTCTCTAGACAGTACGACTGCCCCCGAACCATCTGCAAAAATCATTGCGGTACGATCATGTGGATCCACTGCTCGAGAAAGAGTATCTGAACCAATGACCAAAACATTTTTAGCATTCCCACCCTGAATTAATTGGTGGCCTAAAATGATTCCTTCTACCCAACCTGGACAACCAAAAATCATATCGTAAGGGCGACATTTCAGGTTTTTGATGCCTAAATTATGTTTTACTTTAGAAGACATTGATGGCATCATATCGATTTGTCTCGAAACCGGATCTATATCCCCAAAGTTCTGAGCTACAATAATATAATCGATAGTTTCTTTATCTATTTGTGCATCTTCTATTGCTTTTTGGGCAGCAAAAGTGGCAATATCAGAATTGAGATATTGATCATCAACGTAACGACGCTCCTCGATTTCGGTAATTTCTTGAAATTTCTTAATGATTTCTTCTCCTGGTTTTTCTATACGAACACCATTTTCATCATAAAACTCATAACCCAAAAAATACGAATTATCGATAACTTTTTCTGGGATATATCGTCCACTCCCTTTTATAACGGAATTTATCATTTGGATTTTTTACTATTAAATTAAAGCGAAAAAATAAGAGCAAATATAAGGAATTATCTCATGGTAGGAAAAAATAGATGATCTTGATTTTTTGGATTAGTAAAGTATGCCTATTTTTACAGCATGAAAAAAAATCCAGCTTTCGTAGGTTTTTTGTTGGTATTGTCTATTCTAGGCATCATTTTACTTGTCTATTTTAATATATTAGACAAAAAAAATGGCTATGTAGTCGCTAATCCATCCAACAAACAACTGGTGATACATGTTGATGATCAACAATATACCATTGCACCACAACAAAATGTCCGTGTCTCGATCGAAAAAGGTCCTCATCGTATAAAATATAATCATCTTGGCGAGGAAATAGACACAATTATCGATATTAATCGCAGTAATGGCTTAATAAACCCTACCAGAACCACCTATTATACTTTTTCTCGTCCGTATGGTTTTCGAGAAAATGTAGATTCACTTTTTCGTTCTACGCATGTTACGATAGACAATAAAGTTTATTTTGGTAAAATAGTAAAATCGGATCGTTTATACATCGAAAACTTTTATTACAATTTGGATGAAAATTATCCGAAAGTTTTTTTAAAAAGTGACAAAGAAACCAATTTAACGAAAATCTTCAATGAGGAAGACTTCAAGCAATTTTATTTTGAAAATTACGAATAATCTACAATGGCAAATCATGATAATATAAAACCTTACGAAGGATCTAATCTTACAAAAAAGAAGCAAGTAGAACAGATGTTCGATGCTATATCGCCGAAATATGATTTATTAAACCGCGTTTTGTCTGGAGGAATAGACATACAATGGCGCAAAAAAGTTATCAAAATCATCCAACAAACCAAACCCGAAACAGTACTAGATATTGCTACGGGAACAGGTGATTTAGCAATTATGATGGCAAAACACACCAATGCAAAAATTACAGGACTCGATTTGTCTGCCGGCATGTTAGAAGTCGGACGGAAAAAAGTTGCCATGGAAAAACTACAAAATAGAATAGAATTGATTCTTGGTGATTCTGAAAATCTACCTTTCCCAGATAATAGCTTCGATTGTGTGACGGTTTCTTTTGGTGTACGAAATTTCGAAAATTTAAAAAAAGGATTAGCCGAAATCAGACGCGTTTTGAAACCTGGTGGAACCTTTGTAATTTTAGAATTCTCGTACCCTTCTAAATTCCCAATGAAACAATTGTATTCTTTTTATTCTTCTACCCTTTTACCACTTGTAGGACGTTTGGTATCAAAGGATCAGAGTGCATATACATATTTACCCGAATCCATAAGCGCTTTCCCACAAGGAGAAGAAATGAAATCAATCCTAAAAGATGTCGATTTCATGCATCCGAAAGATTATCGATTGACATTTGGGATTGCAAGTATTTATAGTGCTGTAAAATAAAATTTAATTATCTTCGTTCCGAATAATGTTATGAAACATAGATTACTCTTACTTATCGTTTTGGTTAGTGCTTATAGTTTTGGGCAATTTCGTCCGAACTATGACAAGCAATGGAACAGAGAATTTACCGACCTGAAGAAATATTCTTTTGGTTTTTATATTGGTACCAATCTTATGTCGTATAAAGTTGTACCGAAGAAATTTATCAATAATGCCAACCCAACTGATGATGGTACAACCAACTATGGACAAGTATACTTGGCACAAGAAAACTCTCCAGGAATATCGGTTGGATTAATCGGGCGTATGCGTGTGAATGATTTTATCGACCTGAAAACTGAACCAGGTTTGCATATATCAGAAAGAACCTTATATTTTAGAAACGTAGGTTTGGAAAACACCAATGACTTGCAAAGAGATGTGAAAGCCACCTATGTAGAAGTACCAATTTTGGTTAATTTTCATGGAGATCGCTGGTTCAATACCCGCCCTTACTTACAAGCAGGATTTGGTTATGCAATGAACCTGCAAGCCAATGAAGATAAAACAGATGATAATTTAAGTGGTGTTTTTAGAACAACGAAAAACAACTTCAACTGGCAAGCCGAAATTGGTGCTGAATTATATTTCAAGAAATTCAAGATGACCCCTGCAATCAAAGGTGTTTTCTTTTTCAATAATGAGTTGGTACGTGATAATGACGAAATCGCCAATCCACAATACACTGGTACACTCTATGAACTAAAATCTAGAGGAGTATTCTTTAGTTTGAAATTTGAATAATAAGTTAACTACAAAATAACAATCATAAAACAATGAACTTTCAACTATCAGAAGAGCAGCAAATGATACAACAAGCCGCTCGCGACTTTGCAAAAACAGAACTTTTACCAGGAGTTATCGAGCGCGATGAGACCTCAACCTTTCCAACAGATGCTGTAAAGAAAATGGGCGAATTAGGATTTTTAGGGATGATGGTTGACCCGAAATACGGTGGAGCTGGTTTGGATAGTGTATCCTATGTTTTAGCGATGGAAGAAATTGCAAAAGTAGACGCATCTGCAGCAGTAGTCATGTCGGTAAACAACTCTTTGGTGTGCGCCGGAATGGAAAAATATTGTAACGAAGAACAAAAACAGAAATACTTGGTACCTTTAGCAAAAGGAGAAAAAATTGGTGCCTTTTGTTTATCAGAACCAGATGCAGGATCCGATGCAACTTCTCAGAAAACAACAGCAATCGACAAGGGAGATTATTACCTATTGAACGGAACCAAAAACTGGATCACAAACGGAGGTACCGCTTCTACTTATATAGTAATTGCCCAAACACACGAAGAAAAAGGGCATAGAGGTATAAACGCTTTTATTGTAGAAAAAGGCTGGGAAGGCTTCGAAATCGGACCAAAAGAACAAAAAATGGGTATCCGTGGATCGGACACACACTCACTTTTTTTTAATGATGTAAAAGTACCAAAAGAAAATAGAATTGGTGAAGATGGTTTTGGTTTCAAATTCGCGATGAATGTTCTAAATGGTGGACGAATTGGGATTGCATCTCAAGCCTTAGGGATTGCACAAGGTGCCTATGAATTAGCCTTAGAATATGCAAAAATTAGAAAAGCTTTCGGGACAGAAATTATCAATCACCAAGGTGTAGCGTTTAAGCTAGCAGATATGGCAACCAATATTACGGCAGCTAGAATGTTATGCTTAAAAGCAGCTGTAGAAAAAGACGAAGGAAAGGATATTTCAGAGTCTGGAGCAATGGCCAAGCTTTTTGCTTCTACTACTGCCATGTGGGTAACAACCGAAGCTGTACAAATCCATGGAGGAAATGGTTACGTACGAGAATACCACGTAGAACGCATGATGCGTGATGCCAAAATTACTCAGATATACGAAGGAACATCTGAAATACAGAAAATTGTAATTTCACGTTCTATCGCAAAAGGATAATTATTATCTTATCTATTAAAAATAAAAAAGGAACTCCCATGGAGTTCCTTTTTCTATTATATATCGTTCTGAATATAAAAACCTCATTAAATTTTTGGTTCTTGCTGACTTAGACAATGAAAACTGCCTAGACCCCATATAATTTCGGTAGAATCTATCCCAACAACTTTTCTATCTGGAAAACATTTTTGGATAATTTCTAATGCAATCGCATCTTTATCACATCGATATGTAGGCACAATCACCGATTTATTTGCAATATAGAAATTTGCATACGATGCTGGCAAGCGCTCACCTTCGCAATAAACTGCGTCTGGCATAGGCAATTGCACGACATTCAGCAAACGACCATCTTCCAACTTCATTTCATATAACTGTTTCAGATTGTTTTGCAACACCGCATAATTGTCATCCTCCTTGTCCTCCTCGACAACGCAAAGAACCGTATCTTCATTCACAAAACGAATGGTATCATCAATATGGCCATCTGTATCGTCTCCTACAATTCCGTCATCGACCCAGAGAACTTGCGAAACTCCATAGTAATTTCTCAAATACTCTTCGATTTGTTCTTGATTTAAGTGAGGATTGCGGTTAGGGTTTAATAAACAAGATTTCGAAGTAAGCACCGCTCCTGCTCCATTGAAGTCCACCGCTCCCCCTTCCATTATAATCTGAGGATAAAAAACAGGTAAATTTAATTTCTCTGCTACTTTGGTCGGGATAACATCATCTAAATCATACGGTGGATATTTTCCTCCCCAGGCATTGAAATCCCAATCAACGACAACTTTCTCTTTGGTTGCTCGATTTACTAAAAAAGCTGGTCCATGATCTCGACACCAAGCATCATTGGTTGGATGAATAAAATATTCTATCTGATCGAGATAAGCATCCGTTTTCTTGATATGAGCATCAGCAAAACGCATCATTTCTTCATCTACAACATTGATTCTCACAATCTCGCTTTTAGACAATTCGGCTATAAATTGTGCATATGCAGGATAAATCAAATGAATTCTATCGGGCCAAGACTCTTCTTTGTGTGGCCAAGATAGCCATGTCGCTTCGTGCTCTTCCCATTCTGCAGGAAAATGAAATCCTAAATCTTTTGGGTATTTTGTGGTATCGATTTTCGTCAATTTTCAGATATTTTATTACAGTAATTATTCTACTATTTCACTTTTCTACCATTGCTTGAATGGCATGTTTGGATTAATCTTCGTCTAAAAAACGTTTGGTTATTGGCTGATACGAGTCGATTCGACGATCACGCAAAAAAGGCCAGTGTTTACGGAAAAAGTCAGACTCGGTAAGATCTACCTCCACCACTTCTGTCTCTTCTTCTTCATGAGAGGCTAAATACAATAATTTTCCTTGGGCATTGGTTACGAAAGATCCACCCCAGAATTTCATAGCACCATCTTGTTCAAAACCTACACGATTCACTGAAACAACTGGCACACCATTGGCTACGGCATGCGATCGCTGAATCGTTTGCCATGCATCGTACTGATCTTTATTGGTTTCTTCGTCTTGGTCGGTTGCCCAGCCAATTGCAGTCGGATAAAACAAAATCTCTGCTCCCATTAAACTTGTAATTCTTGCTGCTTCTGGGTACCATTGATCCCAACAAATCAATACGCCAATTTTCCCGAATTTGGTCTGAAAGGTTTTGTACCCTAAATCTCCTGGCGTAAAATAGAACTTCTCGTAAAAAGCAGGATCATCTGGGATATGCATTTTTCTATATTTCCCCAAATATGTCCCATCGGCGTCTAGAACTGCTGTGGTATTATGGTATAATCCTTCTGCTCTTTTCTCGAACAATGAGGCTATCACGACAACTCCTTTCTCTTTGGCAACATCAGCCAATGCATTGGTTGATGGACCGGGGATAGACTCGGCCAAATCGAAGTTGTCATAATCTTCTACATCGCAAAAGTAGAGTGAAGTAAACAACTCTTGTAAACAAACGATTTGTGCTCCTTTATCTGCTGCTTCGCGAACTTTTTGTATAGCTTTTTGTAAATTTTCTTCTTTGTTTGCCGTGCAACTCATCTGAACTACACCAATTTTTACTTTTGACATTTGCCTAATTTTTTTGGATTAATCGTATGTAACAAAAATACATATTTTTTTAGAGTAAAACTTCTTTCTTGTTTACATCTCTTTTTTTAGATACTACCTATAGTAAAGTAAATTTATAAACATAAAAACCTTTACAATTTTATGATATAGAAACAATAGAACAAATATTTATTATAAAAAATCACAAATTGGCATAAAATTTGACACAATATAATTAACAATTTTATAAACATTATCAATAGAATAAATCACTAAAAATCAATTCATTCTCGACAATTTTTAAGATTTTTTTATAATAATTTTATCATTTTCCATTTCTTCTTTATAGAAATTATGGATTATTTTTGATTTTTATAAAATTGTTGGAGAATGAAAAAATTAATACTTACTGCTTTTTTTACGACTACAACTCTACTAAATGCTCAGTCTGCCGAATCTGTAGAATCTTTCATTTTGAATGCAAACTTCAAAACATGAAGTCATTTGCAGCAAATACAAACCAATCTTCTCTCAAATATTCTGCACCTTCTAAAGTTTACGTAAAAGATAATATTACATATAAAGATCATGTGTTCGAGGCCTCATCTTTTAGCGTTCCTTTGATTACCGATTATTTTCATATGGATGAATTGATTGCTCAACACAAGTTGGTAAACGTCCCCGAAGAAGGAGAGGGTTATATCATCCAAAAACTTACGCATAGCCGTGCAGTCTTAATCGAACCTGCTCTGGTAGTTTTAGAAGAAATATCTACTCGTTTCTATGCAGAAAACAATCGTAAGCTTAGTATTTCATCGTTGACACGCACACAAGAAACACAGTCTAAATTGAGACGAGTGAATAGTAATGCTGCCAAAGGAAATAGCTCGCATGAATACGGTGCTGCCTTTGATATTTCTTATTCGCAATACGATAATATAAGAGGCAGGAACTACACCCTAGAAAGTAAACTTCAGGCAATCTTAGATGATTTGGTTGCACAAGGAAAAATATACTATATAAAAGAAAGAAGACAACCTTGTTTTCATGTAACCGTTCGAAACCCGCATTTGGTTTATCCTGAAATGCTAGAAGAAGATCATTATCATGAAGTCTAAAATATAAAACGTAAAGGCCAACAAACCTGAAGTGTTATCGCTCCTTTACTTTTTTTTGTATGTTTGTGAATAATAATTGAATTAGAGATGTACAGATTCGGAGCAATACTTTGTTTTTTATGCTTAACCTCATTCTGTTTTTCGCAAGCAAAAGTAGAACCTAGCAAGGAGTATTTACTACATCTAGATGCTGCTAAATCGCATGGAGTAACTCTTATCAAAGACCAAAAACAGCTCAATCGTCTAATCAGTAAAGGAAGTTTGGTAAAAGTGAAACAAAGAGGATACGGTTATCGCGTAACCGATCTTACCCATAGCCACCCCTATTTAGTCCCGCAAGCAAACAAAATAGTAGCAGATATTGCACGAGAATTTGTTCGGATCACAGGACAAAATTTCTTTGTTGTAACTTCGCTTACCAGAACGTTAGAAGATCAGAAACGTTTACGAAAAGTAAATTCGAATGCATCTGTGAATGATAGTTCACATAATTTTGGTGCTGCTTTTGATATTTCGTATGTCCGATTTAATCATCAACTTCAACACAATAAAAAACTAGAAAAACACTTAGAAGATGTTTTGCAGAGTTTTGTGCGTGCAGGAAAGATATTCTACGTGAAAGAAAATAAAATCAAGTGTTTTCATGTAATTGTTCGGCAATAAGCCTTGTCTACGATGATTTATACCAACTGCTGTAGAGTGTATAATTATTCGCTATTCTTTCTATCTCGCCTTCTTTTAGAGAATTCGGCACCTCTCTAATTTTTTGGGCTGGAACGCCTGCCCACAATTCTCCTTCTTTTACATGTGTCCCCTTAGGGAGAACAGCTCCTGCAGCGATCAAAGAATTAGACTCGATAATACAATCATCCATTACGATTGCACCCATTCCAATCAAAACATTATCGTGTATTGTGCAACCGTGCACAATTGCATTGTGACCAATCGACACAAAATTTCCTATAGTAGTGGGCGACTTCTTATAAGTGGCATGCACCGTAGCATTGTCTTGCACATTGACATTATTTCCTATTTTAATAAAATGAACATCACCGCGTAAAACTGCCGAAAACCAAATCGAACAATTATCCCCCATTTCTACATCACCTACAATCACTGCGTTTTCTGCTAAAAAACAATTTTCTCCGAATCGTGGCTGTTTGCCATTCAACTCTTTTATATATGCCATCGTTAAGATTATATTAAACCCTGTAAAGATACAAGAATTATGACTAAATTTGCTGTATGAAAACAATTTATACAGAAAATACACCCAACCCCAATATCTTGAAGTTTGTTTGTCCAACCCAGCTTACTGCAGGTGGTGTGGAATACAAAAAAGATGATTCTGCAGAGAATTCGCCTTTGGCGCAAGTTTTGTTGACTTTTCCTTTTATTGACAAAGTTTTTATCACAGCGAATTTTGTTGCCCTAGAAAAAATAGATACGATAAAATGGGAAGATGTTTCGGATGATTTGATAGAAATAATCCAAGAACATTATGATGATGATACGATTATTTACGACTCGAAAAAGAAAGTTCCTTTTACATTGTATGCCGAGATGACACCAAATCCGGCCGTGATGAAATTTGTTTCTAATAAATTATTAGTACCTTCTATCATCGAAATAAAAAGTAGAGAAAAGGCACAAAACGTTCCTATTGCAACGGCAATTTTCCAAGAATATCCTTTTATAGAGGAGGTTTTTATTGCCGAAAACTACATTTCATTAACCAAAAATGACACGGAATCGTGGGATTTATGGACAATGGATGTTCGTTCTTTTGTTTTGAATTATCTACAAACAGACGGGAAAATTTTTAATGATGATTATGAGTTTGTGACCGAAATCCCTCACGAAGTAGCTATAAAATCTATTGAAGAAATGACCGATGTAGAACAACAAATAAAAGCTATTTTAGATGAATATGTGCAGCCAGCTGTAGCAAACGACGGAGGAAACATCGAGTTGATAGAGTTTGACGAACAAACCAAAACAGCAAAAATGCTCTTACAAGGTGCATGCTCAGGTTGTCCTTCTTCAACCGCAACGCTAAAACATGGAATCGAAGGTTTACTAAAACAAATGTTGCCAGAAGTGGTGAACAATGTAGAAGCCATTAATGGATAAAAGTAATAAGATTTAATAAAAACAAACAAGGTTGTATTTGTATAATGCAACCTTGTCGTCTATATCGACACTAGCCTTGTCTATTTCTTTTGCTCGTCTCTTTTATCTTGCGGGAAATTTACTTTCACATGCCCAAGTTTTCGCCTCTTTTTATTCTGTACAATTGTATTTCGCTTATCCCAAACTCTTTTACAATCAAACGCAAACGATTTTTTCTATTCGGTTTTAACATCCTCTTTTTGATACGAATAACTTCTGTCAAAGTGAGTAACGTCTTGTTCGGTTGTTTTCAAATGAAACTTCCTTAAAAATTTCTGTAGGAAAAATACGAATCATTCCATCCTTTCTCTTAATTAAAGAATTACATTAATTGTATTAGAAGTAAAAAACAATCAATAAATATACAGATATACAAAATAAATATACACTCTGCATGGAACACTCATCAACACTACAGAATTTATGCTCTACAATAAATTATTGAATATCATCTTATTAACATCAAAACCAAAAACTTCTTAAACTATTTTTTATTAATAACCAGTATTGTATAACTTTTCTTAAATATAGAAACTAGAAATTAGAAAACAACCCTAAGTAAGAAACAACAATCATTTTATATGGCAGCTGAGCTGATATAGCTTTTATTCGCAAGAGGAATTTACCATATGAATAGAGAATTTCGTAAATTTGGGAAATAAGTTTAGAGCAATGGAAACGGATATCGATGCTTTTTTGATAGCCAAAAAAATACAACCAACAGCCATGAGAAAAATGGTTTATAAACATTTTATAAAAGAACAAAATGCACTATCATTATCCGATTTGGAAGAAGTTTTTTACACTGCTGACCGAACTACATTATACAGAACACTAAAAACTTTCGAGCAGAAAGGCATTCTACACACCATTACAGAAAATAACTCTACCAAATATCTCCTCTGCCAAAATGAATGCGAAGAAGGGAAACACCATGATATACATGTACATTTTTTGTGTACAAAATGCCAGCAAGTAACTTGTTTAGAGGAGATTGACTTGACCAAATTGCAACTCCCAAAAGATTATCAGTTTAAAGAATTTCAGTTCATGACCAGAGGAATTTGTCCCCTCTGCCAAAAAACTTTGCAATAGTGTTGCATTCTTCTTTACAATAACTTTGTTTTATAAAGAAATAAAGATGTCTACACAAAACATAAAAAATTCCTCGAAAAAAAAAACCCCAAACTGTCATTCTGGGTGTTGCACTATCGAGGAGACAACAATTGCACACGACCATCACGACCATGAACATACGCACGAAGTTTCTAGAAATTTATTCAGATTGTTTCTTCCTGCAATCATAAGTTTTGTTTTGTTGATGATTGGCATTACACTCGATTATGTCGCCAAAGCAGAATGGTTTAGCAGTTGGTTTCGATTTGCTTGGTATTTTGCAGCTTATATCCCGGTAGGATTTCCTGTGTTGCGTGATGCTTATCTGAACATACGGGCAGGAAATTTCTTTTCCGAATTCTTCTTGATGGGAATTGCTACAATAGGAGCCTTTGCTCTGAAAGAATATCCAGAAGCAGTAGCAGTGATGTTATTTTATACGGTCGGAGAAAATTTCCAAGCAATGGCAGTAACTAGAGCAAGAAAAAACATTCAAACACTCTTGGATCAACGACCGGATGAAGCCACAATTTTAGTTGATAATCAGCCAAAAATTGTA
Organism: Weeksella sp. HMSC059D05; assembly: GCF_001809725.1. Classification (NCBI taxonomy): domain Bacteria; kingdom Pseudomonadati; phylum Bacteroidota; class Flavobacteriia; order Flavobacteriales; family Weeksellaceae; genus Weeksella; species Weeksella sp. HMSC059D05. Next base: position 61,945 of record NZ_KV798548.1, read on the forward strand.
AATGCGAAAGACGTAAAAATTGGTGATATTATTCAATTGAAACCAGGCGAAAAGCTAGCCTTAGACGGAAAATTACTTTCAGAGAAAGCAAACTTCAACACTTCTGCATTGACAGGCGAAAGTTTACCCGAACAGAAAACCCAAAATGAGGTCGTTTTGGCCGGAATGATTAACCTCAACTCTTTAGCACTCATAGAAGTTACAACCGCATTCGAAGACAGCAAGTTATCGAGAATTCTACACCTGGTTCAGAACGCAAGTTCACAAAAAGCTCCAACCGAACTATTCATTGCTAAATTTGCACGCGTCTATACCCCAATTGTGGTGTATTTGGCAATTGCAATTACATTTCTACCATACTTTTTTGTAGATCAGTATGATTTTGGTACATGGCTCTATCGTGCATTGGTTTTCTTGGTTATTTCTTGCCCATGTGCTTTGGTAATTTCTATACCATTAGGTTACTTTGGTGGAATTGGCGCAGCAAGTAAGCACGGTATTCTTTTCAAAGGAGGTTCTTATATCGATCTTTTAGCCAACATACAACACGTGGCGATGGATAAGACAGGTACACTAACCGAAGGGATTTTCAAAGTACAAGAAGTAAACCTCACTTCTACCGAAAACAAAGAAAAAATTTTGCAACATATCAACCTAATAGAAAGTAAAAGTACACATCCAATTGCCACGGCAATCCATGAATACGCAGGGAAAGTTGATGAGACTATTAAGCTAGAATCCTCTGAAGAAATACCCGGAAAAGGATTGAAAGCAAAAATCGATGTCGACTGGTATTTGGTAGGAAACTTTCGATTGCTCGATCAATTTTCGGTTCAATATCCGAAAGAATTGATGCAAACAACCCTAACGACTTTAGCCATTGCCAAAAACGAAAAATTTATAGGCTACATCACCATTGCCGATCAAATAAAATCGGATGCGCAACAAACGATAGACGAATTGCATTCGCTAGGTATCGAAACAACGATGTTGAGTGGCGATAAAGATGCTGTGGTACAAGAAGTTGCCAAAACGCTCGGGATTGATGAAGCCTACGGTGATTTACTACCTGAAAATAAGTTAGAGAAAGTGAAAGCTATCAAAGCGAAAAACCAAACAGTTGCTTTTGTTGGCGATGGTGTAAATGATGCGCCCGTTGTTGCCATTAGCGATGTTGGGATGGCTATGGGCGGCTTGGGAAGTGATGCGACGATAGAAACCGCCGACGTTGTGATTCAAGATGATCAACCTAAGAAAATCCCGATGGCAATCCGAATTAGTAAAGAAACTAAAAAAATAGTTTGGCAAAATATTGGTTTAGCTTTTGGGGTAAAAGCTTTGGTTTTGATTTTGGGTGCAGGCGGAATTGCGACCATGTGGGAAGCTGTTTTTGCAGATGTTGGGGTTGCACTCTTAGCAATATTGAATGCCGTGAGAATACAAAACAAAGACTTTAATCATTAAGACACAATAAATCATACAGAAAATACTTCAAAAAAAAAATTATTTTTTGAAGTATTTTTCATTTCATTATACTTCTTATTTGATTCGATAAACAGGCATCGGAACGTAATCTTCTTCATCGTTATACACTTTCGGGAAGCGATGATTTCGCCAATCGTCTTCGGCTTGGTCTAAAGTTTCTTTCGAACTTGACACAAAATTCCAACGAATAAATCGTTCTTCTGGGAAAGGTTCACCACCGAAAATATAAACTATAGAACCTGCCAATACCTCAAAGATGCAAAGATGTGCTTCTTTGGTAATGAGGATTTGTTTCGGACCAAACTCATTTCCGTCTATACGAACCATCCCATCCAAAATATACAAACCACTTTCGCCATATAATTTATCTCGAAAATCGATTAGGGTGTCTTTTTCGACTTTCACTTCTATCATATACAACTTAGAACAAACAGGCACACTGGATGTTTTATCATCAAATTCACCAGCAATCAAACGAAAATGTACACCGTTTTCTTCCCAACTTGGTAATTGATTGGCATCGATATGATGAAAAGAAGGAGCAGAATTTTCTAGTTCTTTGGGCAAAGCAACCCAAATTTGCAAACCATGGAGACTTTTATCTTTCGTGTGAAGATATTCTGGTGTTCTTTCGGAGTGGGTTACTCCTTTTCCGGCGGTCATCCAATTTACGGCACCTGGCTTTATTTCCATTTCGTTGCCTAAAGAATCGCGGTGCATGATAGAACCTTCGAACAAATACGTTAAGGTAGATAAACCTACATGAGGATGCGGACCTACATCTAAATTTTGGTACGGATCCAACGTGACTGGCCCCATATGATCGATAAATACAAAAGGGCCAATATTTCTTTTTTGACGAAAAGGCAATAATCTACCTACCAAAAAATTGCCAATATCCGCTGCTTTTTCTTCGTGTATAAAATCTATATTCGACATAATTAATTGCAAAAATATGTATCGAAAGATAAACTTTTATTAAGAATATTGAATTGACCTATGATAGTAAATTTTCTTTCATTGATCTTTCTGAATCAACCATATCAATAATTAATTCATATATCAAAATAATAAAACAATCGTAATAATATTTTTACATTTTTTTAACTTTTCTAATGTGTTATGTAATAATTTTGCAATAGAACCCAAAGAAAATTTTGATTGAAAAAAATTATATCCTTTTTCTTTTTCTTCGTTCTCGGGATTAACCTACCACTCTCTGCTCAAACTACTTTAGCAAAGGGAGATATCGTTTTATTGGGTATCAATGCATGTTTTAATAATCATTGTAAAAAAAAGAACCACAATGAAATCGACGATAAAATTTACTTGGTTCCATTAGACCATCTGCGACAAGGCACTTCTTTTATTATCACCGATAACGGTTGGGAAAGAGTAAATGATAACTATTTTGGGACGACCGAAGGAGTATTGAGATTTACATCAAGAAAATATATTAAAAAAGGGACAGTAATCGCACTTAATATTATTCCTAACTCTGATAAAAATAAACTAGAGAAAGTGAACCCTGATTGGAAAGTAGAAGTTTTAAATGGTAATAATAATAATTTCGATTTTGCTCAACATGATCAATTTTTCCTTGTCGATGGTAAAAACCAATGGTCCAATAATGGAAATCATAAAGGAAATCTTAAAGATAAACCTTATCTTTTTGCTTTTAATAACAAAATAGTTTGGAAAGGAAAAACAGGTTCTAGCAATGACTCTTCTTTACCTGATGAAAATCCTAACAATGATAATAAAAAAGATTTAAGAAACTTTCATTTGAGTTTATTAGCAGAAAAAAAAGAAGATTTCAAACATTATCATTATTACAACGGACCAAAAACTTCTACTTCTCGCAACCAATGGATGATTCGGTTATTGAATCCGAACAACTGGAAAACCGAAGAAAGCCATAATGAATTCGATAATAACTTTAAACCAGAAAATCTAGAAGTGAATGATTTAATTGGAGAAATAAAGGTTTGTGAAGGAGAGAATATAACCTTAGAAATAGAGAAAGATGGAGAGAAGTCGATACAAGAGGTAGTTGGATGGTATAAAAGTACTGTTAATACTTTAAGTAATCCTACTGAAATATCATCAAGTACAAGCAATCTTTTGACAATACCGGCCAACGAAACGGGTACTTTCTTTTATTTTGCCAAAATAAAGTATACGTTAAACCACAAAAAAAACCAAGGTGGAACTATGCAAAGTAATTCCGCCGTTGTGAATTCTGGTTATTATAAAGTCATCGTCAACAAAAGCGTAGAAACAACACCTATAGAACCAATTAATTAGTATAAAAAAAATAAAATTATCTATCTATGATAAACCATCTATTAAAAACCCTTATTACTTTCGCCCTATTATTGGTGACTAGTATCGCTTATTCCCAAGTAGACCAAGAATTGTTACTAGGTACAGGCAACAAGACTTATGGTGTCGATTTGGCCGAACCAGACGGAACCCCAGGCTCGACATATGAATGGACAGTAACTCCATCTACAGATGTTTCTTTTCCTCCTGGAATTGGAGAAAACATAATAACCAATGATAACAAAGCAACCATAAATTGGTCACAAGCGCCAGAAGGTGAATATGAGATTAAGGTAGTTGAAAAGAATCTTACTTGTAGCGATGAGCAAACTTTTCAGGTGAAAATCATCAGCCCCAAAACAGATATTACGGTTACGCCTCCAACCGAGAAAATTTGTGCAGGTAGCAGTACAAGCTTTCAGATTAGCGATGCTCTAGCTGGCAGCATTCTTCATTATACCGTAACAAACGGAACGCCGACTGAAGGCAATATCACTATTGATGCCTCAGGAAAAGCAAGTATCAATCTTACACATGACGGATCAGAAAACTCGCTTATTCTTACCATTAACTCAATAGAAATCAACGGCAGAACTTATCTACTTACCATTACAGAAACTATAGAAATCAATATTGTAAAAACATCCGAAATCACTCCATTGGATTAAAAATATAATCGCATGAAAAACTCCATCATTACTTATCTAAGTCTCTTAATCTTTACGTTTATTTCGATAGGATTAAAAGCACAAATCACACAAAATATTTCTCCCGGAGATATTAAAAATTATAGTGTTGATACAGACGATTCACCCGAAGGTACAAGTGGTTCTACCTACGAATGGAAAATTTTCACGACGGATGCAACGCCTCAGGAAATAACCAATTCTCCTTCGCTTAGCTTGACCAAAAACACAACAAGTGGCAACAATATTACCATCGACTGGAAAACAACTCCGGCCGGAAAATATAGATTAACAGTTGTAGAAACCAATAACACTTGTGTAGGTACATCGAAGGAAATTTTTGTCATCATCAATGAAATCAATATCAATTTTGCTGCAGACAATGTAGAGACGTGTGAGGATACAGCAACAGGATTCACCATCAGTAATGCCCCTGCAAATAGCAAAATTCTTTACACTATAACCGGCGGGACAACGAACGATAACAATCCAATTCTTATTGACGCAGCAGGTAATGGAAAAATTACCGTAACGCCGACTGCAGGTTCTACCTTGATCGAAGTAATTTTGACAGAAATAGAATTGAGTAACGGAACGAAGATTACTATAACGCCAGAAAATAAAGCGAGTACAATTGTGATCGTAGTTTCGACCTCTGATATAGTTTTTGATTAAACACAAGCAATGAAATTAACCAAACACAATAATTCGAAAATTTGCCTTTCGACACTGTTGCTCCTAGTGAGCAATAGTGTTGTATTTGGGCAAGAACAGATGATTTGTGTTGGCGAGACGAAGATTTATAAAGTCGATACGGACGAAAATAACGGATATGGCACAACTAATTCTACCTATGTATGGCAAGTAAACGACACTTCTTTTTTGGGTAGCATTCAGCCACTTACTCCGACAAACAATCAGGTAGAAATCAATTGGGCCAATACCCCAAAGGGGAGATATATTCTAGAAGTTACAGAGAACAACATCTGTGGTTCTATGAGCAAACAGTTGGCGGTACTTATCAACGAAGAAATTGCAGTAAGTATTGCACCCATTTTTCATTTATGTCCAGAAAATTCTGCAACCGTAATCTTATATATTAACGCAAAGTATGATGAATATTTTTGGTATGATGAAAACGATAATTTGGTAGGAACATCGCCTACATACGAAGCCACAAAGCCAGGTAAATATTCTGTAATAGTGAGCAACGGAAGTTGCAAAAGCCGTGCTGAAACAATTGTTGAAACGGTAATCTTCCCATCAATAATAATAAAAACAGATGCTACCCAAGTGATTCATCTAGTGGCTACCGATGGCAATACCGATGTAGAATATCAGTTAGAAAAACCCGATGGAACCATAATTTTTCCTTGGCAAAAGTCGACTACATTTCCTGTAGTAGAAAAGGGAGAGTATGTAATCCGGGTGCGTTCGATAAACGGAAATTGTTTTACCCAAATTTCTACACAGGTTTATCAAATTCCAAATGCATTCACACCAAACTCTGACGGGATAAACGACACGTGGGATTTGAGTTTAGTACTGAAAGATAATCCTAATGCTGTTGTAAAAATTTTCAATAGATACGGACATCTCCTACGCGTTCTTACGATAAAAGATCAATTCAGATGGGACGGAAAAACAAACAACGCGAAACTAGAAACTGGAAGTTATTGGTATTTGATCGAACTAGAAAATGGACAACATTTACAGGGTTCAGTCTTATTAAAATCAAAATAACATCCTTCGGATAAACCATATTTATAGTTAAATATCGGAAGCTACTTTTGCTTTTCTACTATCGGATATAATATTGACAATCACAGCAATGATAATTAAAGTGATGCCTATTATTAGATTAATAGTCAGTACTTCATTAAACATCAAAACACTTACAGCAACGGCAACCACAGGTTCTAATGCTCCTAGAATTGCCGTAGGTGTAGAACCAATATATTTTATGGCAAATACGAGCGCTAAGCTAGAAATTAAGGTAGTAACAAAAGCAAAAACCACAAAATTAATCAACATATTAACATTAGGCAAAAGCAAAGAATCACCCAAAAATTTGGCTTTCACCAAGAAATATAGAGACGTAAATAAGAATGAAAAAAAGGTGAGTTTGAATCCTGATAATTTTATTTTGGTCTGGTTAACGATCAAAATATACAATGCATAGAAAAATGCACTCAGCAAAACAACTATCAGACCTGGAAAATTAATTTCGAAACTATTGTTTTTCATACTTAGAGTCAACACGCCAGAAAAGGCTAAAATCAATGATAAAACGGTCAGTCGATTAAGTTTTTCTTTGAACACTAAAAACATTATAAGTGCTACAAAAACAGGGTAAATAAAGAGAATTGTAGATGCAATCCCGGGTGAAAGCAAATCGTACCCCATAAAAAGAAACTCTGACGATAAGGCGTAACTCAACCCCAACAAAACTACAACATACAATTCTTTTGGTGTAATTTTCAGGTTTTCTTTTTTGTACCACAAAACAGGTAAAAGGAGCAAAGCAGAGATAAAAAAACGATAAAATAATGTTGTATCCAACGAAAAATTTGTTTGCTTAATTGGCAAAATGAATATTGGAATTAATCCGTAAGAGACTGCTGAAATTATGCCTAATGCATAACCTTTCATTTTCATTTTCTAGAAATTTTCTGCAAAACTAAGCTTATTTATCCAACTTTATTATTCATATATTTATTTTAGTTGGCAAGTGTTTCTTTTTCGGTTGTATCTTCACCTTCTTACCAATGCCATACATCATCTTTGGGGGAAATGTGTATGTTCTGATATTTTAGTTTCTGTAAAGGCTTAATAAAAAGTTGAATAATTATTTGTCAATAGAATTATAAAGAAGTACTATATTTTTTGAGTGACCGATACGCAAAAATTACGGCTAATAATTGAAAAATCGCTCCCATTACAAAGGGTGCTTGTGGTAATTGTAAAATAGCTGTCGGTTGTGTGAAATAGTGGAAAAGTCCTGTCATAATCAATGGACCAAAAATTGCTGTGGAGCTATTGATGCTGTTGATTGTCCCCTGTAATTGTCCTTGCTCATTTTCGTTTACGTAATTGGTGACTTCTGTTTGTAGGGCGGGTCCTGCAATTCCTCCGATACAATAGGGCACTAAAAATACTATAAGCATCCACGATTCTTTTGCTATAGAAAAAAGAAATAACCCTATCATATTTATGGTAAGACCGGTAAGAATATTTTTTGCATTTCCGAACTTTGGATTGCTCCATCGTACCAGAAATCCTTGTACCAAACTTACCATAACTCCGACTACGGCAAGCGATATTCCGACCATTTTTTCATCCCATCCAAAACGATACATTGTAAAGAATGTCCATGTAGTGTTCACAGCATGTCCTGCCATATACATAAAAAACATTGCCACCATCAATAGTAAAATCGGTTTATATTTTGCAAAAAACCTGATTGAGCCAATTGGGTTCGCAGATTTCCAATCGATCGGTCGTCTTTTGGTTACCGGAAGAGATTCTGGCAAGAAGAAAAGTGCATACAAGAAATTAATAAAACATAGAACTGCAGCGGTATAAAACGGAACTCGAGAACCATATTGTCCTAAAACGCCACCTATTAATGGTCCTAATATAAAACCTATCCCAAAGGCTGCGCCTATTACACCATAATTTTTAGCCTTATTTTCTTCGGTACTTATATCGGCAATGTAGGCGACGGATGTAGAAGCACTTGCACCAGTAATTCCGGCCAATATCCGACCAAGAAACAACCAAAATAAGGTAGAGGAAAATGCTAAAATTAGGTAATCGATAGTAAACACAAACAAGGATACTAGAAGGACTTTTCGCCTGCCATATTTATCGCTGATGTTCCCAATCAGCGGAGAAAAAAGAAATTGCATTAGTGCATACGAAAACAACAACCAACCTCCTACTCTAGCGGCATCACTGAGATTAGAACCGATCAACTCTTCTAATAATCTGGGTAGAACTGGTATAATAATTCCGATTCCGATAATATCCATCAACATGGTCACAAAAATGAAACCCACTGTTGCTTGTTTATGGTAAATGCTCATTTAGTAAATGGCTTGTATTGTATATTTCTTTTGGTTGACCTCGAAAGTTTGATTTTCTTTTAATCCGATCAATGCATTTGCTAAAGGAGTTTGCTGAGATATGGTGATAAATTTTATCCCGTTGAAATTTACTTCTCCTAAGCTGGTTGATATATAAAAATTACCAAAATCTGTAATAACAAATGATCCGAAGTCGACAATACTATGGGGGTCATTGGTGAGATTTTCGACGACTTGTTGCTGAGCTAGAATCATTTTTTTCTGATGCAATAAATGGTTAATTTCTTGGTTCAACATCTCACGAAAAGTCTCGTACTTGTCTCCCATACTACTTTTGGTATCGGTATTGCTCGCACGTAAGTCTGCAATCAACTTATCGTAATGATTGAGTTTATTAAGCAGAATATTTTGTAACTCTTCTATGATGGTATCTTTACAAATCTCCATTCTACATAAAACTTCAAAAATACAGTAAAGATCTCAATCAACCTTAATAAAACGGAAAATAATTCTAGACGTTAGCCTTAAATATTTTTTTCAGAAAAAAGCTGTACTTCTAATAAGATGATATTTTTTTCGGTAATAGTGTTGGTGTGTTCTGGTATGCTGACAAATTCTTCGCACGCAACAAGTCGAAATTTATACTCATCAACCGATACTATAATCTGGTTGATTTATGAGTGTTCGTAAAAAAAATCCCTGAAATAGATTTTATTTTAGGGATTTCGTTTTATCAATAAAATGTAGGAAATTATTTAGATTTTTTCGCAGTAGATTTTTCTTTTTTTTCTGCTTTTGTATTCGTTTCCTCCTCAACTACATAACGATAAACTTTTCTGGGTCTTCTAACCCCATAACTTCTATTGGCAATTTTTCCTCTCCTTGTTTTTAAATCTCCTTTTCCCATATGTTTTAATATAAAGTTAAAAAGTTAATATTAATTATTTAGTCTCCTAATTTACTCGTTTTTTACCTAAAAAACAAAATTTATCTCAGTAAACTCTAAGCATCCTAATACAGAAACAAATTATTTTCTACTTTTGGAAGATTATTTCTATACTTTATATGAAAGGTATTTATACGATTAGCTTGCTTATTTTATCGAATGTTTTTATGACTTTTGCTTGGTATGGACATTTGAAATTCAAAGAGTTGAGTTGGTTTAGCAAACTAGGATTGCCTGCCATTATCTTGATCAGTTGGGGGATTGCCTTGTTCGAGTATATGGCACAAGTGCCTGCCAACAAAATAGGCTATGAGGGTAACGGTGGGCCTTTTAGTATTTGGCAATTGAAAGTAATCCAAGAGGCAATTACACTTTGCGTGTTCACTGCTTTTACTTTATTAGTGTTTAAGAACGAAACTTTTCGATTCAATCACCTCATTGGATTTGTGTTTTTAGTCTTGGCAGTTTATTTTATATTCAAAAAATAAGACTTTACTAGAATCAATTAATTCTTTCTGCAAAATATTCACTCTCATTGCCTAATCGATCAACAGCTTTGATAGCTACGGCATTTAGTTTTTGTCCGAATTTTTGATAATCTATAGTTTTAGAAGTAATCGACCCATCTAGAATTTCTGTACTCCAGTGATCGTCGTAACGTGTGTACAATATCCATTTGTTTACAAGAGAATTGTCGACTGTAGACCAATGTGCACGAAAACGATGTTGATCATTTTCCACCTCCAAGTTTGGTCTATGCATTGGTTTGGATGGCAACCATGGACTTGCAGGTACCAGAGCTTTTTCTTTGTAAGGACCATTTCTCAAGGCTTGCAACAACGACGGATTTTTGATCAGTCCAGCTATACTCCAGTGCACAACACCAACACTGTTTTGTAGAATTTGTTCGGAGAGTTTGATTTGATTTAATATCTCAGAAGTACGATCAGCAACTTTTACTTCAACAGTATTAAGACCAGGCCAAAGGTGACGATTAAATGTGTTTTCTGATTGCCACCAGTTGAGCAATGCCGGAAAACTTTGCCCAGATGAATTGATTGGCCAATACAATTGTGGCGAAAAATAATCAACCCAACCTTTATTCAACCATAGCTTTGCATCGGCATATAATTCGTCATACTGAGAAGAACCTTTTATACCTGCTGGGTAACCTGGTTTCCAAATCCCGAAAGGACTTACACCAAATTTCACGTGCGGTTTTATTTGTTTTATTTCTTTATATATTCTTTCGATAATGGTATTGACATTTTCTCGGCGCCAATCGGCTCGCGATAGCTTTCCGCCACTATTTTGGTAGATTTTCCATGTCGCATTGTCTGGGAAGTCTGCTCCACCATTATAAGAAGCGTAAGGGTAAAAATAATCATCGAAATGTATTCCATCTACATCATAGCGTAAAACAATATCCTGAACCACTTTTGAGACATGGTTTTGAGTTTTGGTATGTGCAGGGTCGAACCAATACATTCCGTTTCTTAGTCGAATTACATTTTCGGGTGATCGTTTCACCATCGACGCATTATTTACCGCACCTCCCGTAGAGTGATGTGCGCGATATGGGTTGAGCCATACATGCAACTCCATTCCGCGTTTATGCGCTTCGGTTACCCAAAATTCTAAAGGATCGTAGTAGGGATACGGACTGCGACCTATTTCACCAGTCAAAAAATACGACCATGGTTCGTAATTACTTTTATACAGAGCATCGGCAGAAGGTCTTGCCTGAAAAATTACCGCATTGAAATTCCCCTCTTGTAATAGATCCAATAGACGAATTGCTTCTTTTTTCTGATCTTCGGTCGATAAATTATTGCGCGAAGGCCAGTTGATATTGGCTACCGTTGCAATCCAAGCGGCACGAAACTCACGATTGACTTTTGGTAGATTTACCTCGTAGAATTTGTTTTCTACTTTGGGTTCTTCGACAACTTTCGGGACCTCTTTTACGATGGGTTCTCGGACGGTAGGTTTCTCTATTTTTCTATAAACTGGCTGGGTAGAAGAGTTTGTAATCTTCGTTGTCGAACATGAAAAAATTATGCTCGCAAATATACCTGCCGTTAATATGCATTTTAGTGGTCTCGTTTTCATAGGATACAAAAGTACAATCTTACTTCTTATTTAGTGATAAAGATACGTAAAATGATAGAATTATCTATAAAACGGAAGTTCACTGCAATTATTTCACTAAATGTTTACGTGGTATTTAATAGCTTGTTTTTTTCTGTTAGTTGATAGATTTAATAAAAAAAATCCAGAAATAATTCTGGATTCTAAGATGAGTATTCCTTTGTTGATGATACTTCTATTATTCAAATTATTTTAGAATTACTTTTTTGTTTATTTCCAAACCTTTACCTTCGACTTTCAGGATATAAACTCCACTTTGTTTGCTGCGTAATTCTACCGTTTTCTCTTTTCTAAGATTTTCTTTTTGTGCTACAATTTGTCCTTGCAAATTGTACAACGTAAGTCTAGCAATGTTTTTATTGCTATTTTCTAATCGCACAGAAACTGTATTATTGGCTGATGTATAAACAATTATATCTTTTCTTTCTTGGTAATCGAAATTATCTATACTCATGTCCATTTTCCAAATCTTATTCACAAATTCTGGATGGTCAATAAACGGATTTCGGTTATTCTGATGGGTGTAATATATTAGATCATTGATGTTTCGCTCACGTTCGCTTACCGGATCCATGATGTGCCATGTATAGAGAATCTTTAGGAATGTTTCGCTAAAAGCTTTATTTGCTGTTCCATCGAACATTGCTCTTACTTCTGAATTACTCGAATAGAAGCTTGGCATTCTATCTTCATAACGCGTCACAAAATAGAAAAAAACTCGAGCAATGTCACCTTTAAATTCATCAATCGGTTCAACAACTGTCTTGCTATAGCCAGCTGAATATCCAGCATTAAGATTGTTCCCCAATTTTGTTCCGTTTTTCGAAGTCCAAACTGCATTGGCTACTACACCAAAAGGATAATTTGCTCTTCTACTGTTCACATACCCATCGGTTGGCCAAATATGGAATGCATCCGAAACCATTGGGGTTGCTTTATTAAAATACGATTGTGGGATAAGATGTTCTCGGTTATAGCAATCGCCTTCTTTTGCATAATTTCCACATTGTCCAGATCCAGGAATATAGTTGTATGGGTCTGATGCTGTCGGACTCTCAGAATAAATATCTAACAACGTATTGTCTTTTTCATAGTATATATCCTTGAAACCGTTTTTCGGATTATTTTTTTTATATAAATCCCACAATGCTCCGTAACCACGATCATTGTGTCCTGAAATAATATTCTTCAGTTGTGTTTTTAGTATAAAACCATCTGCCGTCGCCGTATTATAATATCCATCTGGAATTTGTGCAAAACTCCCCATGCTAAGGACAAAAAGCCCTATCGTAAATAAAGTTTTTTTCATATGAATATAACCTCTATGAGTTAGGGTATAAAATTACATATTTTTTATCTTACCAAAGAAATATCAGCCAAGACTTATCGTTTATTTTACATACTAATTGTTTGGTAAGTAAAAAAGGATTTTACAAGAAATAATTTTCGCGCCAAAATAGTTTTACCTTTGTTTTAAAGTATGTTCGATAAACATCGAATCAGTGTAAAAAAAATCTAATCTTGAATATAAAAAAAATTATTCCCGATAATTTTATTCTATTGCTTTTATTGGCAATTATAGTAGGATATTTTGTTCCGCAATTGGCAACTTGGCAGCTTGGATTTATTAATCTCGATCGAATAATTGATATTGGTGTAGTGGGAGTTTTCTTTTTTTATGGTCTAAAATTGGACAAAACGCAGCTAAAAAACGATTTTCGTCGCTGGCCAGTGCATCTACTAACTCAGAGTATTAGTTTTGTATTGTTTCCACTTTTGGTTTTAATTTTTTATCCATTATTCTCCAAAACAGAAGCCTATCAAATGATATTTATTGGGCTTTTTTTCTTAGCAAGCTTACCAAGCACTGTATCGTCTTCTGTTGTGATGGTCTCTATTGCAAAGGGCAATATTATCAGCGCTATTTTCAATGCTAGTCTTTCTGGATTGATTGGTATTATTCTCACCCCACTCTGGATGAGTATTTTTACCAAGTCCACTGCTTCGATAGATTCTAGTTCAGTTTTTATCGATTTAGTAATTAAGATTCTTGTGCCGGTTATGGCTGGCCTATTCATACAACCTTGGCTAGAAAAGTTTTATCAACGACACAAATTTCGCATCGCAAAATTAGATAAACTTACCATTATATTGATTGTTTATAATAGTTTCGCCCATACTTTTCACGACGGCTCATTTACATTGATGCAGCCGAAACAACTCATTCTTATTGCCGTTTGTGTAAGTCTTCTCTTTTTCGTTGTGCTCAAGATTAGCCGATGGGTTGGGCAAAAATTTGGTTTCTCTCGTGAGGACCTCATCACGATTCAGTTTTGCGGGACCAAAAAATCATTGGTGCATGGTTCGGTTTTTGCTAGTGTTTTGTTCAGTGAAAATATTGGTGTTTATCTATTACCGATTATGATTTACCACACCTTCCAATTATTTATTATCAGTTTTATTGCCGAAAAATATGCTAAACAACTCTAATCAACGTTTGATTACTTTGTTATTACTAGGTGCCTTTCAAATGATTTTTTTTCAGATTCTGAAAAGTTCGCCTGCCTTTTTATTGTTTTATAATGTTACGATTTACCCAAAAATCAATCATTTACTACTTTCTATTTTTTCTCGTATTTCTATTCCCATCGGAGAAATTTTCTATCTTCTTTTAGGAGCGAGTTTGTTATTTTTTTTGTACCGATTTTCTTATACCCTTGTAAAAAAAAAGTATTGCGAAACTAAAAACACACTTGTATATATTCTATTGATAGGAAATACTTTTTTCGGGTTTTTTCAACTTTTTTGGGGCATCAATTATGCAAAAAAGTCATTTACAAGCGATTTTTATATAGATGATGTTTCGATAGATGAACTAAAATCGATTGCCGAAAATGAGTTGACTTTAGTAAAATTTTACCGAAATCAAGTGCAAGAAAACGAAAACGGAATTTTCATCTTACAAGAAGATCAAAAAACTTTACAAGAAAACATATTATCCGATCAACAACAACTTGTATATTTTCCTTTTTTAAAAAGTAAATACGTTATAGATAAAAACAATTTCAAACCTAGTTTTTTCAGTTCATTGGCTAATTATTTAGGGGTTCTAGGATACTACAATCCTTTCACCAATGAAGCCAATTACAACAACAAAACAACCGACCTTAGCCGTCCATTTACCCTAGCCCATGAATTGGCACATCTGATAAGTTATGCGCCCGAAAACGAAGCCAATTTTATAGCTTACCTCATCGCAGAACAATCAAAATCAATCGATTTACTTTATTCAGCCCACTACAAAACACTGATGAATGCATTACGCAACATTGCATATAAAGATCCAGAATATGTAAAAAACATACTCGACAATTTCTCAGACGGGATGGTCCGAGACCGTGAACACGAACGTTGGCACGCAGAAAAATATCTAGGTGCAGCAAGCGATGCTTTCTCCAATCTTAATGATGTTTATTTACGAGCCAACAATCAAGAAGGAATAAGTAGTTATAGTCAATACATAGTATATGTAGCTGCTTATTATCGATGGAAAAATATAGGAAACGATTAAGGTTTTACTAGGATGAGTTATTACCAAACAAAAAAGCTCAAACACACAATGGTGATTGAGCTTCTTACTTTGTGATCGCGAAGGGATTTTTTTAAAAAAAGTAAGGCACAGATATTCAGCAGATTATAAAATATCCGTGCCGATATCGTGCCTTAACTTTACTAAAACCCTCTACCAATGCTACTTTATACAAACCTATATTCTAGAAAAGAGAACATAATTAATACTAATAAAAACATCCGTGCCGAAAAAAAGGAACGGAATTAATCTGATACTTTATCTAAGATATCCTTACTAAGATCTTCTATATTTTCAAGCTTCTCTAGAATTTTATTAAATGTATCAGCGTTGTTTCCATAAAATTCAGTTTTTTCTTCTAATTTGGTCTTGTCTGATCTAGTCTGAAAGAAAACGGCCTTTTTCTCAAACATATCATCAAACATGTCAGGTGTATTCAAAGCTGTAAATTCATCTTTTATAAGATAATTAAGGTCTATTTCGGGAAACTTAGCTAATAATTGTTTAATAAATCTATAAGAAGGCTCCCT
Source organism: Weeksella sp. HMSC059D05 (assembly GCF_001809725.1). Classification (NCBI taxonomy): domain Bacteria; kingdom Pseudomonadati; phylum Bacteroidota; class Flavobacteriia; order Flavobacteriales; family Weeksellaceae; genus Weeksella; species Weeksella sp. HMSC059D05. Next base: position 77,745 of record NZ_KV798548.1, read on the forward strand.
GCCGTTTGTAACGTTTCTGATAGTTTGCTGGTCTATACCCATGAATTCTGCAAATTCCTTCTTTGTTTCGAAACCGTTCAAGAAAATAAACGAATTAAGTTTTTTTGAAAATGTTGTCATATCATTAATTATTTAGAATAATTTTACATTGTAACAAATAATATGCTTTATAGTTGTTTTTTGTTACACATTAATTATATTTGTATAAAATCTAGGACAAAATAAGACAAAACAGGACAATTATAAGTATGCAGATGCATAGAAATATGGAAAATCTTTTCAAAAATCATCTTCCGAAACACTATAAAAAGAAAATATGTGAGATTTTGGCTATTTCATATAATCATAAAAACATCAAAAAAATATATAGAGTAAAAAATGGATTAGAAGATAACCCAGGAATACTCATGGCTTTGGTTGATTTGGCGGTTAACCAAAAAAAAGAAAAAATAAAAATTAATAAGAAAGTTAAATAATTAATAAAAAACTAAGCAAATGATTAATCAAAGTTACTACCCAGGAATGATAGACTCTTCTATCGAATTTTTCTTCGACGGAACTAATACTTTATTTCTTACCAATGGTTGTATTAGTCCTATTTCTCAAATTCCGGAGAAAATAAAAAAAATCATCATATCCGAAATTAGAAAGGATTCTAAAGTAGAGCATATTCTCCATAATTGGTTTCCCTACAATCAAATAAAACAAATAGAAGAATTTGTAAAATGTAGATTCGGAGGATTAGACTTTCAAGCAGATATTACAGAATCAGGACGACTTCAAAAGGGTGAATATTGGGATTGTCCATTGCGTGGTAAATGCAGTGGAGAAGGTAAGGTTTGTCAACATATTCGTTATAATAATCAAATCATTAATAGTACTGAAATTACGCTAATAAAGCTATTAATTACAGACCTTACCAATAACGAAATTAGCAGTACGATGAATATTCCTCTTGGAACAATCCATTTGATGAAAAAAAATCTTTATGAAAAATTAGAGATAACAACTAAACAGGAATTAGCACTGATAGCTGTAGAAAAAAACATTGCGCAACCAATAACATTATAAATTTTAGAAAATGAAAATTACAGATTTTTCACACGACGAACTCAAGTCAGCCTATAAAGTATTAGATGTTCTTCAAAATGAAGTTTCATATAATAAATCGCTATCTCTTAGTGAGATGTTAATGAGATTTGAAATTATTAGTGAAATGAAAAGAAAGGTTGATATAAGAACTACTCAAGAAAAATATGAAGGACTTAGTATTTATAGGGTATGACACGGATTTTGAATATTACAAATGTCCGAAGTGTGGAATAGTGTTTATTATTAATTTATAAATTTTTTTTGGCCTTATGTGTAACAAAAAACAATCTTTTCAAACAAAAAACAAGATTATAGAATCATCACTTTCTTCCAGAAGCAAAAAAGCACTCCTAGCCTACAGTGTTTACGTTGAAAATAAAAAAATTAAAGAAGGTGAATTGATGTTCGAAGATATTAATCTAGACCTTACGAAACTAGCCAAAATGCGTCGTGTAGGTATGATGACTGTTACAGAAGTAGAAAATTTCTACAGAGAAAACAATCTACCATTCAAACTAATAGATTTCACAACATCAAACTTAAACTTACTATAAGATGCTAAAATTACAATTAATAGGGAATATCGGTGAAACCCCAACAATACACGAAATACCTAACACAGATAGATTTGCTATAAGATTTTCAGTAGCTACCACTGAAAAATGGAAGAATAAGCAAAATGAAGAAACTATCAAAACTACTTGGGTGCGTTGCGTTCGCTATTCAACAACAAAACGTCTTGCAGAAGTTATTAAAAAAGGTGATCAAATATATCTAGAAGGAACACCTAATGCCTCTGCCTATATCAACAACGAAGGTAGTGCAATAGCTAATCTAGAGCTAACTATTTCTTCTATTACCTTCCTACGCAACAGCAAAAAAACCGATATGGTTAGTGATAATAGTAGAGATGATGATGATTTACCTTTTTAAAACAAAAAAAATGCAAAGAAAAATTAACCAAGTACTTGATATAATCTGTAGGGAGTATCAGGTGGATAAACAAGAAATACAATCGAGAGCTCGCACAGAAGACGTTGCCAAAGCCCGTCAATCTTTCTTTTATATATGTCAAAAAATGCTCAAAGCTCCATTAGAGTTGATGGCAGAAGTGGTACCACGAGATCATGCCACCATCCTCTACTCTATCAACATTTATGACAAAGAAAAAGATAAAAATCCGTTTCACTCGTTAATGTACAAATCCATAAAAGAAATCATCGAGAATGAAGTGATGACAACCACGACCGAGAAATTAGAAGAATCGAAATTCAGGATTGGTGATAAAGTGTACAAACCAAAAGGCTATAAGTTTCCTGGAGAAGTACGTGCAATCTTCACCAACACAAGAAATGAAATTAGAATCGTGGCAGAAATGGAAGACAACGGCATGCTCCATATTTTCAACGAAAGTCAATTGAAAATTTTAAAAACGAAATGAAAAACGAGGAACAAACTCCAAAAGAACCACAAACAGAGGTATTGCATAGAGCAGATGTTGGTGGTAGTGCTGTGAGGTATAACGGTGAGAAATTGCGTTGGTCGCTTGTTGACTTTGATGCCCTGGAGGATATGGTTAAGGTGTTGGAATTTGGAGCAAAGAAATACGCTGATAACAACTGGAAAAAAGGTCTTTTTACAACGGAAATTTGCGAAAGCCTAATAAGACACTTAACAGCATATATGCGTGGTGAAGATATTGACCCCGAAAGTGGATTACCACACACAGGACATATTTTATGCAACGCAATGTTTTTATCATACATGCAGCGCTTCAAGCCCGATTTTGATACAAGACATAGAGACAATAATAAGCGTTGCTGCACGAAAGGTTAATTGAAAATTTTAAAAACGAAAATGAAAAACAGAAATTTAAACCATAGTGATAATTGGGCTACTCCAAAAGAATTTTATGACAAACTAAATGCAGAGTTTGCGTTTGACTTTGATCCTTGCCCTTTAAACGAGAATGAAATAACGCCTGATAAATATGGCTTACTGATTGAATGGGGGCAAAGAAACTACATTAACCCACCATACAGTAGGAAGTTGAAAGAGGCGTTTGTAATGAAAGCCGTTGAGGAAAGTAAAAAGGGCAAGTTATGTGTAATGCTATTGCCTGTATCTACTTCAACAAAACTATTCCACGAGGTAATAAAACCAAACGCAAACGAGATCCGATTTGTAAAAGGTCGCATAAAATTCGTTGGAGTAAATACCAAAGGAGAATTAGTAAATGATAAAGCCCCAATGCACGATAGTATGATCGTTGTTTTCGGGCGCGCGGCAGAAAAAAAATAATGTCGCCTAACGGTTGAGCATTGGCGTTCGTTGCCGATGCTGAATAAAGCACTAAAGATTAATTAATAAATAAAAGTTGAAATTATGAACAACAGTACAAAAGAAATTCAAGGCAATGATGCCAATGCAATGTTAGGTGCTGTACGGTATCATTCTCACGAAGCTCTTATGGTTAATAATCTTTTTGAAAAATATTTCGGGATAAAATTTCAAAGTTTTTGGATTGGTTGGGTTTCAGGATTCAGCAATGAAATATTGATTGACATTGGAAAATTTGACGATTATTTATTAGAAAAATACAATTATAGTGGCTCTATGTCAGAATTTATTTTGAAGAGATTTGGAGAAGAAGCACACGAATTTTTAAACCGATTAATATGATTTACGGATATATACGAGTAAGTACAGACAGGCAGGACACGGAAAATCAAAAAATAGGTATCAATAACAAAGCAAAATCATTGGGCTTTGAAATTGAAGAATGGATTTCGGACGATGGCGTATCTGGGACGAAAGAACCAGATAAAAGATTGCTTGGGAAATTATTAAAGAACATAAAACCTGGCGATGTAATCATATCGTCTGAATTATCTCGTTTGGGTAGAAATTTATTTATGGTTATGAGAATATTAGAACATTGTATGAAGAATGAAGTTAAAGTTTACACTGTTAAAGACGGTTATGAGTTGGGAGACAATGTTACATCAAAAGTCTTAGCATTTGCTTTTGCTTTAGCTGCTGAAATTGAAAGAGATATGATTTCCAAAAGAACGAAGGAGGCTTTGGCAAGAAAAAAGGCAGAAGGAATACATATTGGAAGGCCTAAAGGAAGATTATCGGATAAGGTGAAACTAACTGGTAAAGAAGAAACTATAAAGAAACACTTAGAAAAAGGTATGTCCCAAGTTAAACTTAGTAAGAAATTAGGAGTAGCAAGAGGGACGCTGGCTCGTTTTATTAAAAGAGAGTCGATTTAAGTAGTATAGCACCTAACACAAAGCTTTGCGAACTAAGTGAAATATCCAAAAAACGAAATAAAAAACAAAATGAAACTGAATATATATATCGGCCTTCGTGCAATAGCCTATGTCATCACCGAGGGGCTAGATGTTGTGAAACATGGGATTAAGAGAGTGAATATTTCTTTCGATGATTATTATGAGTTTATCTCGGGTAAACCTGTAAGTAAGCGAATCAATAGACGGATGAAAGCACAAGCTAGGAGAAATCTTTGGCGTTTCAAAAGTAGAAAATCGAATCTTAGAAGACTTCTACAAGCTACTTACGGATGCCAACCACAACATTTAACCAGGACGCAAAATCTACAATTAAGAGTGAAAGGATTGACACAAGAATTAACGCCGCAAGAGCTAACCAATGTTCTTTGTCAATTACAGCTGAAAAGAGGCTACAAATCATTACGTGGGGTGAGCGACAATGAGAATAGCGACTACCTGAAGGAAATCGAAAACCACGAAGAAAATGCAAAACAATATCCTTCTATTGCGGCCTACCTTCTAACATTGGAGAGTAGCAGAGACATTATTTTCACGCGCGAAAGTTACGAGAAGGAATTCCATATGATAATGGACGCTCAGAATATCGACAAAAAGTTGCGTGATAAGCTATATAGCATCATCTACTACCAACGACCTCTCAAGAAGCCAAAGGTGGCTATGTGCGATTACGAGAAGAATCGGACCGTTGCGCATGCATCCAATCCATTGTACCAGGAATTTCGAATTTGGAGAGATATTCTGAATATCAAAATCTATGACATGAACCAAGAAGAGATTGAAATCAGTTTCGAACAACGAAAGAAATGGGTTGAGAAATGCAATAGAGGTAGCAACATCACAAAGGCTAATTGTCTGAAAGATTTGAAGCTGAAACACCCGACCCATTATAGTTGGTATAGCGGAAAGTTAATTGCAGGTAATCCGATTAATAAAGCGTTCAATAGCTTGAAAATAGAAGCTGATTATACCGAATTATGGCAAGATATATACTCGGCGACCGCTAATGAACGATTAGGAAAATTATTGAAAGAAAAATATCAACTCAACAATGCACAAATTAATGAGCTACTGGATTTGGATTTCAATAAACTAGGTTGGAGTAATTTCTCTATAAAATCAATTCGCAAACTTCTACCATTGATGCAAGAAGGAAAGCGACTGAAGGAAGCGATATTAGAAATTTACGGTCAAGTTGATTTTGATAATGTAGCATTGCGGAACGTGGTACTAGAGCAACACTATGCAAGTTGCCAATCACTCTATCTGGCATTGCAAGAAAAATATCAGATTGATGAAGTGCAGTTCGAAATCGACCATCTCCTGAAACAAGGGAACAAAGGAAGAAAAGCAATTGCACAAGCCAAAAGAAAGGAAGATAAATTTGCCAAACAACATCCGGAGCTTTCGCACTATGACAGGATTAAGTTGCAATTATGGGAAGAAAGCGGAGGAATATCTCCCTACGAACCCGATGTATTGATCTCGAAAGAAGAACTCTTCAGCGACCAATACAACTTAGATCATATCATACCGAAAAGCAAACTATACGAGCGATCATTAGCCAATCAAGTGCTATGTCCTACCAAACTAAACCAGCTCAAAAATAGAACCACCGGAATTGACTTTGCCAAATCGCTAGGGATAGAAGAAGAGTACCGGGAAGCGGTTAAGAAATTCCCAGAAAACAAACAGAAATACTTATTAATGGGTGAAGAGGATATACCCGACGATTGGATTTCTAGAAGACAAAACAGCGATTACAACACCAAGTGTTTTGCAACAATCTTTCAAGGCACTAATATTCCTAATAAGTTACTCAATCGATACCAATCGCAATGGAAGGCTAATCAATACAACGAACAAGACGCAAGGCACTACCTACAGAAAGCATGGGTAATGGCAAACATGAGCCAAGAGACGGTTAATTACTTCGACAACATTAAGAATGAAAGCAATGGCATTGATAGCGTTTCGATATATAATATTCAACCGGACATTGCTCCGCTTGATTTGAGTAATGTTTTTGCCGTTATGCCGAAAATCAAATTCAGTCGTAAAACCAAATTCGGATACACGCCACGATTCGCACTTCATCAAGAAAGCGTGTATGGTGAACGAGTAGAGAAGTCAAGGAATACCAAAGGTGAAATTGTAGAAGATCGGTATTACAAAATCCGACAGCCGATTAGCAAACTATCGCCCGCAATGATTAATAAAATTATGGACAAAAGAATCAGAAAAATAATAGAAAAACGAATTACTGAAGTTGGTAACCACGAAGATGGCATTGTTTCTTTGATTGAAAATCCAGCCAAGTACAACGGTAAGCCAATCCATAAGGTGTCTGTTCGATTCAGTTCTAATACCGTATTTCCATTACGTTCTACCGACGGTAAGGGGAACACCGGGAAATTCGATGAATATGAACGAAAAATTGATTTTGTTTTCAATGATAAAAACTATGCAATCAGGGTTTGGATTGATGAGAAAGCTAAGGTGAAAAGAGAGCAGATATCGCTAATAGATTACATCAAGGCACTGAACGGTGGAGAAAGGCTAGAACGTGGTTTCACGCTAATGGAAAATGATATAGTAGAATTAGACGGTAATTACTATTACTTGATTGGAGTGTCTACTGCTCCCAAACTACGACCAACAACCACCTTAGCGGCGAAGGATGATTTTACAATCAAAGCCGATGATTGGATAAAAATAAAGAAGGTGAATGTCAATCAACTAGGAGAAGTAATCAGCAGTTATGGGATTGAAGATTATCAATAACGTTCGCCTTGTTAAGAAAACCAAGAAAGCGAAACTCTTCGATAGTGGCTCAAGATTTTGGGTGCCAAACGCAGCTATTGTAGATATGAAGCCGGCAAGAGATGGCTATAATGTTGTGGTAGAAGATTGGTTCGAAACGGACCAGTCTTTCACCGACATTTCCTTATCAGAATTATTACAAGAAAAGCCACCAGCAGACATCCAATGGACAACAGGAATAGATGAAAAAGATTATCCAGAAGACTTAGTACAAATCCAGAGAGAAGCAGTTGATTTCTCCACTAGACTGAGAAGAAGCCTAATTTGGCTGTGGACAGGTTGTGGCAAGACAAAGATTGGAATTGAGATAGCCAATACTCTCTATAAGCATGGGAAGATAAAAAGACTCTATTGGATTACACCGCAATATGAAAGGGCATTAGAGCAGTTAACCAATTCGTTCGATCGTTGGCTCAATCCTACAATTGAAATCAAAATCGTATCGATCAATTGGTTCAGCTATAATCAAGACCTAGAGTTGAGTGAACAAGATTGCGTAATCATCGATGAAGCTCATCGTGTGAAAAATGGTATTATAGCAATTAACGAAAGTCCAGATTGCAAACTAGCCAACAACATCCGTATATCAATTTCCAATGCAGGGTACGCCTATGGTCTTACGGCCGATAGTTGCACCAATGGAGTATTAGACCTGTTCGGAATTTTCTTTTGTCTAGATAAACGTATAATTATCCAAGAAGGTAGAAAGGCACTCCATTACCTGAATGTGAAAGGAGAAAAAATAAGAGGCGTCAAATCGATGCTCAATTTCTTGCAATCTGTTTCACCCTATGTTTTCCATCGCAATCGATACGATTATGACAATAGAAAAATGATCGAAAGGGATAGAAAATTAATGCTCAATGCTACTCAGTCACAAGCAATGAATCTATTATATGGGAGAGTCAATAAGTTCACCAAAGAAAAACAAAGCATTGTAGACGTCTACTCTTCAATGGTACGATGTTGCTATCGGTCTGGAGGAGCTGATTTGAAGAAGAAAGAATTGAAACAACTCTTGCGAGAAATCCCACAGGATGACCAGGTAATTATATTCGGATTCACCGTAAGTGGTAAGTATTCGGACATTGCCGTTGCTAGAGAAGCACTCAACGAAAATAGAGAGTCTTATATCGAACTCAACGGAGAGCGAAGCGACGAAGACAATGCACTAGCAATTCACCTGTTCCGAGAAGGTAAATTCAGAGTCCTAATTGCTAGCTATGGTTGTGGATCCGAGCTTCTCGATTTTCCTAATGCTAACCATGTAATCCTATTCGGACATTCGCTCAATCCTATTCACCGTCGACAAGCTATCGGGCGTATCGATAGATTAATACAGAAGAAACAATGCTATATACATAACCTCTATATCGCCAACAGTGTAGAGGGTTACGTTAATAGTATGTATCAAAGAAAATTAGAGTTGAGCAACGACATATCGCATTATATGAAACTTGATCATAAAACATTGAACAATGAACTTACTTAATGGAATTGAAGAAGAGAAAAACGAAATCCCAATCAAATCAGAATTATGGGGAATGCTACCAGAAAAGGTAGACGCAAAACTATTATCAGAAATTGATAATAGAATCGAGCAGATGAACGACCATTACAACCTATTCATAAGACGTAATCGACTACTATCGGCAATCGCAATATTAGAAACAGAAGTAAACGAAATAGAAAATGAAATTAACAGATTATAAAGAAAGAGAGATACCAGGTTGGCACGAACCAAACGTAACAGAGGAACTTATCATCCACCACAAAGGCAAATTAGTTGGTGCTTTTTTCCCAGAAACTACTGCTAATATCAAGTATCTGATTGACTTCATTATAGAAGGATGCAGAGAAAACAGGAAGTCATTCATACCACACGTCTACGGGAATAGACAATTAGAAAGTATTTTCTTTGGAGGATTGCGAACAGACGGGAGTTTGGGTAGACACAAAGCTACAATAGCGGCTTTTCACAAAGAAAAAGAAAACAACGATATACTCAAAGCTATTGCACTACTTGGTGAGCTGGGAGTAGAATTTGCCTCTTCTAGGAGCGAAGAAATTAGAGAATCATTCGAAAATCAAAGAAGACAACAGAATCTACTGTGCGACAAATCTGTATGCATCACCAATCATTTCACGAGCGGTAGCATCAATTACAACGGTCTATTAGGATTGCATTACGACACTGCCTCACTACCGGGTGTTTTGAATTTGATTTTCTATAAAAGAAAGGGAAGGGGAGGAAATCTAGTAATACCACAACTCGATACGTGCATAGATAGCAAGAGCTACTCATTAGCATTACTCAATGTAAGAGAAATGATGCACGGAGTGACTGCTTTCGAAGGAGATTATAGAGACAGTATTGTGTTTTATTCGGTAAATGGAATGGGATAAAAAAACACCAACGTATTGCTGGTGTTAAGTGCTATATCACTACGGTTTATACCTTATTGTGAATTTCTTTCGATTCAAAGATAATAAAAAAATAATAGAAAAATGACCAAAAAAGAAACAAATATATTCCTACTAAAAGCTAGCGTTCATGCGGCTGCCTTGCTCGAGGAAATGGATAGAGCGAAAGTCGATACAGAAGAGGCTAGAATACTGAAGGACCTTCTCGAGCGACACCTCGAATTGGTTTACCAAACAAAAGAGGTTTGCGACAGGCCTTTCCTACAAACACTAGAAAATAGATTCGACACGACAATTAGAAAAACAGCCAAAGAATTCAATATTAGATTATAAATATGGGACTTATAAAATCAGACTTCATAGACCAACTACTCGCCGATGCTGACATAGTAGAGATATTCGAAAAGAGACATAAACTAATCAAAAAAGGGACAAACTATTTCTGCCTATCTCCTCTCAATGATGAGAATACTCCATCATGCGTTATCGATCCCGATAAGCAAATGTTCTTCGATAAATCGGCAAACGTATCGGGCAATATTTTCACTTACTTCATGAAAGTGCACAACCTCTCCTTTGTAGAGTCGGTTAAAGAATTAGCAAGAATCATGAATAGAGATGTAGAATATGAATCAGATAGAGATGCAAAAAAATACGAAGCTAAAATCAATATCATTAATAACCTTCGCCCTATTCTTCAAGCTACAGAAAAAAAATACAAAGAAGAGTTATACAAACAAGATATGTCTTCACCTGTATGGCAAGAAATAAAAAAGCGTGGGTATAATGAAGATGTTGTGAAACAATGGGGATTGGGCTATGCTCCAGGAAATCAATTTCTATACAAATTACTAGCCATGACAGGCAATATAGAGGATGGAAAGAAATTAGGATTGATCAATAATAAAAATAACGATAAGCTCTACAATCGACTCACCTACTCTATTTTCGACAAACAATCAAACATCATTGGCTTTGCATCTCGAAGTTTGAGCGACGACAAAAAAACAGCAAAATGGATGAACCCATCCAATAACGATTTGTACAACAAATCAAAAGAATGGTATGGATTTAATTTTGCATTGAAAAAAATAGCTCAAACCAAAATAGCGTGGATAGTAGAAGGTTATAATGATGTGATTGCATGGCATCTACTAGGCATCAATAATACTATTTCTCCCTACGGGAAAGAATTTTCTCAAGGACAAATAAATGAACTGAAAAAACACGCTCACAAAGCAATCGTTTGCTTGGATCATGACAAGGCGGGTATAGAAGCAATGGTTAGGAATATCCCAAAACTTCTAGCAAATGGGATTAATGTAGAAGTTTGTTTTTTGCCAGGTAAGAAAATAGACGGACTAGAAGTGAAAGTTGATCCAGACGATTTCTCTAGATTATACAAAAAGGAAATTGAAGAATTTGAAGGGACAACCGAAGAATTTCTAGAGTATTTGAAGTGCTACAAAAATGGATTCGAATTTCTAATAGATCAACATGTGGTGGGAGATTCTACCATAGATAAAGCAGTAGGCGTAACAAAGTGTGTCAGAATTCTGATGCAAATAGAAGATAGAACGCATAGAAACATCTATCGTGATATGTTGATTTCTAAAACGAAATTCAAAGCTTCTCTAATTAAGGAAATAGAAGAAGATATACGAGCAGAAAGAGAAGCTACACAGAATATCGATGATTTCACACTAACCGAGTATACATTACCCTCTGCACTGAAAGGTGAAGATATAAAAACCTATCTACCGATGATAAAAGAATATGGTTTTTTTCAAGCCAAAAATCAAATATGGATGCAGATAGAATCAGACACGCCTCCGTTCTATTTCAAATCTATATCAAATTTCAGTATAGAAATCATTCAACATATGAACGATGACAAATTCCCGAAGAAACTTTTGCAAATAAAAAATACCCGAAACATTGAGCGTATATTCGATGCTCCTGCAGATGCACTTAACAATGTTGGTATTTTTACTAAACATATAGAGAATCAAGGGAATTACAGATTCAAAGGAAAAACACAAGACCTAGAACGGCTGAAAGATTACCTTTTCGATAAAATGGGTACAGGACGTGCTGTAGAAGTTATGGGACAAAATCCAGAAGGTTTCTTTGTTTGGAACAATGGAGTAACCATACCAGGTGTTGGGCATATCAGTATGGATGAAAACGGAATATTCAAACACAACGACGTTACCTATTATGTTCCTTCTGCTAATAGTATCTATGCTAGTAACCACACGAGATATATTACACAGAAAAAGGTAATCGTAAGAGAAGCATCGGTATCGATTACAGAATATCTAGCACAATTAAGGATTGTACACCGTGGCCATTCTATATCTGGAATATTGTTTGCGATTGCATCTGCGTTTCAAGATTTCATTGCTCCAGCAGTCAAGGGATTTCCTCTTCTATTATTATACGGACAAGCATCATCGGGAAAAGACCAACTCTCAAACTGTCTTAGGAGTTTCTTTGGCATACCACAATCTGTTATTGCACTTGGTGCAGAAAGTTCTACTGCCAAAGCGAAGGTTAGAGAATTTGCACAAATAGCCAATGTTATTACTCACCTTTCAGAATATAGAAATGGAGACAAGAAGACAGATGAAATGCTGAAAGGTATATGGGATAGAAACGGATATAAGTACGGAACAATAGAGTCTTCTGTTTCATCAAACGAAGTACCCATACTATCATCGGCACTTGTTACCGGTAACGAATTTCCGAACGACGAAGCATTGATTACACGATTTCTTTGGGAAGAAATGATGAAGGATAAATTTACCCAAGCAGAAAAAGATGAATTTCACAAATTAGAAGATATGTCGACCAGTGGTATTTCATCGTTCATGGTTACTATTCTGCTACAACGTCCAGAAGTAGAGAAAAGATTCCTATTCGAGCATAGACTATTCACAGAAGAATTAATAACTAGAGAGGCTTTCAAAGATACCAAATCAAGGATTATCAACAACCACGCAGTTATAGGTGCTATGTACGAGATATTCAAAGAAACTATTCGATTTCCTTTTACAAGAGCCGAAATGCTAGCCCATTTTGATACAATGGTTAATAACCAAAAAAGAAGATTAGAATCCGAATCTGTAATAGCAAAATTTTGGCAAAGATTTGTTCATGCATTACGAGGCACAAACGATAGAAAGATTTGGAAGGATAGAGACTTCAAACTCGACGGTAATCTACTATATATAAGATGGACAGACGTGTATAATGCAATTCAACCAACATGGTATATGTCATTTGAAGAAAGTTGCCCGAATAGAAACGAAATGAAAAAAAGTATGATGGATGATATTGCATTCGTAGAGTCGAGTAAAAGTACACGTTTTGGCAATGGCAAGCAATCATTCGTAACCACAGCATTAGTTTTTGATGTTGAAAAAATAAAAGATAAGGATGATATTCTCTATGCGATCCAGTATATAGGTAGTAGTAATTATGATGATGCGAATCAACTAGAAAATAATAACGATATAGAAAAAGATGAATTACCATTCTAGATCACTATTTTTTTAATTTTTTTTCTAAAATTTTTCAAAACAGCGAAAAAAAACAACTACAAAAACTACAAACGCTACATTACTGTAAATCAATAAGATAAGTATAAAAAGTATGTAGTTTTCTTGTTGCTTTTGTAGTTTCTTGTAGTTTTTCTAAAAAAAAAAACTACAGAAAACTACAACTTTTGATGGTGTTTTGAATGTAAGTAGTTGATAATCAATTTTGTAGTTATTGTAGTTATTGTAGTTCATATTTTCGCTTTAATAGGGAAAAAATGAAAAAAAAATCAAAATTTTATAAATATGATTGCTCTCTTATCGCTTCGAGTTGCCAAAGCAGAAGATTTCAAAGAAAAAATAAACAATGAAATTGTATTAAGAAGAAATTTTTGCTTCTATATTTTACAGAAAGAAACCAATAAAATCTACGGTCCCATTCTTCTTAATGATAAAATGGATATGTACGAGTTGAAGGAATACCTAGATATGGGCATCTTATATGTATCCGATAGTTATATGATGAATTTCCCTATTTGTATAGAAAAAGAAAAACCAAAAGAAACAAAATAATCAATTAATAAAATGATATGTACACGATAGACGAATACAAAATAATATTCAAAAATTGTACGAACGTAGAGGATGTAATAGAGTGTTGCAAAAGCATTCTGTACATTATAGACGAATACGGTATGGATGTTTTTACAAACGAAATGATCAATTGCATGGCACTGAAAAGAATCAGAGAATTAGAGGTATAAAAAAATTTTCCTTCCTTTGTAACAAAAAATATCGTTTTCAAACAATAATCCTTTTTTTTGGTTATATTTGTTTCATTACCAAAGCCTTATGTATCAGACAAATCACCCTTCAAAATTTCTTTGTCAACTTATTTTTTATTACAAAGATTCTTCAGTTGTTCCTATTCCGTTGCATCATCCAAACAACCATGAGAATGGTTTCTATAACTCATCGGTAAAAGGCAAATCAGATAGTGTCCGTCTAGACATTGGTTCTTTTCGCTTTTCCGAAGAGTTTCAGGAAAATAGAGCAGGCGGATTCTATACGCAGAAATTGAACTTTCGGATCAAATCATCAGCCATCAATCGAGCGAAATTATTAGAAAATATCAAAAATGTTCGGTTGATTGGCTTGGTGTACAAAGACGGTACGGAAAAGATATTCGGCAGAAATGATCGGATTCAAAACTCCAAACCAGAACTATCTACTCACTCAGACGAGAATTTCACAGAGATTAATTTCAGTTGCAATGCTATCATGCCTATTACCGATAAGTTCACGGTAAACACGGGTTATACCTATACCTATTCTTTTTCATATTTCTAGAATATTCCAGTATGAGTACTTTTCTACCTGTCACAATCAAGCCCTACTTGGTGCATATCCTCTGGAAACTATTCGATGGTAAAGAGTTCGATATGAACGGTAGGAAAATGAAGGCAATCAAGATAGATTTATCAAGTTCTCTTGGTCGCTGGCTAAGGAGTCAATGCACGAAGGCTAATCGTCCAGCAAGAGCCAAATTCTACAATATGGTTTTCGAAATAACGGACTGCTCTACCAAAAAATACAGAGGAACCGTATACCAATACGTCGACGGAAAAAATAACTTTTTGCATCTACCTACAGAATTTGTAGACGATTTCAATCATCTATTAGAAGATATCTACCGTACAAAAATATGCAGTTTTCTAGAAGCCTACGAAATGCACGGAACCATAAAGGACGGTATTAGGGATTACATGGCAAAATATGATCTAGAAGAATATAACCAGACGCTAGAGTCTATCGAACGTTTGTATATGCGAGAGAAATCCAAAACCGAAAAATTCACAAGGTACCAACACAAATGGACTCATAATATGGCTAAGAGTTGTGTCAGTAGTTAGCAGGTGATATAATCCGATATTGCCTGTAAAATTTTATACAAATGGCAGTAAAGTACCCTGAATGGATTACGAAGCTAGAAGGCATGTTGCAGTCTCCAGAAGAGATGAACGAGCTTGTAGATGTTATGCGAAACCATGCAGACGAAATCAATAATGTATACAACCTAATAAGATTACTAAATGTTGGTGTCAAAGGCTACATCACCACTTCCGACACATTACTTACGCTCAACGCTCTACCAGATGGTATCTACGAAGCCGCTACCGAAGGCACCTATGCTAATGGACTAGTGGCAAAAAAAGGCTTTTGGACAAGGTTCGAAAAGAAAGGAACTACTTGGGGAAAAATTGAAGTAGAGATGCCAAGCGTGAGCATTTCTGGAAAAGTAGAAGTAGGACAAACATCAGAAGGCATTAACGGCGATACAGCAATTAAATACATACAAAACAAGGCTATTGTGCCGTATGATTCTGCATTCGCTTCAAGTGTTGGTTATGCTTATAAGGCTATTGTCTATGCGAGTAATGGGAAAACATACCAATCAAACAAGGATAACAACAAAGATGCTTTACCAAGCGCTTCTTGGACAGAAGTAATCTTGAATATACCAAATGGCGAAGTTAAGAAAAATGAGAAAAAAGCTGTTAGTGGTGGTGAGGTGTTTGAAAAAACTGTTAGTAAGGACTCAAACAAAATACTACCACCTAATTTTGAATTTATCGAAATTGATAGACCCGATTTGGTCGGCTTTAATTCGATAATAATTGTAGATAAAAATGGCAAATACATTCCATTTTCCGTTGAAGAAGAAGAAGAAGAAGAAGAAGAAACAAAAAAAGTATTTGTTGCTCCGCCTATTGATGGCATAAATTTACTCGATGAATGGTTTAATGTAGAGAATGTTATCGCCTCGTATGATAGCCTCGTAGAATGGAATGCCTCATCTTATAAAGTGGTCAAAACTTCGGTAGGAAAGTCTTCTACTGAAGACAGAGATTTATGGATGTATTCCTTTTATCCAACCGCGTGGACAAAAAGAATTTTGATTACTTCGGCAACGCACGGAAGTGAAAAGACGTGCGTATATACATTGTATAAACTAATGGAGCAACTCGCAAAAAATACAACGAATGACCAAGCCTTAAAATATTTACGAAATAACGTTAGAATTGACGTAATTCCGATAATGTCGCCAACCTCGACTATTCGTGAATCTGGAACATTAGGTAATTCAAGGCGAATTCGTGAAACCGAACCAATTCCAATCACTTGGACGAAAAACGGAACGAAATTAACTATTTCATTCGAAGCAGTTGATTTCCCAACCTCAAATCCACGAGTAAGTGCGAATAACTATTTTTCGAATCCTGGAATCGTTGGAAAAGTTTACGTTTCAATTTTCGATTCAAATAACAAGAGCTTAGTTCCTGATGACAGCTACATAATTGAAGGCTCTGTTAATGCTCGTAGCGTTGTCCTTACTATGGGTACAACAACTTCGGGAAGTGGTACAGCTAATATGGTTGTATCCGTAGATCCAAATAGAAATGGCGAATTTGGTTGGGGTGAATATGTTTCGGTCGGAGCAAATTCAAAATATCCAGGAGATATAGTACGTAGTGTACACACAAATAAAGGCACTCGACCGTTATCACTTAACGAAATGTACGTGCTTCGTGAGTTGCTTAGAACTACTGATTATATGTTTTATTTAGATTGTCATAGTGGTTCGGGCGACAACTATTTAAATTGGTCGGGTAAGGCAGAGAACATTTTAGAAATCACGGCTTTAGCAAAAACAACACAGCAAAACTATTCTATTAGACCATTTTCAGTTTACCGACAAGATAACTTAGAAGAACCCATTCCCACGATAACGAATTATTATGGTGGTGTATTAGGTAAAGAGGGCTTGACTTTGGAATGGTCACAACCTAACAACACGGTTACACCAGCCTTTCAATTAAGCGATAGAGCAGCTACAGATTGCGTACGTTGGATTTCGATTGTTTTGTCAAGTTTTACATTTTTAAAATATTAAAATTATGTTAGTTATAAAAGATAATACGCTCGACTACGGAGAGCAAGGAGTTGAATTATACAGAGATGCAAGGGCGAATAAAGGAACGTTACTATTGCTCGATTTCAGTAATTCAACTTGCATTTCAAACGTTGGAATGCCGATAGGAAAAGAGCCAAACAATTTAGCCTATTCGAGCGTAATAAACTTAGATAATACCTTTTCGGTAGACAAACCTTTAACAGCTAAAAAAGGTTTGCATGTTTCGCAAACTACAAGTAACCAATTAGGACTTATGTTTAGAGGTTTGGGTGATTATTTAATCAACAACCCAAACAATGAAATTGCAGTTTCTATTTGGGCTGAGAGAAGTTCAGAGATTGGCGGAACAGCCAGCCGATTTATGAGAGCTGTTGACAATATAGGAATGTTTGATTTGTCTATAACTGCATCAAATGTTAGTTTCAGAATAGGAGGAGCAAGTCATACACAAACATTAAGTGCAAATACAGATAGAATAGTCCAATATATTATGTCTTGCAATCCAGCTACAAATGAGGCAAGAAGAGGATTTAATGGTTCTGTATTGGGTCTTATGAGTACTTTACCTACAGGTTATTCAGACATGGGCGAAATAGGCGTTGGAAATTTAGAGAGTTCAGGCGCAACTCAATCCCCTGTTGTGTTGTACAGAATGATAATTGAGGACTTAACCTTATCTGGTCAAAATGTCAACGATTTTGCATTGCAAGATTATAATTATGTAAATGCGCAAGGGTTATACGCAGGAATAGAAAGTAGACCGTTTTCAAATTTGTAATTGGCAAAAAACATTAAATAAAATGCAAGAAAAAATCATAATTTTTACAGATTTTCTATTCCCAAAATGGGAATTGTTTGTGGCGTTGACGCTCGCAATGACTTTCGATTTTGTGACGGGATTCATGAAAGCAAAGATTCTAAAAGTCAATCGAAACATTCAAGTCAAATCTTTATAAACCACATTAAAATGATAACAAAAAAATATCAAATCATCCTACCCTAACAACTTTGGTTAGAAAAGTAGAAGTATACAGAATAGCACTGAATATGGATATCCAGACGATCGTCGTAAATGCACGGGTGCTTCATTATATGGGCGATACTTTGTTGCCCGATTTTACAAAGGAAGTCAAGTATTGGATTGTTTCCAATAGAGACCAAGTAGTCGTGCGTGATGAAAATAACGACATCATCGAAGACGAAGGATTGCGAGGTGCTTATGATGAGTATATAAGTAAGGCTATGCCTGTTGTGACGCCTATGATAGAGAATCTTGTAGAAAATTACGATAACGAAAAAAAGATTTTCGATGTGTAACAAAAAAAAATCCATCAAAACCAAAATAGCCATCATCGCCACGCCGTTGATCCTGTTGTTTGCCTACAGGGTGAAGGTGCCGTTGCGTGATAAGCTAGAGTACTTTGTGGAGTCGCTCTTCACCTTCACGCCTTTGGCATTTATATTCGCTATCCTACAACGCTGGTTCGATGCCAATTCTCTATTCGCTATAAGCCTAGTCGGTGTATTGGTTACTAATGGTCTAGTGGGTGGTTATTTTCATTATAAAAAAGGAACGTTCGATTTACCCACGTTCGTGAAAAAAAATATAGAAATGATCGCCTATACCTTCGTGGTCTATTACTGCCTATATGTCTTGCACGAGAATATCAAGGAGACTTTTTCTACCAATCTTTTTTTGGCACTCATCAACGTAACGTCGCTCCTATTCCCGGTTAGCAAGATTTGCAAGAATGTTTTTATCCTATCAGACGGAAAACATCCTCCAGAATTTCTAATGACAAAGTTGTACAACTTTCAGAAACGTGGCGATTTACAAGAATTTTTTGAATCAAAAAAAGACTAAATATATTAAAATGAAAGTAGCATTAGTAATAGGACATACCAAGACAAAGGATAAAGGAGCTTTTTCTAATCAACTTAGACAAACTGAATTCGACTATAATTTGCAAGTTGCAGAAGCGTTGAAAGCTATTAATCCTTCAATGTTTGATATTTATACGCACGAAATCCAAGACTATTATCAGCGACAAAAAGGAATGGCATACAAACTCAATCAAAAAACTTACGATTTAGTTATAGAAATGCACTTCAATTCTGCATCGGTAACAGCGAATGGAACAGAAACCTTGTATTATTTCAATTCAAAAAAAGGAAAGGAATATGCAGAGATTTTATCAAAAAAAATTAGCGAGGATTTCGGTACAAAATTGAGAGGTGTAAATGGAGCAAAAGCGTTAGTAAATAAAAACGATAGAGGTTATTGGTTTGTCTATTTGCCGAAAGCGCCTGCAGTAATATTAGAGCCTTTTTTCGGGAGTAATCCAGCCGAAGCTGAAAAATTTAAAGACGTAAGCAAATACGCTCGTTCAATTTATAATGCAATTCTAAAATTTAAATAAATGAATCGAAACATAAAAAATATAATAAAAGCGTTATTCTTTATTTTCGGAGCGTTGGCGATTCTGTCGGCTTGCAAAACCAAGCAAATCGCAAGCGAGCTATCGCACGAAAAAGAAGTAACCAACTCCGAAAAAGTAGCGTCAGAAACAGAAGAAGCATCAATCGTTCGCGAACGGTACGATTTCTTGAAGGAAAACAGGTTGCTCAGTTCGTATATGAATCTGTTCGATTTTTCCTACGATGGAAAAGAAAACGACAAAGCTTCTGTTGTTCTCGAGCAAACAGAAAAAGGTCTGCGAATGGATATACAAGGTGCGATGCGCGCTAACATGAAGCAGGAATCGAGCAAACAAGAAGAAAATCATACCAAAATAAACTATGAAAAAATAGATTCTATTGTTGATAAAAAAATAACCGAAAACATTTCTCAAATAACCGAGATGATCCGACATCAAAACTCGCGAACAAAAGAAATACAAGTAAAAGGATTGCAGTTTGGCATGTTCGCATTGCTAGCCATTCTTATTACCATTGTCGTTTTTTCGTTTGCCATTTACATATACATCAAGAAGTTGACTTAATTTCTATTTCATTCATTTTTTGTGTTTTTTTTATTTAGTAAAAAAAGGGGCATTTGCTCCTTTTTTTGTGGGGGGAATTGTTTTAAAAAATAAATACTAAAAAGTTTGCAAGTATAGAAAAAAGCTATATATTTGCAATAGAAAATTAAACGAAATATTAATAACAAAAACATTAGAGATTATGAAAACTTACACAACATCAGAAATCGCAGAGTTCAATTACACAGTAGATTACGCTTCATCTTTACCTTCTGGTTATGGCCATCGTAAGATCACCGTTTGTATTATTGCTGAAAACGGTGATAAAAAAGAATTTAATTCAACGACTAATAACATGTATGATTTTGATCAAGCTATGAATTTAGAGGGGCAAGAGAAATATGAAGCTTTGTTTGATTTAGTAGAAGATAATTTAGATGGCAAAATAGCCGAATGGCTTTACTGGCAAGAATAAAAATCAAAAGCCCCGAAAATCGGGGCTTTCTTAGAAAATCAAACTTCTAATATTAATCAAAATAGAAATTATGGATACAAAGATACACCAAATAAAATTACCTAAGTTCATTCATTGCGAAAACGAACCAAAAAACGGAGAAATCATCCACGACAACAGGCAGTTTATCTATTGCCCAGAGTACCTTAGTTTGGTAGAAATCGTTCCGCTAGATGCTTATCAAATTCATTATAGTATGGATTTTCCTCAGAAGCATTTCAATTATTACTCCGAGCGATATCAAGAGGAAGAGGATTACCTGTTGGTATTGGTGCAGAATAATATCGAAGTAGTGAATCAAAGTAGAGAAATAGAAATTATGCAGAAGAAATACCAACCATTGACCGTCGACCAAATACTCGATGAAGCTTGGAATTATTACGAAAATTATCTAATATGGGAAGATCAACAGTTATGAAAGAATCAGACAAAGCCAAGCGACTAATTCTATTTCTAGAGGAAGTACGACTCAAAAAAAACATGAGCCGTTACCGACTATCCAAACTTACAGATCTACCCGAGTCGACCATCAAGCGAACGCTTGATTTTATGAATGAGCCATTATTATCTAATTTCCTTAAGATTGCCGATGCACTCGAGGTGAAGGTTTCGGCAGAAGTACTCAATGAAGCGAGCAATAAATAATAAACAAGGTTCAGCGACATAATATGACGTTCAAAGTGTTATTTTCGCAGATAAAAGTTAATAGAAATGAAAAAGGCACTAGATGAACTTACTCGAGAAGAATGTTTGGAAATGATAGAAAACCTCAATTTAATTTTCATCGATTGGAACTCCAGCGACTTAGCTTCCGATGTCAATACCCGAGAGTCGGTAACCAATACCATTTTCGCACTGAAAAAAGGATTACGGAAAAGGCTAGCATCTAACGAAAAAAAACAAAAAAAGCTGTAATTTATTGCAGCTTTTTTTGTGTCAGCTTGTATTTCGCAACATATCAGCATATTGCAAGAAAATCATTTGTATGGAAGCGAAATTAGAGATATTAGATACTATCAAGCATATTGAACTCTCAGAAATAGATAAATTCAATCAATTACTATCCTTTTACAAAAAACATTCTCAGAAAAATAGAGTTCTAGAAGCCATGCTCAATAGATCAGGCTATTCTGTAGCTACTTATAAGAAATTGATTTATGAGTTGCAAGTTCTCTACAAAATAACCGATGTAGAGTTATCAGACCATATATTACCGAAGCACTCAACTAATTGCAATGAGTGTCTACCAAGAGAAAATGATCATACGATTGTCATTAAAAAAAAAGACAAAACTCAAGTAGAAGCAAAAGGAAATAGTAAGTTCCGAGATGAGTTTTCTTTTCTAGACGACGAAGACACCCCGGCAGAACTGAAGATTTTGGCTTCTGATAGAATTTCCACCTACAGGCAACTTCAAGAAAAGCGAAAAGAACTAGAAAATGAAACACTAACGAATAGCCAACGAGCAGCACTAACCAAAGAAATAACACAATTAGACGAAGAAAACAGCCTCCTATGGGACGAGCTGAAGCATTACCAAAACAAGAAGGAAATACTAGGTAAACACGAAATATTCCTTACTTACAACCTAGAGAAAAAGGTAAAACTAATGTCTGCTCCAGAAATTCTCCAGCGTGCAGAAACACTCAAAAATCAAGTAAGAACAGCAAAAATGGCACGAGGAAGGGCAGAGAAAAAAAACGATACAGAAAAAATAGAAGAACTTAACCAAAAAATCAAACGCCTGGAGACGGAATATAGGTTAATCGTAAAATCGATAGAAAAGAAAAGTGAATAAATATTTTGATCTGAAAAAAACAGTCATAGCCAATGAGGAGATAGTTCATCAAGAACCACTAGCCAACAAGTATCTATTAAATCATTACGAAAAAATAAAAAATATTAATAGAGATTTGGGTAGGCTACCCACAGATGGCGAAATTATATGGTTGCAAAGTGACACCCAATTCAACGCCTTTACTTTCATTCCGTTTATCACTCAGTTCGAGCAAATAGAGCATCTCTACGCCAGCACCTACTCTATTGCTGTTCGTGTAGTAGATGCTCTATTGAGGTTAATAGACCAGGGAAAGATAAACGAAGTAACATTGCTAATATCGGACTCGTTGAAACAAAGGAATCCGAAAACAATCGATAAAATATTAGCTTACGAAAATCATTACGAGAATTTGCATATAAAGTTTGCATGGAATCATAGTAAGGTAGCATTAGCCAAAACAAAAAACAATCACTTCATTATAGAAGGTTCGGGTAATTGGTCAGAAAATGCACATTACGAGCAATATATTTTCGCTAACGATCAAGCCGCTTTCGATTTCCGTATTAAACTATTCACCGAGTCAATCGAGCGGTAAATAGTTATTAGTAACAAGAGCCTAATCAATAGAAAACATGAGCGATCAACAAAAAAACGAAATCATTACAAAACCTCTATTACTCACAGAAGAAGAATACGAGCAAATAGAGATTATGGCATCTTGCAATTACACTATAAAACAAATGGCACTCTATCTAGACGTTCCATATGTCCATTTCAATATTTTGGCGTACGAAAAATCATCAGAAGTATACCGAAGAATTCAAAAAGGTAGACTAGAGCCCGATTTTCTTATCGATAAAGCTATGCAAGAGTCTGCAATCAAGGGCAATGTTACGGTTATTCAGCAACGAGAAAAAAACAAAGAAGCTAGGCGAATAGAAGACATCAAAAATCACTTTTTCTCATGAATATAGATAATATTACATTAGACGATATATACGACTTCATCAATACCAATTACGGTAACAAAAAAATCATTCCAGAAGAGAAGATACCCGTAATGCAGTATATGGAGTTGCTAGACAAAATACGAGCAATGGACCTCAGAATTGGCGAGTATGGCTCAAGAGACCATATCATCCGACACCTAATGAAAGAGGGTCTGTCACGTTACAAAGCATCGAAAGCCTACGAAGACGCTATGGAGTTCTACTATTGCGACCAATCCATCTCCAGAGATGCACTCCGTAACCGTATAGCACAAAAGATAGAAGCGCAGATAAACGCAGCGTTGTTAATGGCTAATAATGCCAAAGATACCATTGCCGCTATCAAACTATGGAAAGACGTTTTCACTATTCTAGGATTGGATAAAGAAGATCCACCAAAATACGATCCAGCATCATCAGGTAAAATGGTAGCTCTCTATTCTTATAATATGAAAGAACTAGGATTAGAATCTGTGGTAGACAAAGAAAAAGTAAGAAAATTCATACAAGAAGCACCGCTCACCGATGCCGAGAAAGAATATGCGATGCGTCAAGCCCTTATTCTTCCTAATAAATTCCTAAACAATAATACAGATGTCAATCAGTCCGAATGATCCATTGGTAGAACCTCGCTTTGCGTCTTGGTTCAAAATGCAAATGGATATGGTGAAACCAAAGAATTACTACGGTATATCAGGTCGTGCTACGGCAAAATCATCCGATATCCTCGCCGAACGGTCTATGGAAATAGCCGAAGACATGCCAAGAGCGTATTTTGCTTGGGTAGCCGACACCTACGAGAATGCATTAGCCAACGTTCGCGATGCCCTTATCGAAGGTTGGAACCGAAAAGGCTGGGTAGAAGGCGTTCATTATGTACTAGACGAGCGGCCGCCGAAATATTTCGAGAAGCCCTACAAGTCGCCAAAAACCTTCAAGCATACCATGAGCATCTACAATGGTTGTTTCTTCCGGATCGTTTCACTCAAACAACCATCGAGTGCGGCGGGTAATTCCTACCAACATTTATTTGGCGATGAAGCGAAATATTTCGACGAAGAAAAACTGAAGAAACTCACCCCCGCCATCCGAGGTGAGTATGCAAAGTTTTCGCAATCCGTCTACTACCGTGGCCGAACCTTCACGACCGATATGCCTAATGTGACAGAAGGTGAATTCGATTGGATATTGCAGCAGGAAAAAAATATGGACGTAGAACAAATTAAGCTAATTGTATCCATATTCGACCAGCTGAACGACTGTAGAAAGCAATATTTCAGAGCTGTAAAATTCAGAGACAACACAAGACTACCAGCTATTGAGCGACGCCTAGTAAAATTACAAGCCTACTATAATCGAGCTAGACGAGAAAGCACCTTGTTTTCCGTTGGGTCATCGTTTGCCAATATAGAGATACTTACATTAGGTTATTTCGAGGATACTCTGAGTGGTGGGAATATAGAAGACTTCAAGACGTCGATACTATCTTTACCACCTTCTGTTCCTCAAGGAGCAAAATTTTATCAAAACCTTGGGCAACATCACCTTTTTGATGATGGTTTCAAAGATTCTTTTATCAACAACTATTCTTTGCACGAAAGTTTCAATCCTACAGCAAAAGATCTGAAGAGCAGTTACTATAAAAAAAATCTACCAATCAGTGCAGGTGTAGATTTCGGGGATATGATTTCTATTGTTACCGGTCAAGAGGCAGACAATTATATCTATGCACTGAAGAATTTCTATGCCGTACCAGATAAAGAGCTAGACAAATATATTACCGAGCAAAGTTTTACACTCAATAAAATTGCAAGACAGTTTGTTGCATTCTATAGAGGACATGGCAAGAAAGAACTACATCTTTATTACGATCGTAGTGGTAATGCCTATCAGAACATCAATCGAGATTGGGCGAATGATATGAAGATTGCGATCGAAAAGGCAGGAGCAGATATCGGTGAGAAATGGAAAGTTGAACTGATGTCTCGAGGGCAGAAAACAATCTACCAAGCCGAAGAATATCGTTTTATGCTGAAGTATCTATCCGAAGGATTCGAAGGAATTCCTAATGTCCGAATATTTCAAAATCTTAATAGAGAATTGATATCATCACTCAAGTTGACCAAAATAAAAGTCCGCAAAGACAAAAAAGGAAATACCGTAATCGAGAAGGATAAATCTTCCGAAAGTTTGCCCTATCATTTGCGACCGATGTACTCTACCAACTTTTCAGACGCTTTCAAGTACTGGCTTATGCGTCCAGTTTGGCGAGATGTATCCAAAGGAAAGTCAGCCGGTTCAGACACTTTTATCGATATGGGAGTATTCTAGAAAAGAAAAAGCCTTCAAGATATTTTGTCCATGAAAATACTTTTGAATGGGAACAAAATACGCCGAAGGCGTGCGATTTTTTTTTATTAGAACCAAAAAAACACACTCTTTTTGGGAGTGTGTTTTTATTGTTATTTATAAAAATTTTCATAAGCTTTAACAACTTGATTGTATGCGTACCTTTTGGCTTCTTGATGCATTTCTTTGTTGGAATCATCATCCAGCCAGTCGTAGCACTCAGAATTGTGGGTGAAAACTCTAATTTTTTTGCCTTTATAATTTGCAACAATTATATAACTTCCGTAACCGCTAGCTCTTTCAATTGATAAATCAATTTTTCTAAATTTTGCCATAATTATTTCCTCGTATTTGTATCGGTGCGAGTTCCGTTTTTGATTAATATTTCGTTTGATTTTCTATTGCAAATATACAACTTTTCTTTATACTTGCAAACCTACAAGTAAACAATTTAAAAAATTATTTCATTTTCTTCCTCTATTTCTTCAACCTGTTTATTAGAGAATATATAAGCAATCGGGAAAAATTGTATATTTTTTGTTTCCGCCTCTTTTCCTCGCTCTTTATCTTCTAGAATATTAAGGGTTACCCCCTTTTTTTTACCCCAAATTGGTCTACCTTTTTCACCTTTTTTCACAATTTTTCCTTTTTCTTTCCAACCTTTATAAGTGTTGAACTCTGATTCTTCTGGGCTTGTGTAGAAATTTGTTACTATAATTTGATTAATTGTTCGAGATTCAAATGATTCTTCTTGCATCATCCTTGCAAGTTTGCTAATTCTTATTAATTCTTGTCTCGCTTGTGTTGCTCTTGTGTTTTTTTCTTGTTTTTTCATGGCTTGTAAATTTTATATTTCGTTAATAATTGATTTAAAAGAATGTTCGGTTATTATCAAATGGTCAAGAACCTTTATATCTAGAATTTCACCAGCTTTTTTAATTTTTTGGGTTATTTCAATATCTGCATTACTTGGGTTCAGTTTCCCGCTTGGGTGATTGTGTACTAATATTATAGCGGTTGCAAGTGATAGAATAGCATTATTAAAAATTAACCGAATATCTACGTTTACACTTGTTATACCTCCTTTTCCTATCCTAGAATAGCCCAAAACATTATTACTATTGTCTAGATATATTGTAAAAAAACTTTCAAAAATTCCTTCTTCTCCTTGATAAATAGTTCTAGCGAATTGATTAACATCATATTCGTTTTTGATTGTTATTTTTTTTGTTTGTTGGTTTGTTTTATACTTTTTTGTCAAACAATATTCAAATGTGAAAGATTCGTTAAGTGTGTTCATGGCGTGTAAAAAAAATTATTAAAAAATATATTGGTTGTAGTCGCTGTTTATTTGTGATTCTCTAGCCTCTTTAATGAAAAGACAAGCAATTGCAAAGGCTTTGTTGTATTCGTTTTTTACAAACTTCCTAAAATATTGAAAGTCCATTTGGGTATATAGATGTGAATACCCTTTTTCGTGTAGTAATGTTTTTACTTGCTGTTCTAGCGAAATTTTTCTAATTTTGTTCATGTTATTAATTTTATTTGCTTAGTGGAATTTTTAACTTTTTTTTCAACCTCGATAGCGCCAACTATCGGGGTTTTTTGTTTCCTTTCCCGTTTTTGATTACATCAAAGATACAAAAAAAGTCGTAAAAAACACGATTTTGAGTAAAAAATAATTAACTTTTTTCTTTAATTAAAACGATTCTAAATAAAACACATAAATAGTTAATATTCAATAAAATAAGTATAGCATATAAAATTCTAAAGTTCTAAACGCTTGACTATCATAAGAAAATCATAATTTTTTAAAAGTTATGATTTTCTGCAAGGTTGGAAGCTCCGCCCCGCTCACTTTGTTTTTTCAACGTTAAGAACGAGTAAATAAAAAAGAGATATGATTCTCAACCATTTTCGGAGATTTTTCCAAAATCGACTTCATTCAACCAAATTGGTAAGATGAGTAAAGTATCTTAGTAAGATGTTACTATTCTACTATATATATTCTGCTATTCCATGTGTCAGTTAATTTGCAGTAGGTATTATACATATTTGGCATTATGAAACCATTGAATTATATCAACGCACTTAGACGTATGCGAGAACTTACCGACAATGGAGTGCCGTTTGATTTTGAGTTCGTAAAAATGAACGGTGAAATAAAAGTAGTTTCCAATGCCGTGCTAAGGAAAGGATATAGAAACAACCAATCTGATAGAGCTAAGTTTCTAATAGCCTATAAAGATTTGGATACGGGTGAAGATAGACAATTTCATAGATCATTATTGTTGAAAGTGAAAGGTTATAAAGTGATAATATAGTATGAGTAGATATAGAGAGATACAAGAAGGTTCGGATGTTATATATGTTAGTGATGTAGGTGCAGTGTCGTTTTCAACTATTCAGAGTCCAAGAGGTGAAAAGGAAACGGATATACGCACATTCGATTCACTAGCATGGAATGACCGAATATATAATATTGGAGATTATGCAGTTTTCCCATACGGAGATACAAATGATTTACCTGATATTATACGGGATGTGATTTATAATAATTACATAGCACCAGGTTTATTAACCAAAAAAAGAAATCTTCTGTGGGGAAATGGACCGAGATTATATAGAGAAGAGTATGAAGGCAACCAGATCATTCGGGTGCTTGAAAGAAACAAGGAAATAGAATCATGGCTAGAGTCTTTCGATTATGAAAGTTACCTTCTTAAGTGCTTGAAAGATTACAATCATATCGAGTCTGTTACAACAAAATTTGAATTAGGAAAGGGATTTGATTTCGGGAAAAACTTTATATCGAAACTCGAACATATACCAGTTAATAAAGTTAGAAAGGCTGCATTAAGTGGTTCTACCAATCATATAGAAGGAAACCCTACCCATGTAATTGTTAATAAAGTGTCTGGTAATGTTTTCACTGCAAATGAATTTGGCAAAGTCTATCCTTTATTCGATTATAGAAATCCATACAAATACAAAAATTCGGTAATGTATAGTAACGAATATTCATTCGGTATCGATATCTATACGCTACCCGATATATTCGGTGCCTTGGAATGGTTGAGAAGGTCTACTGCCACACCGTTAATTCTCAAAGCTTTCACCGATAATTCTATTAATCTGAAATTCCATGTTGAGTCACCTCAATTGTATTGGGATAGAAAAAAAGAAGATTTGAAGCGCAAGTGCGAAGAAAGTGGATTAGAATATAATGACTCTATGATGGTGGCTTATACCAGGAAAGTATTCGATAAAATTACCTCTGTCTTAAGCGGAGCGGATAATTCTGGAAAGATGTGGCATACGATCAAGCTAACCGGCACAGATGGAGAGGACTTGAAAGAGTATGGGTGGACAATAAAGGCTATTGATCAAAATGTAAAAGATTTTATAACAGCTCAAATAGATGTGAGTAAAAGAGCAGATTATGCCGTGGGTGCTTCGGTAGGATTACATTCTGCCTTAGGTAATATTTCAGAAACAGGTAAATCAGATTCGGGTTCTGAGCAACTCTATGCGCATCAAACCTATTTAGCAACCAATATTAATGTGCCGGAAATCATCACAACTAAAGCGATTAATACGGCTATAAAGTTGAATTTCCCAGAAGCCGACCTTAAGATAGGCTTTCACCATGTAGGAGTTAGAAGACAGCAAAACGAAACGCCAAGTGAAAGATTGATAAATCAATAATGTTATGGAGTTACTATTCAAATCTACTAGAGACCTCTTGCCATTTCTGCCGATGCTAGACGCTAATATTACATTCGACCGTTTGGTAATGGATCTAGAAATTGCTACTTACGATATGCAAAGAATGATAAGTAGAGAAATATACGATTATGCAATAGATGGAAACGATTTGCAATTGAAGAAATTTATTTCGCATTCTATTGCCTTAGATGGCTATCGAAATTATGTAAAACAAACCGATGTTTCTCATACCAATGAAGGACGAGTTGTAAGATTGAACGATCAAGAAAAGATTCCGTTTGAGTGGATGATTGAGCGTGACAACCAAAATCTAGAGAGAAAGTACTATCAAAGTTTGGATAGACTATTCGAGCATTTGTATGAGCATAATCCAGAGAATTGGAAAAGTAAAAAAGAATATAAAGAATGTACCAATAGACTATTCAGAACAACTAGTGATTTCGATAAATATTTTGTGATAGAGTCAAGATATCTATTAATGAAATTAGCTCCAGCTATTAATAAGTGTATAGAAGAAGAAATAAAACCAAGACTTAATGCAGTGTTGTACGAGGAACTGCTCGTCAAGATGAACGCTGACGTCATCCGAGACAACACTGTATTATTTGACAAAATAAAACAAGCATGCGCTTATTACTCTCTGCATTGGTCAATTACAAGAATGTCCGCAACTTTATTTCCTGAAGGTGCATTGCAGATATATGTTAATAATACCAATAGTTTGACAGGCAAACAAGCTCCGAAAAAAAGTGAAATAGGCGTAATATCCAATCTATTCCTTCAGGACTTCAATTCGGCGATTGCTGATATAGAAGTTCTAGCGAAGCCAAAAATAGAAGCTAGACCCTTTTCAATAGAAGACATGGTGAATATTAATAACGATGATCGAATTATCAATCTATGATCCCAATTGAATTTCCAGAGAAGAAACTGCGAGTTTATTTCCCAGAAAACCTATCGGAGTGTAACAAGAAAGAGTACATCAATGTTGCCCGTTTTGCCTTTGCTTATCAGAACAAGGAAATAAACCTAGACCAAATGAAAACACTCATGGTATATTCAATTCTAGGGTTGAAGAAATCCAAGAAGAAATTAACCGAG
Source organism: Weeksella sp. HMSC059D05 (assembly GCF_001809725.1). NCBI lineage: Bacteria > Pseudomonadati > Bacteroidota > Flavobacteriia > Flavobacteriales > Weeksellaceae > Weeksella > Weeksella sp. HMSC059D05. Next base: position 108,362 of record NZ_KV798548.1, read on the forward strand.
AAGTATTCAGAAGAAATATGGGCAAACATCGCATTGCTAACAGAAATTACAGAAGGCTTCTTCATCATAGATGAAGAGAAAATGGCTTATAGATTGAATATTGATTTTCTTGAGAATAAAATAGACTATTTCAAATTATTTTTTACCAAATATTATGGACCACAAGATCCATTGAAAGACATTAATGTTGGGCAATGGATAGATGCAGTAGAGTTAATATTAGACGATTCGAAATATCCAGACAAAAATAATCTTGCAGGGCTTTTATCTATATTTTATCTCAAAAAAAACGAAAAGTATGATGAGCATTATGTAGCGAATAAGAGAGAAAAAAGAAAAGAAAAGTTTCGTTTCATAGATCCAGGAATTAGCTTTGGTTTCAAATTGTTTCTTATTTCGTTCATGAACTATCTCAACAGCGCATCGGTAGAAGTCAATGGAGAAATTATAGACTTATCTATTATATTCGAGTCAGACCCAAAAGATAATTACATATCACCAAGACCGGGTATAGGAATTAGAAATACAGCTTTTTCCATGGCACAAACAGGTGAGTTTGGCGATTATCAATCGGTAAGAAAAGAAGAATTAGGCAACTTTATGTATCGACTCTACGAGTTGAAGAAATATTACTTAGACGAAAAAGAAAAAGAGGAGCAAAAAAAATAATATGATAGATGTTATTAGATTATACGAATATGGTCAAGAAATTAAGGCAGCAGATATAGGAGTCAATCGATTTCGGATGGTTGATACTCCAGATAAACTCGTCGAGGAATTGAAAGATTTCAACAAAGAATCCAACCATTTATTAATAATAGTTTTGCCTTCGCACAATGCAGGAAAATCAACCAGTTTCGACGATCTAGCGTTCAATAACGTTACGCAATTCTACGTTCTAGAAAAGTATGATAGCCGAGCGTATGTAGATAATTTCGAGGAAATGAAAATCTTTCAGCGTACACAAGACACAATGCGAAAACTCCTAGAAAAAATAAGAAACGATCAAGAAACAGACAGTCAATATTGCGATATTCTCAACCAAATATCCGTGGCAAGCATGCAACTAGATCCTATCAGACATATTTCAGACACATTAGGATATGTTTTAACATTTTCGTTTTGAGAAAAGTCGTTATATTTACGAAAAAAATAAAATGCTAAGCGAAAAAGAAATTGATAGAATTTACCAACAAGAAGTAAGTAAAAGAGGTATTGGTAATAAAATAGGAATGAATCCCAAAGAAGTATACGACCTCAGGAACAGGAAGAAAGTATCCTTAGGTGACAAGTTAGAAATTCTTTTGATGTTGAAAAAAATACAAATCATTAGCCATGATGAAAGAGAGAAATCAAATAGTGAATGATGTCCTAGAGAGAAGATACATTAATAGAGTTCTACAAGAACAGGGAGAGAAGATTATGATTGCTCAAGATGAAATAATGCAATCTAGAGGTTTCAGTACGTCCGCTTTCAGAAGCAAAAATGCAAAAGCTATTGAAGAAAAATTAGAAATTAATGTAAAAAAACTTCATCGGTTTGTGGATATGAAAACTCGTAAAACAAATGGAGTTGTAGCCACCAAGAAAAGCCATCCTATCTACAATAGAATTATATTCGGACACATGAACAACATAATTTTCGAATTACAATACGGTTTTACAGAAGCAGTAAAAGAAGAACTGAGAAAAGTCGACCAAAAATAACCAATATCCTCTATACGTATTTTTTTACCCTTTCCAGCACTCCATCCGGAGTGCTTTTTTTGTGTCAGTATCAGCGATTTATTCTCTAATTATATTGCGATAAATAATTGTTATGAGAATTTTATTTGAACTGCAAAACGGTTTATGGGCTTTTGATTTGCTATCATCTCGCTATTACATTGATATGGCTAATGCAATACTCGACGGAAAATTTGACCCCTCAGTTCTAGGAGAAAAAGTACAAGAAAGTTCTATCTCATATTATGCTAATAGTTATGGTGAACCAATTAGACAAGATAGTAACGGCGATAAATATGGAGTTGTGGAATTGATTGGACCTATTATGCTATACGATTCGTGCTATCAATACGGAGCACAGTCAATAGTTGGTATGATGAATAGATACAACAATGATCCTAATGTGAAAGGAATTATTATGAAGGTTGACACACCCGGTGGTGCAGTATCGGCAATCAATCCTTTTATAGATTTTGCTTCTAAAAAAAAGAAACCAGTAATATCAATATGTAATCAAGCTCTATCACTTGGAGAATGGGCTACCGATATTGTTTCCGATCATAAAATGGCAAGCAACACGATATCGTCTAGATTTGGCTCTATTGGTGTGGTGGCGTCATTCCGAAATTATAAAACATATCTAGAAAATCAAGGTATAGAAGACCATGAGGTGTACGCAGACCAATCTTCATATAAGAATAAAGATTTCAAACTTGCTATGGAAGGAGATTACTCGTTGCTGAAAGAGGAGTTTCTGAATCCATTAGCTGTTTCGTTCCAAAATCAAGTAAAAAAATCTAGACCAAACCTAGACCAAAGTGTTGAGGGAATTCTAGAAGGCAGAACGTTCGACGCAAGAAAAGCCCTAGAATATGGTTTGATAGATAGTATCGGTACTCTTGAAGATGCTATCGAAATGATCAATGTACTCAATGAATCAATATATAATAACTAATTAACCTATTAATCATGAAAATAAACTGGATTAAGATGAAAAATTCCGAGCGTTTCATTTCGAAATTGCTAGGAATAGAAAGTGTTGAAGTGAAGGATAAGCAAATCAACTTATCAGAAGACCAACGAGCAAAAGTAGAAGAGCGTCTTGGTGCTGAACAAACTAGAAAATTATTCGAAAAAATGAATGCCGAAATCAATGAGCAAATCGAGCAAGAAGAACAATCGAAAGCAATTGAAACAGTATTAGAAGAGTTGGAAATCGAAACCAATTCCGAAGAAGAAGAAATAGAGCCATCGGTAAACAAACAAACAGAAAAGGCAACAGCCGAAATAAAAAGATTGAAAGAAGAAAATAATATTATGGCAAAAGAATCTATTGGAGATGTTCCAGAATCTATCTACAAGTACGCGCTGAATCTTGTGGATTATGCAGAAAGAAAATTACCCGCACACACTGCAACTCATATTTTTGGGTCTATTCATTCGTACGATGCTTTCGAAAATCGTCCATGGAACCAAAGACTTAGAGATGGTTCTGCTAAAGCAACAACTTTTTCTGCTTCAGAAATACCAACTCTAGAAGGTGATGCAGAACATTTTGTGCGTCAGAACCCAACCGTTATCGAATCCCTTTTCCGTGATTACGAAGGTCTACCAAAAGAATGGGGAGTGCAAACAGGAATTGTCGATATGATCACAGATGCTGGTATATCTGTTGGCGAAATTGTTCAAGCTAGAAAAGATCATTGGGCACCAAAAAATAAATTCCTAATCAGCGTAGAGGCAGGAAAGGTATTCCCGAAACAAATCGATATCGAGTTTACAGGAGCCGAATTACAACGAATGGAAACTACATGGGTAAGAACAGTTCAGAATATGAATGGTTCTCATCCTTGGAAAATGTCTTTCATCGGATTCTTATTAGCAGAATTTATCAAACAACAAAGATTGGATGATAGACGTGCTCAAATCCTTGGGGTTTATGTTCCTACTCCAAACGGTTATGCAGGCAAGGCGGTTAATTCTCAAGATGGATTACTTTACCATTATTGGAAAGCAAGACATGTAGATTTCAAATACCGTCCTTTCAATATTGGATTACCTACACCAGAGAATGCGTATGATTACATTCATCAAATGATTGACTTGCTTCCAGAAGATGTAAGAAGTTCTTCAGGTTTGGAAATCCAACTTTCACCAACGGTATTGAAATGGTACAATGCGATTGCTGCATTGCGTTATAATCACATGTACAGCACCGATGAAGGAAAATTCAATTACAGTAAGTCACACCCTATCGACTATCCAAACATTATTTTCCAACCATTAAAGGATATGTCAAACTCTCTGTTCGTTGCAATTACTTATTCATTGAATACGGAGGTATTAGAGTATGACCCATCAGAAAAAGGAAAATTCACGGTTGGTCACGATAAGAGAGATACGTATCTATTCGCAGACTATCGACTAGGTATTCGATTGGTAAGAGTTGGTTTGAAATTGGCTGAAAATCATCCAGACAAATATTACGCTCAAATGGTATGGTCGAATGATGCGCCAATCTTTGATCCTAACTATAAAGTACCTGTGTACGACAACAAAAGCGGCGTATTAAGTTTGCGTTTCAACAACGTTCAGATTGAAGATAACTTCACCAACAACATTACCAAAATAGAAGGAGCAATCCCGGGTCAAGTAGTGAAAATTACTGGAAACAAAGATTTGGCCAGCGATAATGTTGTTCTGAAGAAAAATGATGATTTGATTCTAGAGTCTGATTTCAAATTGAAAACAGAAGGAACAATCACTTTGTTTGTACAAGCTGATGGAAAATTGAAAGAATTAAGCAGAACAGACGCAGCGCCAGTTCTAGAAAACAAAGAAGTTAATTTTGCTAGCAAATCTATCGATGCTAACGAAGGGAATATCTTCAGGTTTGTTGGCGAGGAAGAAACTACACTATCCGACATCCTTAATGGTGTAGATGAGAAAGAAATCCAAATCTTTGGCGGTAATGCGAAATTAACGATCGGTAATAATGGTAGCATCCACGCAGACGAGAATATTTCTCTAGATTCTGATGCTAATTTTGTGAAGTTAGTAAAAGTAGCTGATAAATGGTATGTGACTCAAAAAGGTTAGTCAATAAAGAAACTGCTCCGGCAGTTTCTTTTCTAAAATATATTTCATAACTCAAAAAATAAAATAAAATGTCAAAATACAGATTAGTAAGACCAAAAGGCAATTCTCCAGCCGGTGCAACAAAATTCAACTCAACTGGGTTCGGAGTTTTCAAAGATGATATTATTAGCTTCCCAACACGCGACGAAAATGGAATCCGATTGGTCGGTGATGTTGTGCTGAAGCCAGATGCTAAGTTCTTCGAGTTCTACCACACATCATCAAAAGCAGATGCATCATTCGAGGTAGAATCGGAACAAGATCTAATCAAAATTACGCCAAAATTCACAACACAACATCCGGGCAACTCGGTAGAGTCTCGAGAATTCTTAACCGCACATATGGGGCGTGACGTAATTCTTTTTGTTGGGCAATGTGATGAAGATGGATACGACGTAATTGGTGAGATATGTTTACCTTTGCAATTAGTACCGAGCCAAACAAATAATAGCGATGGGAAATTTTTCACACTATTATGGCAAGCACACGGCACAACAGATTTACTCAATGCGTTCTACGACGGTAACATTATCCGTAGTGAAGTCCCGGTATCATCTACAGCTTCTGTAAGTATAGACGGAGCCAAAAGTAAAGTTGTGCGTATTGCTCCAGCCAATGAAACGGCCAATATAGAGTTTACATTAGAAAATGTTAGCCACAACGACTCTATTACTATTGTAGGTTCTGGAGGAGAAAATCCACACACACTGAAAAGTGGCGAAACAGGCAGTGCTACCACTGTATTGAAGAACGGTACCGAGTGGTCAGCACTTAAAGATGCATCTATTACGCTGAAATATATAGACGGCGGAAGTAAGCAGTATCTTGTAGAAGTAGCAAGAGGTTAGTTTTCATATCACCTATTATTTAGAATTCTTGAGCAGTCGGATTTTTTCCGACTGCTTTTTTTTATAGATTTGTAAAAAAAACACAAATGGAAACGAATGAACTAGAAAACAAAGAGATTAAAGGTTGCTCAATTTCGTTAATTGGAGTAATCCTAGCATTTATTTATTTTATTATTCTTATGGCCTCAGACTCTCTCCCCTTCTACCCTTTTCTTATTTTTGCAGGGATAGCATTAATTGGAGCGGCAATATCGAGTTCTGCTAAATCGAAAATAGATAAAAAGAAACTAATTGAAAAAGGTATCGATCCTAGTAAATTTATGTATGCCGGTAAATATCTCTATGGCTTTATAGGGCAGAATGAACCAATAGACAGATTGGATGTTTTCGTAGGGGAAGATCGTTTATACTTCTATAAAACAAGACATGGCCAAATAAAAAAAGAAGAGTTTGTAGAGATCCCATTATCAGATATTCATAAGGTAAGCTTAGAGAATAAAACAACTATTCAATCTCGTGTAGGAGTAAAAAGATTGCTACTAGTAGGGATTCTAGCTTTTGCATGGAAAAAGAAAGAAAAAATGAATCTTATGTATTTAGTATTAGAAATAAATAACCCTAATATAGGCTCAGAAGTTATTCTAGAATTCGAAGGAAATACCGTAGATGGCGCTTATAAGCTTTATGATAGTATTAATACAAAACTTGTAGCATCAAAAAAATAATTACACTATTTACTTGCACATATGAAAATGTTTTTATTATCTTTGCTTCACCAATAGTTAATTATCGCATATCAATGTATCAAAACAAACTTAAAATATGGCAGGCGAATGGGTGTAAGTCCCATGACTTCTTAGCGATAAGACTGTTGGTAGCGACCTGCCTTTTTTTATTAAAAAAACCCAACAGTTATGTCAAATCAAGTAAGCAAATCTTTTAGAAAAGAATTCGCAAATTCATTAACCAACCTTTTCAGCACCAGTTCTCCAGAAGATATCCTGAACGCAATGGAGGGACTTATGTACGATTGGCTCTCAACCAACCACGCAGACGATGTAGAGTATAGAACGGACGTTTTCCTTACGGTAACCAACCTTATGCACGTAGTTAGAGCATTAGATAGAGATCCAGAAGAGTTAGTAGCATTCATCAAAAAAATAAAGAAAGATGACCTATAGAAACAACGTGTCAATCATCTCTATTCAAGGAATAGAAATTGACGAAGGTTCTCTTTGGAAATTCGATCCGAAACTCAATCTAATGATTCTCGTGGATGAAGACCAATACATAACCGCTAAGCCAAATGACAAACAATTTACCAAAATAGTTCTACTTTAATACAAGCCACTCAATCGAGTGGCTTTTTCATGTGTCAGCAGATTTTACCTTCTAATAAGAGATTTTGCAGAAAATCTGCAACATGGCAAAAAGAATACACGAAGAAGATATAAGAGTCAATATACTTATTGGGGATAATCAAGCACAACGAGAATTGAGAGACTTGGATGTGGCTACCAAAAATTATATAGAGACCAACAAAAATCTACGTAAAGAAAAAGCACAACTAGAAGCGGCTGGGAAAAAAGAAACGGCAGAATACAAGAGAATTACCGCCGAAATAAGACAAAACAACGCAGCTATAAAAGCCAACGAAGAGCGGATGAAATCGTTGAGAGGTGAAATCGGTATCAATGCTCTTACAATTCAGCAACTAAAAAAACACGCCAAGGATTTACGATTTCAGCTAGATCGTATGGTTCCAGGATCAGAACCTTGGAAAAAATTAAATGCCGAACTGCAACAAACTACTGCGAGATTGCGAGAGTTAGGCACAGCCGGTAGAGCGAAACAATCTACATTCTCTAGTGCGGCCAATTGGATGAATAAATACCAAACAATGATTCTGAGTGTAGCTGCTTCTATTACAGGACTCACCTACTCTCTCCAGAAATGGCTAGACTATTCCGGCAAACTATCCGATGCCAATGCCGATGTAATGAAAGTGACCGGGCTAACGGCTAAACAAATAGACGAGCTCAATGTGGAGCTATCCAAAATCAACACCCGTACATCTCGTGTGGAGTTACTTAGCTTAGCCGAACAGGCTGGTAGATTAGGGAAAGACTCAGTAGAAGACGTGGCGGGATTTGTAGAAGTAGCAAACCGACTAAAAGTAGCACTCGGCGACGATCTGAACGATACGCAAATACAAGAAGTAGGTAAACTTGTAACGACATACCGTGTCGGTGAAGAAACTGCAAAAGACTTCAATGGAGCTATGGAGGCTTTGGGTTCTGCAATCAACGAGGTTTCAGCATCAGGTTCCAATCAAGCTGGTTTCTTGGTAGATTATATGAGTAGGATGGCCGGTATTGCATCGCAAGCCAAAATTAGCTCAGCCGACAATCTTGGGTATGCTGCAACATACGACGAGCTAGGGCAGTCTGCCGAAGTTGCCAGTACAGCGATGAATAAGGTTGTTATGGATATGTTCAAAAATCCAGCAGAATATGCTAAGATTGCGGGTGTATCTATCCAAGATTTCAATAAACTTCTAGCCGAAGACTCGAATGCAGCAATGATTAAGTTTCTAGAAGGGCTCAAAGGCAACTCTGCAGGGATGCAAGAAATGCTCGTGAAAATGGAAGAACTAGACGCAGGAGGCACAAGAGGTTTGCAAGCACTATCTGCTTTGGCTAATAATCTTGACATTCTGAAAAGTCGACAAGAAACGGCTAACATTGCTATGCTAGAGGCTACATCGCTAGCAGATGAGTACAACATCAAAAATAATAATCTTGCTGCAATATTAGATAAGATCAAGAAGACAACGGCTGGGTGGTTCACGTCCGACACACTAGTAAAATGGCTAACAGAAAGTGTAAGTTGGTTTGCAAAACTTATCGGAGCAATTGAAGATACAGATCATAAAGGAGCACAATGGAGAAACAATCTTGTCCTACTAGCAAAGGTGGTTTCTGTTATTGTTGCTGGTCTTGTTTCTTACAAAGCCGCACTACAACTCGTTGCTATATGGACGAATAGGAATGCAGCAGGAACAGCTCTCTATAATGCTCAGTTGAAAATTAATCAAGCACTTACTGCTATATCAATTATAAAAACTGAACTCTATGCAGCCGCACAGCTATTGTTAGCAGGAAATGTGAAGGGAGCGATTGCACAAGTAAAGGCTCTTAATGCAGTTTTATTCTCTTCGCCATGGGGAGCTCTAATTTCATTATTAACTGCTGCAACAGCGGCGTTTTTCCTATTCAGAGATTCAGCGGAAGAAGTGAACGCAGAATTAGAGGTGACCAAAAAAATACAAGACGAAGTTGCTGATTCTACCGCTAATCATAAGAACAAGATAGATGCTTTACAGAAAACATTGAATGATGAAAATGCCACACTGGAGCAAAAACAAAAAGCACTGAAGATTCTGAAGTCTATTACGAATGGTTATCTAGATACTTTGACGCTGGAAAATATCAAAACCAATGAGAGTATCAACCTAATCAAAAGTTATATAAAACATATAGACGCATTAGCGAAAGCAAAAGCTGTGGTAGCTCTTAAAACAGAATTATATAAAGAGCATTTGAAGAATGAAACAAAAATAGAAGCGCTGAAAATAGAAAAGGATGCTACAACTAGAACCGGTAGAGGATTAGGTTCTGATGGTAAACTGCTTGGATTTGATATTGGTAGAAATAAGAAAATGATTGAAGATGAAATTAATAAAGCAACAACTCAGAACAATCAGATAAAACAACAGCTGGATGTTGCTACCAAAATGCAAGAAACACAAACAGATCTTATTAGAGGCCGAATAGCTTTCAACGAAGCAACATTGAAAAATCTCAAGGCAGATTCAGAAGAGGCTAAGAGACTAACTGCTATGATAGCAGGAGATACAAAAGAGTTGAACGCTCTTCTGGGTATAGAAGACGAGAAAACAACCAATATAACAGAAGTGTCTACCCCTGACCTTCCGAGAACTTCGACAGCTGGTAAAACAACTACCCAAACCAGAGCATCAAGAGGAAAATCAGATGCCGAGCGTGCAAGGGAGCAAGAAAAGCGAGAACGCGACCGCTATTATAGCGATTTACTCAGTCAGATTCAGAAGTCAGAAGAGGAAATATTGGCAATAAAACGTGAATATGAAGATCTGCAAATCGCAAGCCTAGATGATTATTTTGAGCGAGAAAGAGCTACGCTAGATATGCAACATCAAAGAAAAATAGAAGACCTTAGAAAACAACTTATCTCAGAAGAGGCTCTGAAAAACATCGATGAAGAAAAAATAAAAGCCACTAAAAAAGGAGATACCGAATTGGTTTCTGCTCTTGATAATATGAAGCAAACATTTCTAATCAAAAATGCAGAAATCAATGACCTAATCGCTCAACAGCAATTGAAATACAATGAAGACTTATTGAAATTAGGTCGTGAGTTTGAATTGAAATCTATTGATCAACTAACGAAAGGTGCTGATAGAAAAGTAAAAGAATTAGGAAGAAAACAAAGAGAAGAGTTAGCAGGAATAGAGAGTCTAGAAGATGCAAAGGAAATTCTTCGGAGAAGCAAATCTGAAAAAGAACTCGCTAGAATCACCACTTGGCAAGAAGCAAGAAAAGCTCTAGATGCACAGTATGAGAAAGAAACACTACAGCAACAGGAAGAGTTCTTGCGAGAGCAACTCCGCCAAATGGAAGATATTCTGCAAGGTGGTGTTTCTTCAGGTATCGACCTAGACTTACTTACAGATGAGCAAAAAGAAGAGTTCATAGAAAAGATAGAAGTGATTCGAGACGAACTCAATGAACTTTTGATCATTAAAAATAACTTGAATGGTAGAGGCACAGAAGATAGCGGAAGTAGTACACTTAATAAATTCAATGCAGATATCTTTGGTTTTTCGCCCGATGACTGGCAATTACTATATGAGCATATTGAGCAAGGTAGAATAGGTTTCGAAGAAGTTGCAGCTGCCATTGGATTAATGCAAAATGCGTATGCACAATACGCCAAATTGGTAGTCGCGAATGAAAATCGAAACTTGAGAATTTTCGAGGAAAACACAAACAGAAAAAGAAATGCTCTAGAACGGCAATTAGACCAAGGCTATATCAATCAAGTTACCTATAACGAAGAAGTTCGAAAGCTGGAAGATGCCTACAACAAACGCAAAGCAGAAATCGAATACAAACAAGCTAAAAGAGAGAAGCAAATGGCGTTGGTTTCAGCTATTATGGGGACAGCTTCTGCAATAACGAAAGCCTTACCAAATGTTATTCTTGCGGGTATTGTTGGTGCACTAGGAGGATTACAGGTTGCCATGATTGCTAAACAACCATTGCCAACAAAAGGTTATGAGGATGGATACTTAGATGTCATTCGAGAGCAAGACGGAAAGAAATTCAGGGCTAAAAAGGGTGGCATTGCTAAAACAGGTCTAGTTGATCGTCCAACGCACTTCTTAGCAGGCGAGCAAGGACAACATTTCCCGGAGATGATAATCGATGGGCCGACTTGGAAAAAAATGGACCCGGACCTAAAGTATGCACTCGCAAATGATATCCAAAGAGTGAAAGGTTATGAAGATGGTTATTACCCGAATGTTGCGTCAGCTGATAATGGAGAAATAAAAGCGTTATTGACATTGAATTATGAAGTTTTATCAGATATCAAAGAGAAAGGAATAGACGCAAGAGTTATTTCAGATTATAGGAATGCAGCCGAGATTGATAAAAGTCTAGAACGGTTGAAAAAATTCAAAGCAAAAAGAAATAAATAATGGCAAAAATTATAGGAGGTAAAGAAATTACCTATTACATACACACCAATCCATCTTCATTTGTTCTCAGTCAGACGGATAATACCCCATTAGAAAGAGAGATATCGATTAATACTTCTGCTTCTGCTATAGACCCAATAAAGGATGGAATTGTAGAATATAGAATAGAATATCAGGTTGGCACCAATGAGTATGGCTACGACCTTTTCAGTCTTCAGAATATTAATAGCTCTGTTAATTCTTCTGCTAATATATCAGAAACAATCCTTCTCAAAACAAACGATATATCAAACGTTCCTAATGGGAATTATACTGGCTATATCACAGTTATGTTGATGAGAAGAGAAAACAACACCTATTGGGAGATAGTCCAAACAAAAGATATAAGCATCCGATTAGCTATTTCGGCGCCGACTATCTATAAATTTGAGATTAATAAAACAGAAGATACTATCCACTACACAAGAGGTAATAATACTTCTACTATTGCAGAAATTAATATTAAGTCCGATACAGATTATACTATTACTGGGCCGTCTCATATTCTTGTCAATGGAGAGCCTTTACCCAAGAGGATCGATGCAGGAAATGTGAAACTAGAATTTTCGACAACTGCTTCAAACCAACTCATTTATGGTAATAATCAAGTTGATGTAGTTTTTAGAAAAGTAAATAAAATCCTAGCGTCGCTACTACTCAATGTGCTTGTTACCAATACCAATGAATTAGAGGTGTCGACAGATTATCTAGAATTTTCTCATCTAGAAGCTACAGGCTTTTCAGATTGGCAAACCATCACGGTTTATTCATCAGAATCTACGATTAATGTAGCAAAGCCCGATTGGTTAGAGGTTGTTTTGGATAATAAAATAGAGGGAATCCGATCCTATAAAATTCGTTCAATTACTACAGATGATATTTCGGTAGGATTTTATAAAGGATTCATACTATTCAGCGATAATAGACAGGATGCAGAAATAACGGTAGATTTTGAAATATATTCTTACTGGAACTCTGAGTTTGATAAAGAATTGCATTTCACCAAAGACAAAGATTTTCTGCAATTATCAGCCTACCAAAGAAACGAGAATAACTATCTGAAAATTGAGTTGAAAGGGAAAGTAATTGATGCGTTGAATAAGCGAATAGAGATTGAAAATGCCATTAATCTTTATTTTTTCGATAACAAAGCAAAATTCAATCTAGGTAATTACATTCACGATTATTATAATCTATTTACTAATCAAATCAATTACTTCAATTTTCATTCGAGCGAAACGCAACTGAAAAAAATGTATGATTTTGCCCGTTTCGAAATGAAGGTAACCGAATTGAACTATGAGACTAACGATGTGGTGTATTGGTACAATCTACCAGCACAATTCTATATGATGGGACACCGACCTAGAACATTGAACGACAACAATACGGGATTACTATCTAACCTAGAGGGGAAAATTTGTAGGGCAACATCAAAAGGAAAAGTATTGGTGCATTTTCTAGTAAAAGAGAGAAGCTCGCAATTGAAGATTTTCGTTAATTCAGAATTGGTAGAAGAAATAAGTGCTAATCAAGATGATAAGCTAGGAATCTACTCTCTCTATTACGACCTTTCAAAGCTAGATTTGGAGGCAGGAAACATCGTTCATATTAATATGGCTAATCAATCGGCAGTCTATCAGATAATACCAGAAACAATGTTTTCTAATCATATCCTCTACATTGACTATTGGGGTTTACCACAGATATTCGAGATGTGTGGGGCTTATAATTTTGAGCCGAAAATTACATACCATACGCATAGAAATAATGAGAATCATTTAGAAAACTTGGATTCAGAAAAAAATATAAGATTCAAATGGAACACTGGCTACTATTTCATTGATGATATCGTAAGGATTAATGAAATATTGAACTCAAAGAAATGCTGGATGCTAAGAGACGGAAATATGATTGAGATTATACCTGTTAGCGAAAAGTTCAGTATGATTGATAGTGCGAATTACTTATATAGTGAAGATTTGGAATTTGAAATAAACCAAAGTAGTTATGATGATTGTTTCACAAGTTGATGGACTCTTTCAGATTGACCTATCCAGCAAGAGAATTAATATTACAGAAGAAAATAATTGGTTCACTACTAATATTGTCAACGGCTATTCTCTACCAGAAGAGTTGCCCTATTCTATTGATCCCTTTTTTCTTCGATATAAATCGGATAATGCCGAAGATTATGAAACAGAATTTGATGTAATCTTCAATGACTTTGGCAAACTTCATTCTGCTAAATTCGAAATTATTTCTTTGTTCGATAATACATTCGAGTTTTCTCTATTCTATGGATTTGAAACATTTCCTAACTGGGAAAATAAATTAACGGAGTTGGATTTTCCACTGATAGCAACCAATAATATTCGGGAATATGCCAAAGAAATAAATTCGAAATTCTATCCAGAAGAAAATATATATTTCCCTTGCATACATACCGACCAGTATCCACAATCTGAGTTGAATTATGCTAATTTCAAAGGGAGTTTCAATTTGATGGAAAATGGAGAATTCGTAGAAAATACAATCGATGTAGAAAATAATGTGGTGTATAACCTCACGATTATTAGACCCAACTTATATTGGCTCTACCTGTTGAAAACCATCATCAATCAGGCTGGTTTTTCTCTATCAGGCGACATTGTCAATGATAAAAAATTAGAGAAATTACTCGTGGGTACTTCAAGAAAATATGTACAAACAGATCGTCCAGAATCTATAGAATGGATTATAGGTTTGGAGAGTTACATAAGAGAAGGGTTTCGTCATAGACTTGGCAAGGGTTGGCAGTATGGACGATGGGTTGCTGAGCAGGAGATATTGCATTTTGGTAAATTCAGAATGAGAGGGCTAATTCATAATTGGGGTAGGAAGCATCATGATGTTAGAGCATTCATCTACCTAGATGGTCAATTGATATTCTCTAGGTCTGGCAGACAGTCCTATGATGTCAATGTGGAGTTTACAACGAAGAAAGGAGGCTCTAAATTAGAAATATATGCTTACGATTATCATCGGAGTAGCGAGAAGGCAGAATTGAAAATTATACCAATTGAAGTCTATAACGAAGATGGCAGTATTATAGATTTCGTAATCGATTCTCAAGTAATAGATCTCAAGAATTCATTACCAGATACAACACAAGGAGAATTTATTGAAACCACTATGAAATGGTTCAATTATGACTTCACAGTAAATGGTAATAATGTAACGATGAATAAGGTAGAAAGGATTCTGCGAAGAAAAAGGGATGCCGATAATTGGGAGGACTTCGAGGCTCACTCAAAAGAAAGACGAACAGATTCTGGAGATTCTTTTTTGATAAAATTCAAAGACCAAGCTAATGAGAAATACAAGTTTCAAGAAGCTTTTATCTCAAAATCTGGAATTCAGACTGAAAACATAAAAATAAACGATAACACAGAAGAAATAATTATCAATGCTATTCCGTTACCCGTAACTTCAAGAAACAATCTTCTATCAGCAACCATTATCAATGATGATGATGCTATGATTTTCGGTATACTGAGAAATGATTCTACAACTACTAATTACACACTAGAAATGACAGATTTTCTAATACCAAATGTGTATGAAGTAGATTACAAAGCATTCTTACGATTCAGAATATTAACGTTGCAATACATGTGGCATTTCAATTGTTACACGACAGAACTATTAGATTTCGATATCAAAAAAGAAAAATTCTGTTATAATAATAATCATTTCGTCAAAAAAATAACAAGAGAAAAATACCTAGGGAAAGAAGAAGTTGATGTAGAAACATATCTCATTCGATAAGAAAAGAGGAGCTATTGCTCCACTTCCTTTTTATCATTAAAATCATTTCCTGAAAGAATCTCATCTAACTTGAAAATATGCTCATCTCTTTCATTTTGGCTTAGATGCACATATATCATGGTTGTTTTTATGTTTTTATGACCTAGCAATTTCTGCAACTTAATAACATTACCATCTGTCCTAACATAATTAGTTGCAAAAGAATGCCTACCAACGTGAAAGGATACCCTTTTTTTGATTCCAGCCTTCATTGCGGCACTCTTCAGATGATCCAAACTTCTTTGATAGGATATTTTTCTAGACCAATCCAAAGAATAGATGATTCTTTTCACTCCGGGAGTTACAGGAATACGCAATGGCTCTTCTGTTTTGTTCATTGTGAGGATTATTATATCGTTATGAATTTTGTTGAGATTAAAGTCCTCTAAGTCTTGATAACGCAAACCAAGAAAGCAAGAAATTAGGAATAATCCAAGAGCATGGAATTCTGGATAGGTCAAATTCCTTGGATACTGGAACATCTCCATTAATTTTCTAATTTCATAAATATTCAAGTCAACCCTATCAGCTGTAACCGATTTAATCTTAACATCATCTAGATCGATGCTGAGTTTAATGCCTTTTTTCTTTGCTTTTTTTAGGTATTTTTTTATTACGACAATATTCTTATTGATTGTGTTTCTAACATTTTTCAAATCATTTTTACAATAGTTTAAAAAGTCTTTGAAAAAATCTTCATCAATCTCGTAGAATAGTATTTGAGACTTCCACCCTCTTAGCTTGTTATAAACAGCACGGTTAGCCTTGACAGATCCTGGCTTCATTATTTTGGTCTCTCCATTAATTTCTCTATCCATAAAGTCAAGAAAATCAATGTAAGAGTTGTAATTTTTATACTCCTCAATGAATTTATCGAGTGTCAAAACATTTCCATCCCGTGAGTATTTGGTCTTGATGCTTAGAATTTTATTTTCTATTTCATCTAGAATTTCATTAATTCTAACATCTTCTCTAGAAACAGCTCTTAGTCGTTGTTTTTTCTCCAACCATCTGTTTGGATTGATATATACATCCTGGATAGCCTCTTTCACTCTTTTCCCGTCATGCGACAATTCGAGATACAAAACAACCTTGCCGTCTTTTTTCCGAACATAGTTGTGCAGAGTAAATTTATAGTTCATAGGGCGAAAATAGAATTTCCGTTCCCTTTTCGTTCCTATTAGGCTTGTTCGTGCCGTTAAAATCATGTTTCGTTCCATTTCAATAAAAGTTATAATGCTGGAAACCAATAACTTATATACTTTAGAACGATACTTTGTGATCGCGAAGGGATTCGAACCCCTGACC
>NZ_KV798548.1:125171-125479 GCF_001809725.1 Weeksella sp. HMSC059D05
GCGACCTCCTGGTCCCAAACCAGGCGCGATAACCGGGCTACGCTACACCCCGAAAGCGGAGAGACAGGGACTCGAACCCTGGCATCGGTTACCCGATGACAGATTAGCAATCTGCTCCATTACCACTCTGGCACCTCTCCTATACTTTTAGACAATTCTGTAAACAGAACAACTCTTTTCGTGATCGCGAAGGGATTCGAACCCCTGACCGTCTGCTTAGAAGGCAGATGCTCTATCCAGCTGAGCTACGCGACCCAATGCTACTTTTACCTCTCGGATGTCGGGGTGGCAGGATTCGAACCTGCGAC
>NZ_KV798548.1:125579-197405 GCF_001809725.1 Weeksella sp. HMSC059D05
TGCTCCATTACCACTCTGGCACCTCTCCTACACTTTTAGAATTTAGTAGAAATCTAGCTCTAAAAGCGGTTGCAAATATAAAGTGAGATTTCAATCTTTACAAATCTTTTAAGAAAATTTATCAAATAAATGCATTACTTTTGATTTTAATCTCATAAAATAAGTTGTTAATAAAATGAATTATAAACACATACTTCTTGCATCCTTGAGTGGATTTTTATTTTTAAGCTCTTGTGCTACTCAAAAAAATAAGGTACAAACCAAAACGGTAACCAAAGTAATACGAGATACTGTTTTCATCAATAAAAAGACAGAACAGCCAATGGTTGCTCGCTTTGCTAAGTTAGATGACTATAAAATAAACACGAATTATTTTCCTTCTATTGGCCAAGATGAACGTATACGACATGTAGTTTTGCATTATACCTCGATGGATCAAGAACCGTCTTTACGAGTACTATCTACACGACAAGTGAGTTCGCATTATGTGGTAGGAGATTCTTTTGATGATGAAATTTTTGCACTGGTTGATGAGTCTAAAAGAGCTTGGCATGCAGGAGTCAGTAAGTGGAAAGGCTTGGATAATATCAATTTCAGTTCGATTGGAATTGAGATTGTGAACAAGTCGAATGATAATAAATATGGTGGAATTGATTTTGTTCCTTATCCAGAATATCAGTTCAGGAAAGTGGCTGCTCTGACAAAAGATATTGTTGACCGATACAATATAGAACCGACCAATGTTATTGGGCACTCTGATGTTGCTCCTGGTAGAAAACATGATCCAGGACCGCAATTCCCTTGGAAACGCTTGTATCTAGAATACGGTGTTGGTGCCTGGTATGATGATGCAGACAAAAATGGTTACCTATATCAGTATCCTTATGATACTTCTTCGTTTACATTTATCCAACAATTTCAGAATGACTTGGCTAAGTATGGTTACAACATTGCCATTACAGGGGTTTGGGATGATCAGACCAAAAAAGTAATACAAGCATTTCAGTACCATTTCCGTCCAGAGAAATATGATGGCGTTTTAGATGCAGAAACTTGGGCAATATTACAAGCCTTGAACTATAAATACTCGAAGTAATTACTATCTTCTTGGAAATCTTGTAACATTTTGCATGCATTTTGCAACTTAATAATTATAAAAAATACATAATCTATAAATTAATGAAAAAATTATTTTTAAGCTTAGGCTTGGCCTTATTTATTTCTACATCAGCTTTTGCTCAAACGAAAACAGAAGTTGATCCTCGTGCATGGCAGCATGCAAGCTTAGAAGAAACGGGTGTTTATGGAGTAAATACTCAAAAGGCATTAGACTTCGTTAAATCAAAAAACAGAAAACCTGTAACGCTTGTTGTGGGGGTTTTGGATTCGGGTGTAGAAGTTACGCATGAAGACCTCAAAGATAATATTTATGTAAATGCTAAAGAAACAGCAAACAATAAAGATGACGACAAAAACGGCTATATAGACGATATACATGGGTGGAATTTTATTGGTGGCCCGAACGGCAATGTTGATGGAGATACGATGGAATTGACACGCTTATATATTGAGCAACGTAAACTTTTCGAAGGTCCTAAAGCCAATGAGAACATCAAAAAACATCCTGAAGAATACGAAGCTTTCAAAAAAATAAAAGCAGAATATGAAAAAAAATTAGCTACTGCAAAACAAAACGAAACGGAATATTCTTCTTACCTTGAGAATCTAAGAGTTCCTCTTAATAAGCTTGTAGAAGCTTTAGGGGATACTAAATTGACAGCAGAAAGCTTACAAGAATTCAGCGCAAAAGACCCCCAAAATGCAAATTTCTTGCAATTATTTGCAATGGTTCCTGAAGAGGTTTGGTTGAATAAAACCATGAGTGAATTTGCTAAAGAAATGACAAAAGAATTAGAAGGAGCTGTAAAATATTTTGGGGACCAAGTAAAATACCATTACAACACAAAAGAGGATTTCCGAAAAGTTGTTGGGGATGATTATGCAGATATCAAACAAAAACACTACGGTAACAATGATGTAGATGGTCCTGATTCTAATCACGGATCTCATGTTTCTGGTATAATTGCTGCCAAACGAAATAATGGAATAGGGATAGACGGAATTGCCGGAGATGGTTATGTAAAAATCATGAGTGTACGTACGGTACCTAATGGTGATGAGCGAGATAAAGATGTCGTTAACGCTATTCTTTACGCAGTAGACAACGGTGCAAAAATCTTGAATATGTCTTTCGGTAAATCCTATTCACCTCATAAAGAAAAAGTTTGGGATGCCTTCAAATATGCAGACTCTAAAGGTGTTTTATTAATAAAAGCTGCTGGTAATGACAATGTAGATATCGACAAAGAAGTTCATTATCCTACCGTCTTCAATGATAAAGGTGACAGGGTTTCTAGCAACGTAATTACGGTAGGATCTTCTACCATGAACCCAATGAATTTACGTTCTGACTTTTCTAATTACGGAAAAAAATCAGTTGATGTTTTTGCCCCAGGATCTGATATTTATTCGACTGTACCGACCAGAGAAGGAAAATACGAGTCGAACAGTGGAACCTCAATGGCTTCGCCTGCTGTTGCAGGGGTAGCTGCTTTGGTTTGGGCTCATTACCCAAAACTATCAATGAAAGATATTCGACAAATCATACTAGACTCTGTAAACAAATCAGAACAGTTAACAGACTTTTCGGTAACTGGTGGGGTTGTTGATGCATACAAAGCTGTACAATTGGCTGAGAAAATGTACAAAACCAAAAAACTAAACTAATTACCCTATTTGTAAATAAAAAAAGTAGTCGAAAATCCGACTACTTTTTTTATTTTTTATACGTTCGATGGACATGCTTCACACCTTCTACTTTTTTTAGCTCATCAATTACATGCTCTAATTGTTCTTTATTTTTTACTAGAAGAGAAATAATTCCTTGGAAAACTCCAGCTTGTTCAGAGAAATTTATATTGGTCATATTGATGGAATTATTCTTAGAAATTACCAAGGTAATATCACTAATCATCCCAGAACGGTCCAATCCTTCTAGATTGAGAATGGCTTTGAAATCTTTTTTTGTAGAATCTATCCACGTTGCTTTGATAATGCGATAGGCATAGTTTGCTTGTAAAGAAACTGCATTCGGACAATCGTATTTATGGACTTTTATCCCATTTCCGACCGTAATAAAGCCAAAAACTTTATCGCCAGGAATTGGATGACAACATTGCGATAATTCGTAGTCGAGATGCTCTTCATCCGGACCAAAAACCAAACTATCTAACTCTACATGTTCATTCGTTTTATTTTCTTTCGAGTTGATTGGCAATGGAATAGCTGTTTTTCTTATTCTATTCCACATAGCTGTGAAACCTGTTTGCGAATCAACAAATCGCTTCAGATCTTTATTACTTATCACCCCGGTTGCAACATTATAAAATACGTCTTGACTATTGGTTAGTCTGAAAAATGTTTGAATTTTATTGAGCGTTCTTTCGTTGAAATCAACTTTTAGATGGCGTAATTTTCGTATCAAAATTTCTTTTCCTTCCTCCGAAATTTTTCTTTTTTCCGAGTTCAAAGAAGCTTTAATTTTCGAGCGTGCTTTACTGGTCATCACATAGTCTAACCATTCCATTTTAGGTTTTTGCTGAACCGATGTAATGATCTCTACCTGATCTCCACTTTGTAATTGATGACTTAGCGGAAAGAGCTTACCGTTAACTTTTGCACCCAAACAATGGTCGCCAATATTCGAGTGAATGGCATATGCAAAATCGAGTGAACAAGATCCTTTTGGCAACGAAAATAAATCTCCTTTTGGTGTAAACACATAAATTTCTTTTGCATAGAGATTGAATTTGAAGTTATCCATAAACTCTATTGCATCTTGTGTATCATTGTTATCGAGCATATCTCTCACCTGTCGTATCCAGCGATCCACATTAGTATCATCTTCGTCTGCTCCTTTATTTTCTTTGTATTTATAATGTGCCGCAATACCTTTCTCTGCGATTTCATCCATTCTCTCTGAACGGATTTGTACTTCTACCCAACGAGCCATAGGTCCGATAACCGTTATGTGTAAAGACTCGTATCCGGTAGATTTGGGAGTGGTAATCCAATCGCGCATTCTTTTAGGATTCGGTGTGAAGATATCCGTCACGATAGAGTAGATTTTCCAGGCAATAAACTTTTCATTCTTGCGATCTGAACGGTATATAATTCTAATTGCAAAAAGATCGAATACCTCTTCGAAAGTAATATTCTGATTGGTCATTTTACGATAAATCGAGTTGATTGATTTAGAACGACCTTTGATTTCGAATTCTAAACCTTCTTCGCGTAATTTATCGCTAATGATATCAGTAAAATTCTTGATATACGCTTCGCGTTCTTCTTTCGATTGGGTCATTTTTTGCTCGATACTGAAATATGCTTCGGGCTTGGTATAGCGTAAACTCAGATCTTCTAACTCAGATTTTATATTATACAAACCCATTCTGTGTGCCAGAGGTGCATATATAAAAACCGTTTCAGATGCTATTTTTAGTTGTTTATCTTCTCGCATACTGTCGAGTGTACGCATATTGTGCAAGCGATCGGCAATTTTTATTAGGATTACCCGGACATCTTCTGATAAAGTAAGCAAGAGCTTACGATAATTTTCTGATTGTATCGAAACTTCTTGTTTGTTGAGAACGGAAATTTTGGTTAGACCGTCGATAATTTTGGCAATTTTCTTACCAAAAAGTTTTTCTATATCTTCTAATGTATAATCGGTATCTTCTACAACATCGTGCATTAGAGCTGCGGCAATAGAAGTTGCACCCAAACCAATTTCATCGGCAACGATTTTTGCTACTGCAATCGGATGATAGATATAAGGTTCTCCTGTTTTTCTACGTTGATCTTTGTGTGCATCTACTGCTAAATCAAACGCTCTACGAATCAATTTTTTATCTTCGTCTGATAAGGTGATATACGTATTTTTGAGCATTTCTTTATAGAGACGTGCAATCTCTACGTTTTCTTTTTCGAGTTGTTCTTCCGTTATTACAAAAGGTTCCGCCATAGATAGTTTTCGGTATTAAGTAATAAAGTTAGGAAATTCTATTGAGTTGATAAAGTTTTTCTTCATCATCCAAACGATATTTTTATCAAGATTCAGAGAAAAAGAATTTATTTCCTTCTTAAAAATACAATGAATTTTATAGATATTCTTTATCTTTTTCCCAAGCAGCAATTAAATGTTTTTTTACTTCGGTTAGCCAATAATCTTTGGCTTCTGCGTAAGAAATATCATAAAAAAGCAAATCGAACGTAGGAAGTTCGACAGGAAAAGATTTTCGTAACGATTGGTAGTAATCATCCAACGCTTCGCGGTCGGGCAACTGGTACGGAATCCTCAATTGAAATCTACGCCAAAGAGCCGTATCTATCATTTCTGCATGGTTTGTGGCGCATATCAGAATTACGTCCGAACTCAATAAGTCTATTTGTTGTATAATGACGTTGACCAAACGTTTCATTTCTCCGACATCTTGATCATCATAAGTTCTAGATTTCCCAAGTAAATCAAACTCATCAAGAAACAATATGGCTTTTTCTCTTTTTGCTTTGTCGAATATTTGTTTGAGATTTTGAGAGGTTTCTCCGATACGAGCACAGACAATATTACTTAGATTTAGAATCAAAACTTTTTTACACAACGCATTACCGATGGCTTTTGCCGTCATTGTTTTTCCACAACCCGATGCTCCGTAGAGCATAATCTTGTGATCGACTTCTAAACCTAATTCTATTAATTTTTCTCGATAAGAATGTTCTTTCACAAAGCGCTGTATTTTCTCTCGGTATTCTTCTTCAATGAATACATCATCGAGCGATATAGCTTCGTCCTGAGATATAATCAAATCATAAATCTGCATACTGTTTTATTGATTTTACAAAAATAAGCGCTTACGAACCAAAAAACTACTTTCCTACAGAATAATTATCAAAAAACCGAGATGCAATTCTACAAATTGACTTCTATAGAAGGATTTTCTTCTTGCAAATCTGCAATAAATTGTTCTTTATCTTTGGGCGATAAAACAATTTCATCCCACCGATTATAGTAAAGAATTATCCGATCGAGAGAAGCTGCGGGAGCACTAAGGATGGTTCTTGTTTTTTCTATTTTTCTGATGGTTCTTACTGGTATTCTTCTATACAAAAAACCAGCAACTCGCACTTGTAATTCGCCTTCTTTCACAGTATAGGTAATGGTCGTTAGCACAACGAATATTAGAATTATCGGAAGAACAACACCGAAAGAAATAGACAAAACACTGGCATGACTGTTCATAGCTGCGAAAATGCTAATAGCAAAAACAAGTACAATGAGAAAAAGAATTGCCGGACTTAGTTTCGAGTGATAGATCTTCATTTACGATGATTTGCTATAAGAAAAGGTACAAAAAAAGGACAGCAAACGCAAATGCTTCTGTCCTTTTTGGTGTGTTCATTGTCTTAGAAGGATGGTGAAAATTTATGTTAAAATTTCGGGAAACCACCTGGCATTTTTGGTAAAGAACCATCGGCAGGCATGTTTTTCGACATCATTTCCATCATACGTTTACCTTGAGAAGAGTTAATGAATTTCATCATTTTTCCCATTTCAGAGAATTGTTTTAGTAATTGATTAACTTCTTGTATGGAGGTTCCTGAGCCTTTTGCTATTCTATTTTTTCTCGAATTATCGATTATTTTTGGGTTTTTCCTTTCTTGTGGAGTCATCGAATGAATAATTGCTTCTACTCCTTTGAATGCGTCATCATTAATTTCGACATCTTTTAAGGCTTTTCCTGCTCCAGGAATCATCCCAACTAAATCTTTCATGTTCCCCATTCTCTTGATTTGCTGAATCTGCTTTAGGAAATCATCAAAATCGAAATTATTCTTTGCAATTTTCTTTTGTAGACGTCTTGCCTCTTCTTCATCAAACTGTTCTTGCGCTCTTTCTACTAGCGAAACCACGTCACCCATGCCCAAAATACGATCGGCCATACGACTTGGGTAGAACAAATCTAGGGCTTCCATTTTTTCTCCGGTAGAAATAAATTTGATGGGTTTATCTACCACAGTTTTGATGGTCAATGCAGCACCACCACGCGTATCACCGTCTAATTTAGTCAACACAACACCACTATAATCCAACACATCGTTGAAAGCTCTTGCTGTATTCACCGCATCTTGACCGGTCATAGAATCGACCACGAAAAGGGTTTCGGTAGGATTTGTTGCAGCGTGAACTCGACGGATTTCATCCATCATTTCCTGATCCACAGCCAAGCGACCAGCCGTATCGAGTATGATGACATTGTTTCCGTTTTGTTTTGCATAGGCAATTGCTTTTTCTGCAATCTCTACCGGATTTTTATTTTCTTCTTCGGCATATACCTCTACGCCAATCTGCTCTCCTAAAACTTTCAACTGGTTGATTGCCGCCGGACGGTAAACATCACCAGCAACAAGTAATGGTTTTTTATTCTTCTTCGTTTTTAAGTAGTTGGCTAACTTACCAGAAAAAGTTGTTTTTCCTGAACCTTGTAAACCGGCAATTAGAATAATGGTAGGATTGGCACTTATAGTTAACTCGCTATGTTCACCTCCCATTAACTTCACCAATTCATCATGAACGATTTTGACCATTAATTGACTGGGATTCAACGACGTTAACACGTTTTCTCCGATGGCATTTTTACGAACGGTATCGGTAAATTCTTTGGCTACTTTATAGCTTACGTCGGCATCAACCAAGGCTCTTCTCACCTCTTTTACTGTTTCTGCAACATTAATTTCTGTAATTTGTCCTTTCCCTTTTAGGGTATGTAGTGCTTTATCTAATTTATCTTGAAGATTCTGAAACATTTTCTACTTTTTATCAATAGCTTAGACAAAGATAATGATTTGTCGTGAATCATAACTTGTAATTGATAGTTTGTCATAAAAAAAAAACCTCCTACAAGAAGCAGAAGGTTTCTTTATTTCTATTTTATTTCTAAAAAACATATCTTCAATTATCGGGTTGCATTAGCAGACCAATATTGCCCATCTTTTGTATAATTGATGTTTAATTTACCTGCCGAGATAGATATTGCTCCCAATGCCCCATCTTCTAAAATCAAAGTATTGTTTTCTCCTTTTTTCATTTTAATTCCGTTTAAGCTTGGGATTTTATCAGAGAATTTAAAGTTGTAAGTATCTCCACTTAATTTGGTTACAAATACAGAACCATCATCTTTTGTTATAGTTTCTCCTTTGCTTATATACGTAACTTTTCCTTTGTACGTTCCAGCGAAAATATCATTGTCAGCTGGGTCATCATCATCCGAACAAGCAGTAACGATAAATAAGGTAAAAATGAAAATACCTAAAAATTTTAATACATTTTTCATATTCTTTTTTTTTAAAGTTCTATTTATCATTAAACAAACATTTTGCCACACTACTTGATTTGTCTATTTTTTTTTGGTTTTAAGATATTTTACGAAAGAATTTAATCAGTTTAGATTAATAATAAACAATCTGACGAGTTGTATTGCTAATCGGTGCGTCTAATTTATGGTGGTATTGTGTTCTCGTAATCCAGTTGTTATGTTGATCGTACGCATACTTTATTTCTACACTATAATTTAGTTTCATCGATTGATCGAACTGTTTTTCGGCAATCAAATCATTCTGCTCGTTATATTGCCGCATTTTTGTAGTAGATACCTCTCCATTTACTAAAACCTCTTCTTTTGTCAGTAAACCCTTTGCATTATACGAGTAACGTATTTCGTATTCTCCATGATCATAGTTTACTCGCTTACTGGTGAGTTGATTTTGTTCGTTGTATTTATTTTCTTCGTTTACAAAGATTCCTTCTTCCTCTAAGCTTCGCATTTTTTCGCTTAGCAGATTCTTATAAGCATCAAACTCTTGAATTCTTTCTTGCACAGCCACCTCATTTTCTGTGACGGTTATTTTGGTTTGATGAGCCTCATACGTATAAATTTCATCAATTTTCAGAAACTGATTATACGAATCGATATCTTTATGTATTAGTTGATTAGTTTCGTTATAAATATAATTTACAGTATAAGTTGGCAGATTTTCTTCATCAAAAAATTTTTCTGCTTGCAACAAACCATCTTCCCGAAACTCACTCACTCGATTATATTCTTGCTGATACTTCTCGATATGATTTACGCGTATCATAGCTTTTGTTTTTACTTCTGTTACAGATTTCACACGCCCACGTAAATCTTGCCTTACCCAATCCGTTTCTTGAGCATTGACAACTCCTAGCAAGATACATGCAACGAAACCGATGATATTTTTCATACTATTTATTTTTCTATTTTATCTGAACGTAAACTTACACAAGTTCTTATAGTTTAAAAGAAAAAGATTAATTTTGATGATGTTTTTCTAAAAAAAATTTATAGAAATGAAATTATTTCATGTCGGTAAACTCGACACCAAAACCAATTATGCTTTACTCTTTTTACGCGTTTCTGTTAGTTTACTGATGTTGACACACGGAGTAACAAAGTTGCTCAACTTTTTTGATCTTGCCCCCTTACAATTTCCAGATCCTCTTGGTATCGGTCTAGAATTATCCATAATCTTAGCTATATTAGCCGAGGTGGTCTGTTCTATTTTATTGATTCTTGGTTTGTGGACAAGAGCAGTTCTTATCCCATTAATTGTCACTATGTTTATTGCCATTTTCATGGTTCATCTACACCATGATTTAGCTACAAAAGAATTAACAATTATTTACTTAATAGTTTACATAGTTTTGATGATCACTGGCCCTGGTAAATTTTCATTGGATTATAAAATATACAGAAAATGACAAAAAATATTCTTTTTTTGGGCGTATTTCTTATACAAAGTTTGTTATTTGCACAAAATAATTCTGCAATGCCCCAAAGTAAACCTTTTACAAAAAATGAGTTAACCTTGATTAATGAAAAAAATCACCTTCATAAATTTAGAGTTCTTTTGACAACTAGTCGAGACGATTTTAGAATACTTCGTACTAAAAGCATCGACCTTGATCCTACAGATTCTTCTGTGAAAAAATTAGCCGATCGGATGCTAGCCACAGTTCTCGACGAAGAAACTCGTGGAGTTGGCATTGCAGCACCACAAATTGGCATCAATCGTAATGCTGTATGGATACAACGCTTTGATCAGAAAGATCAACCGTTCCAATTTTTCATCAATCCAAAAATCACTTGGTATTCTTCTCTTCTACAAAATGGCAGAGAAGGCTGTTTATCGATTCCAGACACGATAGGGAATGTGGTGAGAAGCTATGCAATACGAATAGAATTTTATGATTTAGATGGACAATTTCATGATGAAGTTATCGAAGGTTTTACTGCAGTTATAGCACAGCATGAAGTCGATCATCTTAATGGAGTTCTCTTTACTGATCGCCTACAAGAACAAGAGAAAACAACCTACACAAAAGCAGGAGCCGAACAAAATTTATTATACAAAAAAGCTTCAGAATAATTCTGAAGCTTTTTTTATTCACAAACTTAGTATCTTAATTTTATTTTACTACTGGCTTCGTATCTTCCTCATCTATAGATCCAGGACCAGTAATTCCTGTCCTATTTCTTTGGGGTGTCGTAGACTCTTTTTTTTCTGTTGGCATCAAAACATCGGCTGCTCGATCTACCTCTTTTTTAGTTTCTTCAGCAGCGTTTGTTTTATTTTTAGTAGCATCTAATTTCATCAATAATTCTTTGGCTTTTTTTGCCTCTTGCGTACCATCATACGCTATCGTTATTACTTCGAGTGCGCCTCTAAACTGTTCTAGAGATTCGGTTTTACCAACTGCAAAAGCGTTTAATAATGCAAACTTCGCAATCAACGTTTGGGTAGGATATTGCTCTATTGCTTGTCTTACTTTTGTTTTAGTATCCTCATACTTCCCTTCTTTATAGAGAGAGTAAGCAGCTTCATAGTCTGCTAAAGCTTCTTTGGTTTCGGGAGTAAGATAATCCTCCATTGGGTTATTGATATAGCCTGCATACAAAGTATTAGGAAATTCGGTCAAGATTTGATTTTTATACTTCTCCATAGAAGGATCGTTTTCTGCTTTGGTAATTCTGTACATCTGATAAATTGCATTGGCTTTGATATCGATATTTTTGGGTGGTGTACTTATCAGATGCTCTAAGGTAGAAATCGCCAATCGCTCGTTGGAGAATTGATCATAATAACCTATACCTAATGAAAGTTCGGTGGTGTCTCTTTCGATTTTCAGGTTCTGGATCACTTTGGGTTGAGTCGGGATTTTCTCAAGATAGAAATCCAAATCAAATCTACGCGGATTTCCTTCTTCCAGTTTTCCGGTTAATTCTAGTTCTCTTTTTTCTAGAGCAGATGTTCCTCCGGTAGAAAAACGCCAATTATCACGTAGGGATTGATTTCCCCATACTCGCTGAAATTCTAAAACGCCATCACTTTTCAGTCCTTGATTGTAGAAATAAAATTTACTTCCACCGCTACTAGTAGAGTTAAAGTTTTTTATAGTTCCTCCTAACTGAAAATCGACCGATGGCGAAGAATTAGCCAAAGCCATTTGCTTTTCTTCTTCTATTCGTTGACGCTCTTCTTTTATTTTCAAGGTATCGATATAGTTCTGAAAATATTTTTCTTGCTCAGTTTTCGACATTTGAGCAATTCGTAAAATGCTATCATTTTTCTGTACCAAATAATGTTTTTCCATCAACTTCTTCAATGCATCATTACGAAGATTTATTCTATTGATTTCTTTTTCGTGTGTAATTGCTGTCACCGCACTATCGTAATAAACAGTTGCATATAAGTAATTTCCGCGATCAAATTCTAAGTCTGCATAAGCTTCGTAGGCTTTACCACGGATGTATGGATCGGAAATTTCTTTTTCTTTTAAACTACTTTTCAGGTAGGTTTCTGCATCGGTAAGATTTCCTGCTAGAATTGCTAATTTACCAATGGCATAATCTAACTCATTTTTTCGTTTTTTATAAACGCCTTTACTAGAAATCGATTCTAAATGATTTTTATATGTTTCGTAATCGTTTTTTTCTTTTTGGAAGTTTATGGCCATGGCAATTTGTGCCTTCACCTCCATATCGTAACCAGGTTTTAGCTCATATGCCTTTGTAAAATGGGCTTCTGATTGTTCTTGTCGATCATCTAACTTTGCGTACAGTTGTCCTAATATAAAATTTAGTCTTGCACGCTCTGTTTTATTTTTCGATAAAGATTCAGCATGCGTCAAAACTTCAGTTGCTAGTTCATATTTTTGTGTATCTATGAGGTATTGTCCAAAGTTTTTTGCTACTTCTAATTGCAAGTTTCTTTTGCTCATACCTTGCTCATACATCTCGGCTAGCTTTTCTCGGCCATCGTAAAAATTACCTCCTTTCAGTTCGGAAAGTGTTATAAAAATTTGTGCTTCTTCTGCATATTTAGAGTTTGGTAATTGTGATTTGATGAAGTTTAAAGCATCCAACGCATCGAAATATTCTTTCTTATAATATCTCGCTTTCCCCATCAATAAATAGGCTCTACCGATCAATTGATTTTCTTCTTTACCGTCTATATACATCGAATGTTTTTCGATAACTCGTTGGGCTTTTGTTTCTACTGCATCCAAACCTGTAGGCGTTACAAATTTTTCTTTTTGCCCAGGACGACTAATTTGATTGATATTGGGAGCCTGAGATTTTGTGTACCTAATTTCATTAACAGGATCTACGGGTAAAATCTCCCCCCAATTGTACTGATATTCGTTAAGTTGTTCTTCTTTTACTTTATCCAATTCTTGCTCTGCATTGTAAAGTGCATTGAACCAAGCAGTTGTTTTATGATAAGTTCTGTTCTGAAAGGTGTTTTTTTGGGTAGAACAACTTCCCAAACTGAGCACCACAGATAAACTTAGTATAATTTTTTTCATACGACCAATAAAAGCAAATCTACTAAAAAACGATAGAATTGAAAAAATCTTGTCTGAAGTATTTATTTCGACAAACATTTATGATATTTGTATAAGAATCTATGACCGATAAACAAAAATACACAACAAACGTAACTCATTACAAATCAACTACAATAGCAAATAAATCACCGAGAATCATTCGTAGGTTCTATTGGTCATTGGTTTTGTTGTTGTTAGGATTGTTGTTTTCTCTTTACTACAATTTCACTTATCTGCAAAAAATTCATTCTAAAAATGCTCTACTCGATCAACAAGATTCGATAATCAATAACCAAAACAAGAAAATAAAATCTATCGAAAAAACCGTTAAAAATCTCGAATTATACAACCGAGACTTATTGGCTCAAAAAACTTATTATTCTAATATTCAACCTTTTAAACAAACTCCTATTCTACCAATTATTTTAGATATAAAGAAAGAAAATGAAAATATTTCGGCAGAAAATATAAAGAAAAAACCGATATTCATTTCACCTCTCGATGGTTATATAAGCAATACCTACAACGCAGATGAAAAACATTTGGCTTTGGATTTGGTTTCTAGAACTGGTGATCCTGTAAAAGCAATTGCAGACGGATATGTTATTTTCACCGATTGGACTCCCGAAACAGGTTTTGTGATTGTAGTGGATCATACCAATGATTTTTTGTCAATTTACAAGCACAATCTAGATGTGTATAAAAAAATCGGTGACAAAGTTACACAAGGCGAAACGATTAGTTCTGTAGGTAATACTGGCGAATTTACGACCGGTCCACATTTACATTTAGAGATTTGGCATAATGGGAAAGCTGTTAATCCCGAACTATATATCAACTTTAAAAAGTCGACGAACACATGAAGGCATTCTTAGCAAAAATTTTTGCAAAATACGTTCACTATCAAAATCAGAAATGGATTAATCATCCGATAGAAACGCAAGATAAAACATTTCATTATTTGCTTAAAACTGCCCAGAATACTCGATTTGGTAAAAATCATGATTTTGCTTCAATCCAATCGTACGAGGATTTCAAAGCAAGAGTGCCGGTACGTGATTATGAGGGTTTAAAAAATTATTTTGATGCGATTATCGATGGTGAAGAAAACGTAACTTGGCCAGGTAAACCGCTATATTTAGCAAAAACTTCGGGTACAACTTCGGGCGCAAAAGCTATCCCGTTGACCAAAGAATCTATTCCTACTCATATAAAATCTGCTCGTAATGCTTTATTGGCTTATATTTACGAGTCTGGCAATGCGAGTTTCTTAAACGGAAAAATGATTTTTTTACAAGGAAACCCAGAATTGACAAAAAAAAATGGGATTCAGACAGGACGTCTTTCGGGTATTGTAGCTCATTTTGTTCCTGATTATCTACAAAAAAACCGCATGCCATCTTGGGATACCAATTGTATAGAGGATTGGGAAGAAAAAGTTGATGCTATTGTTGACGAAACGCAACATGAAAACATGACATTGATTAGTGGAATTCCGCCATGGATGATTATGTATTTCGAAAAGCTTTTGCAACAAACAGACTCTAAAACTGTAAAGGAACTTTTCCCGCATCTACAGCTCCTGGTAACCGGTGGTGTAAATTATGATCCCTATCGCGATAAAATGAATGCTTTGCTCGGGAAATCTTTACCATGTATACAAACTTATCCTGCTTCTGAAGGTTTTTTTGCGTATCAAGACTCACAAAAATCAGAAGAATTATTATTGCTATTAGACAATGGAATTTTTTATGAATTTATTCCTGCTGAAGAATTTCATCAAGATAATCCTACTAGAATCTCTTTAGAATCTGTAGAGCTGAACAAAGATTATGTTTTGATTTTGAGTAGCACAGCAGGTTTGTGGGCGTATAATATTGGAGACACGGTTCGTTTTACTTCTATCAAACCTTATAAAATAATTGTGAGCGGACGAATAAAACATTTTACTTCTGCCTTTGGTGAGCATGTAATAGCCCACGAGGTAGAAACCGCATTGCAAGCTACTTTACAAAAGTTTCCTGCATCGATTATAGAGTTTAGTGTAGCACCACAGGTAAACCCGAACGTTGGCTTACCTTACCATGAATGGTTGATCGAATTTGGTGAAAACCCTACATGTATAGAAGAATTCGAAAAAGAACTGGACAGACAAATGTGTCTATTAAATGTTTATTATCAAGATTTGATTAACGGAAATGTTTTACGACCATTGAAAATTTCTTTGGTAAAAAAGCATGGATTTCAGAATTATATGAAGTCTTTGGGAAAGTTGGGCGGACAAAATAAAGTTCCGCGCTTAGCCAATGATCGCTTGATTGCAGATAAATTTTATCAATTAGACTTAATCGAAAAACCTTATGAATAAAATAAAAACAGTGAGTAGTTCTAAGGTAACGATGACACAACTTATGTTACCATCATATGCTAATTTTAGAAGAAAGATACATGGCGGATACATCTTATCATTGCTAGACCAAATTGCATTTGCCTGTGCGTCTAAATTTACCGAAACCTATTGTGTAACGGCTTCAACAGACCGAGTAGATTTTCTAAATCCAGTAGAAGTTGGTAATCTATTAACAATGAAGGCTTCGGTAAACTATGTCGGTAAAACATCTGTTGTGGTTGGTATTCGCGTAGAAAGTTAGAATATCCAAACAGGAGAAATCAAGCATTGTAATTCGAGTTATTTTACAATGATTTCTAAGAACGAAGCAGGTGAAAATGTTACGGTTACGAAATTGATGCTGTGTAATAAAGAAGAAGTTCGTCGATTTTATAGTGCAATACAGAGAATAGAAAACCGAAATTCTTTATTAAAAGATAGTAAAGCTTTCAAACATAAGGATTTGAGTGATTTAACTTTTTTGGAGGAAAATTATCGTGTTGTTTTAGCCTTAGATAAATAAAAAAATTTATTACAGTTTAGTTTATCGTATAAAACTGTAAAATTCATCAATAAAAAAAATCTCAGCCTTTATAGACTGAGATTTTTAAATTTTATCGATTCTCTTAGAATGGATATTCATAAATTTTTGATTCGTGGAAATAAGGGTGTCCAGTTGCTTCTAAGTTGAGTTTAGAGATGGCATTCATTACTATGAATATAAATAATCCTGTGAAACCAACTAATGCACCGATTTCCATAAATCCGAAGTTGTGGAATGGTCCAACAGCTGCAGGCATTATTTGGTTATAAAAATCCCAGTAGTGTCCTACAACAATCAGAATAGCCACTACGAAAACTACTTGTGATCGTCGCTTGATGCTAGAGCTTACCATGATTACGAATGGTAAAACTAGATTAGCCAATAACATCCAGAAATATAGTGGATATTGTGCCATACGTTGTTGGAAGTATTGAACTTCTTCTGGCACGTTAGAATACCACTGTAACATGAATTGACAGAACCATAAGTATGACCACAGTAATGAGAAACCAAACATAAATTTAGCTAAATCGTGTTGGTGGTTATCATTGAATAAACGTAATGCTCCTTTCTTTTTCAGGTAGATAGAAATGATTGCCATGACAGAAACAGATGCTACCAAATGACTTACCATTCCGTACCACATAAATAAAGAAGAATACCAGTGTGGGTCTAGTGACATTACAAAGTCCCATGCATACGCTGCTGAGAAAAGTGCGAAACACACAATTCCTAAAACCGCTTTGGTATATAACTTATTGTAATAAGTGATGTCACCTTTGTATTCATCTAATTTTCTTGTTGCTCCTTTGATAATGTATACAAACAAAGAGAGAACAGCTAAATAAATTAAGCAACGGATTGTCCAGAAGGGAACGTTTAACCACAATTTTGCTTTGTTTGCGATATAGATATCATATTGTGGATCATTTGGATCAATCAGTTCTGGAACCATCCAGTGAAATAAATGATTCATTTGCATTGCAGATAGAATAACAAAGATTCCTAAAATCAAAGAACCAATTGGTAAGTAAGAAGCGATTCCTTCCATTACACGAGTTACTACCATAGACCAACCTGCTTGTCCAACGAATTGAACGCACAAAAAGAAAAGTGCTGTTGCAGCGATACCGAATGCATAATATGCTGGTACATAGAACGCTGCCCATGGACGGTTGCTTAATAAATTTTGCAAATGTTCCATATGACTTTGATGATCGGGGTTCAGTTCTAAAAACTGATCACTGATATAATCACCATAGAAATGTGAAGGATTTGCATGCATTAATTCTGTGATATAAGCCTCAGAATTGTTCATGTGTCCTTTAAAGATAAAGAATCCAATTGCATATAATACGACTCCTACTACTAACATGATTAGTGAAGCCATTTTTAATCGATTGGAAAAAGTATATTGCATGATTAAATCTTTTTTAGCGTTAACGATTATTTGCTTGCAGTAGAATCTGCAGGTTCAACATTTGCTGTTGGTGTTTCAGCAGGGGCTGCCTGATCGTTACCAGCGTTTTTCAAGCTCATTACATACTCTGCCACTCTCCATCTATCTACAGGTGTTAAGTGTGATGCGTAAGAACCCATTGCGTTTTTACCGTACATAATTACATGGTAGACACTTCCTACTGTAATATTTCTTTCTGCGAATGTAGGTACACCAGAGTATGCTTTGGATTTTACAATAGAACCTTGCCCATCTCCATTTGCACCATGACAAACAGAACAGTTTTGTTTATATAACAATTCACCACGCTTGTGATCTACTTCTTTATTAGCAGGGTTTAATGGAGATGTTACTGATTTCGATTGCTCATAACCAGCATTATTATTAGGTAAAGTCCATGGCAAGATACCTCCGTCATTATGTGGTACACTTCCTTCAACTGGCTCTAGTGCTGACATGTTATGATTGCGTTGAAAAACCGGAACATCTGATGACTCTGCATAATCAGGGTAACCAAAAGTTGCTTTCTCATATGGATCGTAAGCGGTCGCATAATACATATCTGGCATGTACACTATACTTGGCTTCCTTTTTTTATCTGAACAGGCTGTAGCTAATAAACTTCCTGCAACCATTAAAAATACTATCTTTTTCATGAGTATGCTTCTTCTACTTGGTTAATATTGTTATCTGGTGATTCTACACCTCTTACCGTAACCTCTTCTGCTCCTGTTTCTACAAAAATATTCTTAATTGCATCTACATCTGTAGTATGAATTTCTATTAGGAATTTATCATCTGTAGTTCTTGGATCAGGATTTTGAGCTTTTGCACCTGGATACATCTTGTTACGAACTAAATAAGTTAGTGACATTAAGTGCGCGGTACAAAAAACTGTAATCTCAAACATAATTGGAACGAATGCTGGCATATTCTCTCCCCAAGAGAAAGATGGTTTTCCACCAATATCTTGTGGCCAATCATGGTTCATAAAAAACCAAGTTATTACAGAGGCCAATGTCAATCCAAAGACACCGTAAAAGAACGCGATGTCTGAGATTCGAGTTTTTTTCAATCCAAGAATTTTATCCAATCCATGAACAGGAAATGGCGTATAAACTTCTTGTATCGCAACATTTTTACTACGGATTTTTTTAATTGCGTCTAGTAAAACATCGTCGTCTCCGTATAGACCATAAACGATTTTAGTGTTCGTGATGCTCATCTTCTGTATGATGTTTTTTATAGCTTTCGCCTGATGATTTCAAAATAGTTTTTAATTCTGCTTGTGAGATTACTGGGAAAGTACGTGCGTACAATAAGTAAAGTACAAAGAAGAATCCATTAGTTCCTACGAAGATTCCAACGTCTACCCATGTTGGCATAAACATTGTCCAGCTCGAAGGTAAATAGTCACGTGAAAGATTTATCACGATAATGTCGAAACGCTCGAACCACATCCCAATATTTACAACAATCGAGATTAAGAATGTCCAAAGGAACGAACGACGGATAGAGCGTATCCACAACAGTCCTGGTACTAATACGTTACAAATAATTAATGCCCAGAATGCCCACCAATAAGGACCAGTTGCTGCTCCTGGAGAGAAATAAGTGAAGTCCTCGTATCTAGAACCTGAGTACCATGCTATCCATAACTCAGCTAAGTAAGCAATAGCCACCATTCCTCCAGTTACGATAATTACGATATTCATATACTCGATATGTTTACGAGTAATATAATCTTCATAATGCAATACTTTTCGCATCACACTTAATAGTGTTTGCACCATAGCAAAACCTGAAAAAATAGCTCCTGCTACGAAATATGGTGGATATACAGTTGAGTGCCACCCTTTTATTACAGATGTAGCGAAGTCGAATGATACGATTGTATGTACTGAGAACACAAGTGGTGTACATAATCCTGCTAATACAAGGGTAACTTCTTCAAAGCGTTGCCATTGTTTTGCTCGTCCACCCCATCCAAATGATAAAATTCCATAAATTTTCTTTGCAAATGGTTTTGTTGCACGGTCGCGGATCATCGCAAAATCGGGCATAAGACCAATAAACCAGAACACTACCGATACTGAGAAGTAGGTTGAGATCGCAAAAACGTCCCACAATAGTGCCGAGTTAAAGTTTGGCCAAAGTGAACCAAATTGATTCGGAATTGGGAAAACCCAGTAAGATAACCAGATTCTACCCATATGGATCATCGGGAAAACCGCTGCTTGTACTACCGCGAAAATTGTCATCGCTTCAGCTGAACGGTTAATCGACATTCTCCATTTCTGACGAAATAAAAGGAGTACAGCGGATATTAGTGTTCCAGCGTGACCGATCCCTACCCACCATACGAAGTTGGTAATATCCCAACCCCAGTTAATTGTTCTATTTAAACCCCAAACCCCGATTCCGGTACCAACGGTGTAGAAGACACAACCTATGAATAATAGGAAACCAAGGAATGCTATACCGAAGGCGATCCACCATAATTTTCCCGATTTATTCTCGATTGGACGAGCAATATCTACGGTGATATCATGGTAAGACTTATGTCCTAATATAAGAGGCTCTCTAATTGGTGATTCGTAATGTGACATATTATTTTACCTTAATAAATTCTATACTAATTATGCGTTTTTTTGTTCTTTTCTGTTTCTAACTTTCACATGATAGAAAACGTTTGGTTGTGTACCAACTTCTTCTAACAATACGTAAGATCGATTGCTTTCTGAAAGTTTTTTCACTTCACTGTTTTCATCATTTATATCTCCAAACACCATTGCGCCAGTCGCACAAGCTGCAGCACATGCCGCTGAATCTTTAAATTCTTGATCCGTTACACGACGGTTTTCTTTCTTGGCTTTTAGGATAGCTGCTTGTGTTTGTTGGATACAGAAAGAACATTTCTCCATTACCCCTCTTGTACGTACTACTACATCTGGGTTCAATACCATACGTCCTAAATCGTTGTTCATATGGAAATCGAACTTATCATTCTGGGTATAAGTAAACCAGTTGAAACGACGTACTTTGTAAGGGCAGTTATTTGCACAATAACGTGTACCAATACAGCGGTTATAGGCCATCATGTTTTGTCCTTGACGACCGTGTGATGTTGCCGCAACCGGACATACTGTTTCACATGGTGCGTGATTACAATGTTGACACATAATTGGTTGGAATATAACGTCTGGGTTCTCTGCTTTTGGCTGAATCAACAATTTATATTGCTGAGGTTCATTCAACCCGTCTCCTTTTCCATCCATATTCGGACCTTCAAGAGCAACCTTCTGCGTTAATGTATTATCTGTAACATCTGAGTAGTAACGGTCTATACGCAACCAATACATATCTCGTGACATACGGATTTCATCTTTACCTACAACCGGTACGTTGTTTTCTGCTTGACAAGCTATAATACAAGCACCACAACCTGTACATGCATTCATGTCTATTGACAGCTTGAAGTGTGGACCTACTGAACGATCATGTGTTCTCCAGATATCAACCTCTTTTTCAGGTGTTAATCCTTTCCAGGTTGGCATTACTCCTAATTCGTTCCATTCTTCTCTAGGACGATTTATAAAGTCATCTAAAGAAACTTCACGTGCAATTTCATAACGCCCCATCAGAGTAGGCTGCTGCTGCATATTGGCAAACTTGTGCTTACCTGCACCTGCAGTTTTGCCTAAAGTTACATTGTTTGCACCTATGGTTCCTTTATATAAGCTATACGCATTTACTCCGATTTCGTTTCCTACTTTTCCTGCTTTAGTTCTACCATAACCTAAGGCTAAACCTATAGAACCAATGGCTTGACCTGGTTGGATAAATACAGGCACTTTCTCTAGCTTAACGCCATCTACTGTCAGATCAAAGTATTCGCCATCAAATTGCATACGTCCGTTATGAACGTTGTAATTATCTTGGATTTTTACACCTAATTTTTCTGCGTCTAATGGGTTCAAGGTAATGTAGTTATCCCAAGAATTACGAGTTATTGGATCTGGTAACTCTTGTAACCAAGGATTATTAGATTGTGTTCCATCTCCTATACCTGTTTTTGTATAGAATTGGATTTCCCACTCTCCTGCTTTTGTAGAGGCTAATTTTGCAGCATATCCGTCTGCTACTGCAGTATTAGCAACAAAAGTTGTTGTTTCAGAAGATTCGTTAACTCCGTTGTACAACGCTTGATTAAAATCAATTCCTCCGACTAATGGTAGGATAGTTGATAACCAATTGTTTCGTAAATACTCATAATACGCAGAAACTGGTTGTACACTTTCTGATGTTGCCATCATCATAGTAGGATCATTAGGATTTTCTACTTTATTTACAACTGATGTTCCTGTTAACCAAGTAATTAATGAGTCTTGAAATTGACGAGAATCAAAAATACGAGGTATAGTAGGCTGTTGTAATGAGTATACTCCTGTAATTGGATTATAATCATTCCATGATTCTAATGCATGAGTAACTGGTGCTACTAAATCTGCTAAAGATGCAGTTTCATCTAATTTTTCTGTTAATGCTACCTTTAAACCAATTTTAGAAAAAGCTGCTTGTACTGCTTTTGATTGATTTGCTGCATATACAGGATTGGCTTGATATGTAAACAATACTCCTACATTTCCTGCATTTGCTTCAGCAATAAATTGATTGAACACAGCATCGTTAGAAACCTTTAAGTTAACAGCTCGGTTTGTTACAGCTCCAGAAGCAATCATTTGATTAATTGCAAAAGCCAAAGCATATGCTTCTTTTGATCCATCTGCCAGAACAACCGCTTTGCTTCCTTTAGCTTTAATTTCTTTTACAATGCTTGCAGCTTCATCTTTAACAGAAGCTCCCTTCAAACCATTGTATACTTCTGCCAGCAACTTTTCTGTATCTGTAAACTTTTTAGGGATACGAGTATCTGCATTGGCACCTGTCAATGATAATACAGATTCTACTTGTATATGACGCAACATGTTTGCTCCAGGTTTTCGAGCTGCTGCATAAGAAGATTCCATTCCTCCACCGTTATAATCTCCTAAAAAATCTGCATTGAATGATATCACTAATTCTGTAGAAGAAAAGTCGTAGAAAGGAATTTCGCGTTTACCATATACTTCTTGTGCAGCATCTAGAGCGTTAGAATAACTAACAGCATCAAACACTACATGCTGAACTGTAGGGTATTTTGCTTGAAATTCTTGTATTAGTTTTTTTGTAGTCGGCGATGGCAGTGAAGGGGTTAAGATAACCGCTTTTTTACCTCCTAAACTATTTAGAGCTGATACTACTTTAGCATCGAGATCTTTCCAAGTTGTAGTTTTATATTTATTTTCCCCAGTTTTCACCATTGGGCCTTTCACCTTATCGCTATCATACAAAGATAATACCGATGCTTGTACACGAGCGTTTGTCGATCCGAAGAATCGTGCATCGTGATTCGCATCTATACGAATTGGTCGACCTTCTCTGGTTCTTACCAAAACGTTTGCATAATCATATCCATCAAAAATTGTTGATGCATAATAAGTTGGTACACCAGGTGTTACGTCGTTTGGTTTCACAACGTAAGGCACAGACTTTACGATTGGTGCTTCACAGGCTGCTAAAGTTACAGCAGCTGTACTAAATCCTAAGATTTTCAAAAAGTCACGTCGCGAAGTCTTCTTGTTTTCCATGGCATTTGTGTTGCCTAAGAATTCATCTACAGGAATATCTTCTGCAAATTCATTGGTGGATAACTGTTCGCTTAAATTAGAATCAGTTAACTCCTCAAAACTTCTCCAGTATTTTTTCTTCGAAGCCATTTATAGTCCTCTTTTTAGTATATTAATAATGACATTTACCACACTCTAAACCTCCGATTGCATCCACAGTAATTTTGGTTGCATCACCGTATTGTTTTTTCAACTTTTCGTGTAGCTCTGCGTAATATTCTTTGTTATAACCATTATCCATGTCCACCTCAGTTGTACGGTGACATTCGATACACCATCCCATAGTGAAATCGTTGGCCATTTTTACTTCATTCATTTCATCTATGCGACCGTGACATGCAAAACATACCTGATCTGCGCTTCCGATATTAAGCTCTTTTGCGTTAGGAATTGTTCCTTCCTTGATAGCCTTTAAAATTGCTTGTTCTCCCGCAACTACGTGCTGTGCATGTGAAAAATAAACAAAGTCTGGCATATTATGGATACGTACCCATTCGATTGGTTTTTGATTACCTTCGTATTTATTGGTTTCAGGATTCCAACCGATTGCTTTATACATTTTCTGAATTTCTCCTGTATAAAATGCTTTTACATCATCTGCAGACGCAAATTTACCAGAAGTTACCAATTCTTCTTCGTAATAATCCCCACGGTATTCTTTAATTGTTCGATGACAGTTCATACATGTATTTGTTGAAGGAATACCAGATACTTTACCGTATTTTGCAGATGTATGGCAATATTGACAATCAATTCCCTGAATTCCTGCATGAACTTTGTGCGAGAAATAAATTGGCTGCTCTGGCTCATATCCTTTATCTACACCTATCCCCATCAATCCCCAGAAAACGCTATACATTACAACGAATGTAAGAATCACAACCCCTACAAGCCCAACTGCTTTGTATTTTTGCAACACCTCATTAAAAGAGACTGCTTTATTAAGAGTGTCTTCTTCTAAAGTTGTATCACGGGTTTGTTTTACTAAAGCATTAATTCTA
This sequence comes from Weeksella sp. HMSC059D05, assembly GCF_001809725.1. NCBI lineage: Bacteria > Pseudomonadati > Bacteroidota > Flavobacteriia > Flavobacteriales > Weeksellaceae > Weeksella > Weeksella sp. HMSC059D05. The sequence goes on from NZ_KV798548.1 coordinate 149,729, forward strand.
AGTAAAATCCAAAACAAAAGAGCTGCCAAAACAACAAACCCAACTGCAACTACACCTGTACTTGCAGAATCCTCCCCTCCTTTTGCAGGAGCATTTGCAGCAGCTGCTGCTTTTTTAGCTTCTTCAAAAGCTGCTTGCCCACCTTCTGGGTCTGATGTATAAGCCAAGATATCATCGATATCTGCCTCACTTAATCCTGGGAAAGCCAACATCTCTTGATTGTTGTATTTTGCAAATATTTCATTTGCATACTTATCCCCCGACTCTCGCAGTGCTTTATTGTCCTTTATCCACGCATGTAACCAATCGGTACCAAGCCCCGCTTGTTCTTGTACACGTTGCACTACATTTCGCATCTCTGGACCAATCATCTCTCCATCTATCTGGTGACATGCTGTACAATTGGTTTGAAACAAATCGTACCCATTAGCAGCGTCACCCTGAGCATTAGCAGTAGAGAAACCGAGCATTATTGCCGCGGCACTCCATAGACGTAACCTTGTTAGAATTCTTGCCTTCATTTACTTATTATAAGTTTCGTTTTTCGTAATTTAATATTTGAACGCTTTATTGTCAACAAAAATAGGGGCAATACTTAAGAAAATCATAAAGAAACTATAATGAACTTTATCACTTAATGTAATTTAAAACTATTCTAAATAAATTCTACATCATAAAAGAATCTACTTTTTAGCTATATTGTTTTCACTATCAAAGCCAAAGATGTATTGCTGATTTTTTTTAGAGTATTTTTGGTTGGTTTAACTTATATTTGTAAAAATACAACTTAATGAAAATAGTGAAAAAGATATTGACTTTTGTTTTTTTGACGATTATTTTTCAAGGAAAAGCTCAAATTAACGTCGATACGGTGAGAATTGAAGATGCAGGTAAAATTTCTATTGAAATGGATCCTGAAATCGCTAAATTTATCAATAACAAAGAAAACACCTCTTGTGCAGTTGTTAGAACCACAACGAAACCTACTACAACTACAACTCGCCCCCGTAACAATCCGAGTGATCCATGCGCCGGAAAAACCCAAATGCCGGGATATAAAATTCAGGTTTATTACTCGAAAAATAGAGCACAGGCCGATAGAGTAAAACGAGAATTTGAGGCGAATTTCCCATCTTTTTCTACCGAAATTGTTTATATGTCACCGGATTATCGAGTTTTGGTTGGTGATTATTTCACGAAAAGTTCTGCTAATACTGATATAAGAAAAATCAAGTCAAAATACAATAGTGCTTTTGCCATTCAGTACAGAATTTTATGTAGAAGAGCAAAGTAAAGTGATGATAGTTTAAACAATTTTTATTTATGCATGACCATTTCTTTTATTAGAAGTAGTTTTTATGTGTCTGTAAAAAGGGCTTTCTACTTTTCTATTGTACATCAATACTTAGAATATCTTTTCATAGACAAATCTTATCATTATCAGGCTACTCTCCTCCTCTTATTTAATAAGCTAATTGTACAAAAAGCAGAAAAATAGTTATTTGATTAGATAAACTATGAGTGATTTTCGAAAACAAAAAAAGCCCGAGTTTCCTCAAGCTTTTTTATCGTCGAAATAAATAGATTATTTAAAATCAACGTCCGAAACATTCTTGTTGAACTCCACTTTGCTTAATTCTATTTTAAAAGTTTGTGGCCCAGATTGGGTTTCGATTGTTGTAGCCATCAACACACCGTCGAATGGTTGATAGTTTTTATACACATTAACGGTTACCATATCTCCTTGCGGTGTTGATGCAACGATTTCTGATTTTGCCAACAATCCAGTTTTCACATCGTAATATTCGGTACGTTTAGCTTCTTTGGTATATACCTTATAGTATTCTACGCCGTTTTCGGTTACAATTCCCTCTACACTTGCTTTGGCAAAGCTGCTCGATAATACTGGAAATAATTGATTATATCCTTTCATCCCATCGATTTGGTCTTTCTGGAAATCTATTTTCTGACCCATTTGGTCTACATAGCCTTTGGCTCCGTCGAAAACAGTTTTTATTTTCATACCCATTATTTCCATCGCGATTGCAGTTTTGTCTGGTAAAGCATATTTTTCTTTGTAATTACCCTCCATCCCCATCAAGCTAATTTTTCCTTCACGGTGTGCGGTTTTCACTTTTTCGATATTTGCTTTTCCTCCTACTGCTTTTATATAGGCATCGGCTATTTGGTGGGTTGTTACTTTTGCATCCTTTTTCATAGTAGACGGATCTGCAATGGGCTCTCCGTACGCATCATAAAAGTTCACAGGGTAGCCTAGTTTTTTCAGTCCCTCACCGATTGTTTCTGCTTTTCCTGTAACAACAATTTTAGCCTGATCTGGACGGAAATATTTTTTTGAAACGCGTAAGACATCATCTACTGTTACGTTATTTATATTTTTGATATAATCGGCGTAGAAGTTGTCATTTAACCCTTCTATTTTTTTTATCAATGCTTGGCTCGCTACAGTTTGTGGTCTTTCTAACGACATGATAAAGTTCCCCAAGAACTTTGCTTTTACGTTTTCCAAAACTTCTTTATCTACTTTTTCCTGAGTCATCGAGCGGATTTCTTTCATCGTTTCGATTACTGCCGAATCGGTTACTTCGTTACGAACGGTAGCATTGGTGAAAAAACGTCCGATATATCGAGAATCAGAAACTCCTCCTCGTGCTCCATATGTCCAACCATGTTTTTCGCGAAGATTCATATTCAATTTCGAATTGAAATCTCCTCCTAAAATAGTTGAAGCAACTTGCACAGCATAATAATCTTTGTCTTTTTTGGTAAGGTTTACCGGATACGTTACAGACACCACCGATTGTACTGCATTTGGCATATTAACGATATCTACTTCTGTTTTCTTCACTTGCTGAACTGATGGTAAATCGGCAATCTTCACCACTCCTTTATGCCAATTAGAAAACAATTTTGTAGTTAGACTTTTAGCCTTATCCGCAGTGATGTCCCCTACAAAAATAAGATACGCATTGTCTGGGCGGTAATAGTTCTTATAAAAATCTTGTACGTCTTTGAGAGTAATTTTTTGAATTTTTTCTGGCGTATCGTACTCGGCAAACGGATGGTTTTTTCCATACGTCAATACATCACGAACACGTGAAGCTGCAGCTTCCACACTTTTTTCATCTGCTTTTAAACCTTCGATATAACGATTTTTGACAGCTTCGAATTCTTTCTGATCAAATTTCGGATTGATTACTCCATCTGCAAAATAACCAAAAACCTCATCGAAATATTTGGTTAATGAAGAAGCACTTCCCCCCTCACTCCAAAAATTTACATTGCCTCCTAATTGCTCTATTTTTTTGTTGTAATCATCCTTAGCAACCTTTTCTGTTCCGGTTCCTAACATACTCCCTAACAAACCATCGACCCCTTTTTTGTCTGCTAGAGTAAAAGGTGTATTATCGATTGTTAACGTTGCACTTACACGTGGTAATTTATGGTTTTCTACAACAATAACAGTGAGCCCGTTGTTGAGCTTAAACTCATGTGATTTCCCTAAATTTATTGTAGGAACTGGCCCTGGTACTGGCATTGGTCGATTGATCTGTCCATTGACAGAAAGAGCAAAAAATGCAAAAGCGAGGGTAAATATTTTTGTATTCATTAGATTTCTTCTTAACTATTTTTTTTCTTTTTGTTCTTTAGCTGATTCTGGTAAATACTGCACTATAACACGCTGGTTCTTACCTAGGTATTTTTTGGCTACGTTACGAATATCTTCTCTAGTGATCGAACGATAAATATCCATTTCTGTATTGATTTTATTGGTATCACCTTGCAACATATAAGCATCCGCTAGTAAGTGAGCTATATTTTCTACGCCTTGCCTTTGAGCTACAAAACTATTCTCGAATGAGTTGAGAAGTTTCTGATAATCCTCTTCAGAAATTAAATTTGTCTGAACGTTTTCAATATCTTTTTGGATATCTTTTTCTAACTGTTCTAATGAAACCTTTCCTTGCGGCAATACGCCAATGGTATAGATTCCATAATCTTCCATTTGACGATTGAAAGCAAATATTTGCAATGCTTCTTTTTTCTCGTCTACATATTTTTTATACAAGACAGAACTTTTTCCTCCCGTTAAATAATTCGACAACATATTCAACGTAAAAGCATCTTTCGATTTATTATCCGACGTACGATAATTGATCGCTAATAAAGGAATTTGAATGTTCGAATCGTATTCTGTTACACGACGCTCTTTGGTAATAGGTTCTTCTTTCGGAAAACTTTTTTTCACCTCTGCTCCACGAGGAATCATGCCAAAATATTTTTCGACCATTTGTTTAGCCTCCTTCATTTTAAAATCCCCTGCTATTACTAACACCGCATTATTCGGTACATAATAGGTACTACTGAAATGCTGGAAATCTTCTAGTTTTGCTCCTTTCAAATCTTCAAAAGAACCGATCACACTCCATCTATATGGATGCTTATCGAAAACATGTGGCGACAGAGCTTCACCGTACATAAAACGTCCGTACGGCTGATTATCTAATCGTTGTCTTTTTTCTTCTTGTACTACTTCTTTTTGGGTATCAACACCAATCTGATTGATAATAGGTTGCAGTAATCTGTCCGATTCCATCCATAAACCTAACTCTAAATTGTTAGACGGAAATGTTTCGTAATAATAAGTACGATCGGTTGTCGTATTGGCATTGTTTTGCCCACCATGCGATGAAACAATTTTGAACCATTCTCCGCGTTTGATATTATGTGTTCCTTCGAATAATAAATGTTCGAAGAAATGGGCAAATCCGGTTTTTCCCTCTTGCTCATCTTTCGAGCCTACGTGATACATAACTCCCGTAGTAACGATAGGTGCTGAATTATCCTGATGTAGAATAACATGTAAACCGTTAGGTAAATCGTACTCTTCAAAGTCGATTTTTTGCCCGAACATCGTTGAGCTTACTAACAGTAAAGACAGTACTAATTTTTTCATTGAGTAATCTATTTTACATAATTTGTCTTACGAAAATACATTTTGTTACAAAGAAATTGTAATTTTCGGAAAAAAAATTCATGAGCCTCGAAGAAGTTATAGGCTATACTGGTGCATTATTTATTGGAATTGTTCTAGGTTTAATGGGCGGTGGAGGATCTATTTTAGCCGTTCCTATCCTGGCCTATTTATTTCATTTCGATGAAAAAGTTGCCACAGCTTATTCATTGTTTATAGTAGGTAGCACAAGTCTAGTTGGCGGCATAAAACAAGCATTAAAAAAAATGGTCGATTGGCGTGCCGTACTCATTTTTGGTCTCCCAGCAGTTATTGGTATTTCTATCATCCGAACATTTGTAGTTCCCAATTTACCCGAAAATTTATTTCATGTTGGCCAATATATAGTCACACGACGCATGGCTATGTTTGGGCTTTTCTCTATTTTGATGCTTTTTGCTGCGTTTTCTTTGCTAAGTGACAATAAAGGCCCTAGAAGAAAACAAAAATCAAAATTTCATCCACTATTATTGTCCGAAGGTTTTTTTATTGGATGCCTCACAGGATTAGTCGGAGCAGGCGGTGGATTTCTTATTGTCCCAGCACTGATGGTTATTGCACAGTTAGATATCAAACATGCTTCTGCAACCTCTTTATTTATCATTTCAATTAATTCTTTGATCGGTTTTTTTATTGGCGATGTACATCATCTTACCATCGATTGGGGCTTCTTACTAGAGTTTGTATTTTTATCGATGATAGGTATTTTATTAGGAACTTTTTTTTCTACCAAAATCTCTACCGAAACCCTAAAAAAAAGTTTTGCTATATTTATCATATTAATGGCTATCTTTATCTTTTTAGAAGAATTTATCCTTTAAAAAAAGTGAAAAATGAAAGCCTACAGAGCTGAATATTGGGATCAACGTTACCAAAACAAACAAACCGGCTGGGACGCTCAAGAAGTGACCACACCGATTAAAGAATACATCGATCAACTCGAAGATAAATCTCTCGAGATTCTAATTCCTGGATGCGGCAATGCACATGAAGCTGAATATTTACTAACTAAAGGCTTCCGAAACATTACGATTTTGGATTATGCGCCAACGGTTGTAGAAAAATTACAAGAAAAATATAAAGACCGAAAAGAAATAAAAATAACCTGCCAAGATTTTTTTCAACATACCAACCAATACGATTTGGTTCTTGAACAAACTTTTTTTTGTGCATTACTCCCTTCACAAAGAGAAGATTATGCGCAGCATATGCATAAAATTATTCTTCCGAATGGTCGATTGGTAGGAGTTTTGTTTAATAAACATTTCGGGAGTAACAATCCACCGTTCGGAGGCTCATTAGATGAATATAAAAAATTATTTCAACCATATTTTCAGATTCAGACAATGGAAAAATGCTATAATTCTATTCCACCCCGTCAGGATTCTGAAATTTTCATAAATTTGCAAAATAAATCGTAAACGATGAAAATAGAACAACTTTACACCGGATGTTTGGCTCAAGGAGCTTATTACATCGAGTCGAAAGGCGAAGCCGCCATCATCGATCCGCTACGCGAAACTCAATCATACGTTGATAAAGCAGAAAAAAATAATGCCAAAATAAAATATATATTCGAAACGCATTTTCATGCAGATTTCGTATCTGGCCATGTAGATTTAGCGAAAAAAACCAATGCGAAAATTATATTCGGCCCTACTGCTAAACCAATTTTCGATGCTCATATTGCTCAGGATGGCGAAGTGTTTTCTATTGGTGATATTACCATTACGGCGATTCATACGCCAGGTCATACCTTAGAAAGTACCACTTATTTGCTGAAAGATGAGAATGGAAAAGATTATGCAATCTTCACCGGAGACACTCTTTTTATCGGTGATGTTGGTCGTCCAGATTTGGCACAAAAATTAAACAACGACCTTACACAAGAGAAATTAGCCGGTATGTTGTACGATTCTCTACACAATAAGATTCTACCGTTGGCAGACGATGTAATTGTTTATCCTGCACATGGTGCTGGCTCGGCTTGTGGTAAAAATATGAGCAAAGAAACTTTCGATACCTTAGGCAATCAGAAAGTAAAAAATTATGGTTTGGATGTGAACATGAGCAAAGAAGATTTCATTCAGAAACTTACTGAGGGTTTATTACCGCCACCTGCCTATTTCCCAGAAAACGTTCGTATGAATATCGAAGGATATGATACGTTTGACCAAGTGATGAACCGTAGTAAAAAAGCGCTTTCGGTAGAAGAATTCGAAACTATAGCAAATGAAACCTCTGCACTATTGCTCGATGTTCGTGACCCGCAAGTCTTTGCTAAAGGTTTTATACCAAACTCTATCAACATCGGTCTTGGTGGACAATTCGCACCGTGGGTCGGGACGTTGATAGCCGACATCCAACAACCTATCTTGTTAATTGCAGAAACGGGCAAAGAAGAGGAAGCAATTACTCGTTTAGCACGAGTAGGCTACGACCATGCAATTGGCTATTTAGACGGCGGATTTGACGCTTGGAAAGAAGCTGAAAAAGAATACGATGAGATTGTCTCTATTTCTGTAGATGAGTTTGTAGATTTGGTAAACGAAGGTGAATTGAAAGTTTTGGATGTACGTCGTCCAGGTGAGTATAATGCTGCACATGTTGACAATGCAATTCATGCTCCATTAGACTTTATCAATGAAAGTATGTTGGCTATTGATCCAGAAGAGACTTATTTAGTTCATTGTGCAGGAGGCTACCGTTCGATGATTTTTACTTCGATCTTGCGTGCAAGAGGTTATGAAAACTTGATTGATGTTTCTGGTGGATTCAACAAAATAAAGGAGCAAAAAAACGTTCCTTTAGTTACAGGAAACTGTTCTCTATCTAAGTAAAATCTAATTAATATTCATAAAAAATCAGCACAAGATTGTGCTGATTTTCTTTTTCAATAAACATACAACGAATATTATAACGTTGAAAACTTCTACTCTTTTCTTTTCTTTCTTTGATAATTGTTTTTAAATCTCTTGTGGTTCTTGTGCCGGTAGATTTTGTTTTTCTTCTTGTTTTTTCATTATTTTTTTTACAACCAAACCTACACCAATTCCGACAATCGCTCCATAAATTGAACGTTTACCCAAAAATCGAGCGATACTAACTCCTGTTGTTGCTGCTGCTGCCAAAGGTGCTAAGGTTTTATCCTCTCTAGTTCCTAGTTTCTTGATTATTGTTGATAGCATATTTTTGTTTTTTCTAATTACTTTTTTCTAGTTATAAAATGATAAACAAATTTCAAACCAAAAAATATTATTCTAGCTTTAATAAATCAACTTTGAGTGTATTAACTGATTTGTGACCAAGCAATTTTATCTTTATGATGCGCTAAAAAATATTTTTTTATAGGAAGATTTTCGGATTTCTCTAATCGAGGATCTTCTTTCAATAATCGATCTGCAGCTTGTCTCGACCATTCGATTAATTGTCGATCTTTGGTTAAACTGGCCAATTTGAAGTCGAGTACTCCGCTTTGTTGTGTCCCCATCAAATCTCCTGGTCCTCGAAGCTGTAAATCTACTTCTGCTATCTGAAACCCATCATTTGTCTGGCACATGGTACTTATCCGTTGATAAGACGTTTCGTTGAGTTGCCCATGCGTCATCAAAATACAATAACTTTGTTCTGCTCCACGGCCAACTCGTCCGCGTAACTGATGCAATTGTGATAAACCAAAACGCTCGGCATTTTCAATTACCATTACCGAAGCATTTGGCACATTAACCCCTACTTCTATAACCGTAGTGGCTACCAAAATGTGAGTTTCCCCTTTTATGAAACGCTGCATTTCATAGTCTTTTTCTGCAGGCTTTTGCCGCCCATGCACGATACCGACAGCATATTTTGGCAATGGAAATTCTCTAGTGATACTCTCATATCCATCCATTAAATCTTTAAGCTCTAGTTTTTTAGACTCTTCAATCAATGGATAAACTATGTATACCTGCCGACCTTTATCGATTTCTTTTTTTAGAAAATGAAAAAGCTGTAATCGATGTGCGTCAGTTTTGTGTATAGTCTGAATTGGTTTTCTACCTTTTGGCAACTCATCGATAACCGAAATATCCAAATCACCGTATAAACTCATAGCAAGAGTTCGTGGAATCGGTGTGGCTGTCATCACCAAAATATGCGGAGGTTGTTTTGCTTTTCGCCAAAATTTGGCCCGTTGCGCTACTCCGAACCGATGCTGTTCATCGATAATAGCCAAACCTATATTATTAAATTGCACTGTATCTTCTAGAATTGCATGCGTACCAATCAAGATATTAATCTCGCCCGAAAGCAATCCTTCGTGGATTGGTTGTCGTTGTGATTTGGTTGTGGAACCAGTTATCAGGGCTACTTTGACATCTAAATCTCCTAAATATTCTACGACACTCTGATAATGTTGTTGTGCCAAAATTTCGGTAGGAGCTATTAATGTTGCTTGAAAGTTATTATCGATTGCCAGTAACATGCTTAATAAAGCTACCATTGTTTTTCCACTCCCCACGTCGCCTTGCAAAAGACGATTCATTTGCTTATGCTGACGCAAATCTCTATATATTTCTTTTACTACACGTTTCTGTGCATTTGTTAATTCGAACGGAATATAATTATTATAAAAAGTATTGAAGTATTCACCAACTCTAGGAAAAGCTTGACTTTTATTAATTTGTTGATGTCCAATTTTTTTTACGAACATGCTCAATTGAAAGAAAAAAAATTCTTCAAATTTTAATCTGAATTCTGCTTGTCTGAGTTCTTCTGCATTTTTCGGAAAATGAATTTGTGCATATGCTTTCGCACGAGAGATAAGTTTTAATTGATCAACCAAAGAAGTTGATAAATTTTCTTCTATCATTATTGACTCCTGAAAGAGTTGGAGAATAATTTTCTGCATCATACGATTGGTAATCCCTTTTTTTGCCAAAAGTTCGGTACTCGGGTATACTGGGAATAAACCCAACGGCATTGTTTTGGCGTTTTCTGCATCTTCTATTTCGGGATGTACCATACTAAATACCGAGTTGAAAAGATTTGGTTTACCATAAATCAGAATCGGTTGATGCAACTCTTTCTGAAATTTCTCTACTTGCCATTTGGTAAACTTAAACCAAACCAACTCCATTTGTCCTGTATCATCTATGAATTTTGCTACCAAGCGTTTTTTCTTGCCCGAGGTTATCGTTTCTAAACTTACCATTTTACCAATCAATTGTACCTCTGCCATGGTCGGGACTAATTCTTTTATTTTATAGAAACGCGATCTATCTACATACCGAAAAGGAAAATGATTTAATAAATCTTCATACCGAAATATTTGCAACTCTTTTTGTAACAATTTAGCCCTTTCTGGTCCTACGCCTTTTAGATATTCGATAGGGGTTTTTATTTTCGATGAATACATGGGGTTCTTTTCTGCAACTAATTTACGGAATAAAAAAGAATCCATGAAAACCACTCAAATTCTGTATATTTGTTTACATTAATGACAAAGATTACATTTATGCTCAATTTAGAAACGTATTTCAAGAAAGGCATCAGCTACGAATCGTATATCGAAAAAACAGAAAATCAATTAGAAGAAGAAGTAGAAAATGGTGATCCGAAAGAGTTTGTACAGCATTATTCGATGGGCTTACAACGCATGAATCGGATTACAAAATCCTTTCAGTTCTCGGATATTTCGCTTGCAGAAATAGAAAAAGCAAGTTTAGACAAATCGATTCGATTGCTCACCATTACTGAAGGTTGGTGCGGAGATGCGTCACAGATTGTCCCAGTTGTTCATCTTTTAGCCGAAAAATTAGGTATAGAAAATCGCTATATTTCTCGTGATGAAAATCTAGAATTAATCGAAAGATATAAAACAAATGGTGCACTTTCTATTCCGATTGTATTAGGTATCGACTCAGAAGGGAAAGAACTTTTTCATTATGGTCCTCGCCCACAAAAAGGAATGGAGTTGCTAAAAAAATTCAAAGAAAATCCCGATAAATATTCTAAAGACGAATTTCATGCCGACTTACAGAAATTTTACAATACCAATAAGGGAGAAGATATCATCCACGAACTTTTAAGTCTAATGAACGCATGAATAAAAAAAGATTATTTTTTTTAGGTTTTTTTGTGGTTTTTATTGCAGCTATTTTTTATACCCCAATTGGTAAATTTATCCAAGACAAACTAGAAGATAAATCGCATGTTGCGGGTATAAAAATTTTGAATGAAGAGGACTATAATATTGATTTGAAAGGCTACAATGGTGCCTTAGATGAGAATTTACAATCTGCCAAAAATAGTGGACAAGTTGTCTTGATAAATTTTTGGGGCAGTTGGTGTCCTCCTTGTGTTAAGGAAATGCCGAGTTTACAAGAATTGTACAACACACATCATGAAAAGGTGAAATTTATTTTTATTGCGATTCAAGATAAACCGAACGACATCATCAATTTTGCAAAGAAACACGAGCTTACTTTACCGCTTTATGAGCCTATTAGTCCGATATCGGTTGCCATGATGCCAAAAGTTTTTCCGACGACTTATATCCTCAATAAAAAAGGAGAAATCGTTTTGCACGAAAATAAAACCAGAGATTGGAATGATCAAGAAATCAATGCATTATTAGAAAAATTAATTAAAGAATGATTGGTTAAAATATCCTACAATTCTATAAAAAACGCAACAGAATATTCAATTCAGTTGCGTTTTTTTCTTAGGAATAATTATATTTATCTGTTAACAATCTGCAATATTCACCGCTACTGCAAGTCCACCTTCTGATGTTTCTTTGTATTTATTGTTCATATCTTTTGCGGTTTCCCACATCGTTTTCACCACATCGTCTAAGGTAACCTTCACTTCTTTTGGGTTAGTTTCTAAAGCAAGTTCTGCTGCATTTATTGCTTTGATAGCACCCATCGCGTTACGTTCTATACAAGGGACTTGCACCAAGCCCGCTATCGGGTCGCATGTAAGCCCTAGATGATGCTCCATGGCAATTTCTGCTGCAATGGTTACTTGTTCGGGTGTACCTCCTAACAATTCGCATAGGGCTCCGGCTGCCATAGCAGAGGAAACACCAATCTCGGCCTGACAACCACCCATTGCAGCAGAAATGGTTGCACCTTTCTTGAAAATACTTCCGATTACGCCAGCAACCATCAAGAATTGCTTTATTTCTTTTTCACCCGCCTTATGATTATCTATCGTGAGATAATACATGAGAACTGCTGGAATTACGCCTGCACTACCGTTGGTTGGCGCAGTAACCACTCGCCCAAGAGAAGCATTAACCTCATTTACTGCCAAAGCATAACAACTTACCCACTTGAAGATTTCTCGAAAAGCAATTTTCGTTTTTCTGATTGAATTAATCCACTCGTTATGGGTTTGATAAGGGATTGCCGCTTTTAGCTTTTGATACAAATCGTACGCTCTTCTTCTTACATTTAACCCGCCAGGAAGGACTCCTTCTGTATGACATCCGATATACATGCATTCGAGCATAGTGTTCCATACACGCATCAATTCGGCATCTATTTCTTGGTCTGTCCTTTGTGTTCGTTCATTTTCTCTCATCAATTCAGAAATGGACAATCCAGAACTATCACAATGTCTTAATAATTCTTCGGATGTATTAAATTGATAAGGATAAGCGCAAATCATATCGGTAGTAGAATCTTCGTCGCCTTTATTAATAAAACCTCCTCCTATTGAAAAGAATGTTGAATCGTATTTTTCTTTCTCAGAAAAATAAGCTGTAAACATCATTCCATTTGGATGAAAATCTAAAAATTCTCGGTTGAAAATTATATCCTTATCAAAATCAAAAGGAATATTTTTCTCTTGATTTAAGTATAATTGATGTGTTGTTTTAATTGTCTGAATCGTAGCTTGAATATCTTCTACTGGGATATATTCGGGATCTGCTCCCGTTAACCCCAAAAGTACGGCAAAATCGGTTGCGTGGCCTTTACCTGTAAGAGAAAGAGATCCGTACAAATTGATAATGATTTTTTGTACTTGGGTTAGTTTATTCATTTCTTGTAATTCTACAAGAAAAGCCTGGGCTGCACGCCATGGTCCCAAAGTATGAGAAGAGGAAGGTCCCACCCCTATTTTCAGCATATCGAATACCGAGATACAATCCATAATAATTGATAAATTGTCTGATTGATGATTATTTATTCTTACTCAAATATATTCTATTTTCCTAATATATTGCACTACTTGTATCTCAAGAAACTATTATTTTTTTTCATGAGCTGGATGTTTTGATTTTAATCAAACTCTTTCCAATGTGGATAAAGGATTGCAAGACCGTATCCTACAAAAAAGAATAAACTAAAAAGTGTATAAAGTGTTCCGTCTGGCATAAATTCTGGCTGGAGGCAGGCTGCAATAAACAAAGATCCTAACAATAAAAAGACTCCTATTTTCTTGTAAAAATATAGTAATACGACACCGATTACTGATATTACCGAAAATATTATAGTTGTTATCGGATACCATGATGGCATTTCTGGGGCATCATTATTAAGAAATGTTCGGAATAAATAATCTTGTGTGCGATAGAGTTCTATCCCTCGATAAAGTAAGCTAAGTACTAGTATAGCCATGATGACAACTAGTAAATTAAACCAAAAAGTTCTTTTTTGTTTTTTCATATTTATAATTTTTTCTAAAATAGGAAATCGTATCCTTTTAAGCTTAATTTTTCAAATTTTTCTTCATCAAAACGATACAGTTTAGCCACTTTTCGGTATTCCTTTGGGTCGGTCGTGTTGCCTGTTTCGATAATCAAATTAGAGTTGAATATTTTTTTTCTAAAGTTACGTTTGTCTAATTCCCGATCCAGTGCTTTCTCGTATAGGCTTTGTAGTTGAGCAATGGTAAATTCTTTTGGTAAAAGATGAAACCCAATCGGACGACGTTTCACTCTTCTTTTTACACGTTCTTTGGCATAAGAGATAATTTCGTTATGGTCGAATGCTAGGTCTGGGATTTCATTATACTTCACCCACAAACCGTTACGTTTCTCTGCCTCTTTTTCTATCTCTGGTGTTAGCTTTACCAATGCATAATACGCTACATTTACTACACGACCGAGTGGATTACGAAAAACCTTCACAAATGCTTTCAGCTGTTCTACATAGATATTTTTGTCGTCTATGCCTATATTTTCTTTTAGCATGGTTTGCACAACGCACTCGTTGCTTGTATCGGGAGCTACATATTTACTAGGTATTGTTAAAGCACCACGATAGGGATCATCTTTTTTTCGATAGATAAGTATTTTTAGTTCTTCTCCATCAAAACCAAACAAAACCAAGCCTGAGCACAAAGCAACATTGAAATATAACTCTTTTTCTTGAGGAGTCATTTTTTTTACTTTTTACTCACTTATAATTTGTTGGTTAAGTTACTGAAATATTGAATGTAACAAGCGATTTTTATCGTTAAAAGATTCTTCTAATGAAATAGTAGATTCTGTCCTAAGAACATCGTCTATCTGATCGATACGATAGATTACCTCTTTGGCATGTGATGTGTCTCTTGCACGAATTTTACAGAAAATATTATATTTCCCAGAAACTACATGTACCACCGTAACGTTAGGTATTTTGTACAACTCATCGATAACGTGCTGTGTTTTATTGGTTTTTGTAAGTAGAATCCCAACATATGCAACAAACCGATAGCCCATTTTTTCGTAATTAATCACCAAAGTAGAACCTTTGATAATTCCAGCGTCTTCTAATTTTTTTACCCGTACATGAATGGTACCTGCTGACACATTCATCTTTTTAGCTATTTCAGTAAACGGAATACGAGTATTATCGATTAGATACATGAGAATTTTTTTGTCGATTTCATCAATTATATAATTCATCTTAGTATTTTTTGTTAAAAAATGTTAATTCTGTAATTTATACTTCAATTTTTAGCAAAATTATAAATTATCATAACATTTCTCCAAAAAAAATTTAATGATATATATAATATTTTAGCTTTGTTTCAAATATTTTGGATAGTGTTTTCACTTTTGTTTGTTTGCGAGAGTTTATTGCCGAAATGCAATAAACTCTTTTCTTTCTAATGAAGTTTTTTTTACTTCTTATTGTTTTAGAAACGAACCAATCCTCTACGTTTTTTCACTTTATTTTCGATGATTTGTTGATCGCTCACTGGTTGAGCAAAACTTACAGGATTTGGTTTTATCTGCATTGTATCTAGTTGGAATTTTTCTTTGACCGAATCTGAAGGTTCGAGATTACTATTTGGTTTTACTCTTTTCACAGGACCAATTTGCATCGCAATAGAGTCTTTTGTAGTTCTTTTGTCTTTTATTTTTCTGAATATTTCTTCAATATTGTTGAATGATGTATTGTAACTCAATCCAGCTCCGAAACTTTGGTTGAGTTGATTTACATTGCCTGCCTGTATACCGAAAGTTGTAGGACGCGTAAAGACATTGATTAAAAATCCACCATTATTCATCCGTGAAATATCATATTGAATATTCAGATTACCATCAAAATTTTCTTGGTATTCATTGGTCACAGCCATACCATAGGATCCTGTAACACGTAAGCGATTATTAATTTGGTAGGATAAAGAATAACGTAATTTGTCGTTGGTAGAGCTTCCGTCACTTCCCTGAATATATTGTACATCGAGATCAACACCTTCCATAAGAGAGCTCAATGCACCTGCTACAGCCGATAAGCCAATATCTGCTGCACCCGATGCCAAACCTCCTTGCAGACTAGAAGAAAGTGTTGCAGTATCACCAAATTTTCCGGTCATAAGGATATACACGAATTGCATGGTTTTTTCATCTTGATTATTAAGTTTTGCAGCAAGCTGTGCATTCATGTCCGAGCTGGCTCTCGGAATTTCTATATCATAAGTAATTACAGGTGCTTTCAGATTTTCTTTGATATTAATAATTAGCTCTCCATCATACAGTTGAGAAGAACCTGCGCCTGCCAAATACTCTCCCACATTGGATATGGTTCTAGTGTATACTGCTGTTATATTAAGTTCTGCATCCAATGGATCTCCTGAGAAATCGATACTACTACCTTTACGGATACTAAAGTCTTTGTTCAACAACGGGATTCCAGACTGGCGGAAGTTATAAGTACCCGATTCTATATTATAATTTCCTGTAATTGACAAACCAGAATTATCCATATGAATGTTGAGATTTTCTGCTGTTCCACGAGCTGATGCCATGTCGTTGGTGGCCGCATCTAAAATGAGATTCATTTTTGCTGTAGGATATGCATTTACGGTTATATCTACGGTCATCCCCTTCGGGTTGGTCCGTAGGGTATCATCTTCTAATTTTTCTTGATTAGGAACAAAACGAACCAATTGTTTTTCAGATTCTATAATGGTTCCACTTGTATTGATGGTTAGTTGAGAGTTGTCTTTTACATCAGCTCGTGCTACAATATCTAATCCTTGTACTGGCCCGAAGATATCAAAATATCCGTCGACAAATACTCGCCCGTAAAAGAGTTCATTATCTTTTGCTGTGGTGTTCATTACCAACAAATTGTTCGAAGTAAACGATAAGTTGAGGAACCATTCTGAGAAATCTCTAAAGAGTATTGTTCCATCTACCAAACCTTTTGTTTTGTAAAAAGTATCGGTAAATATTAAATTGTCTAGTATGATTGTTCCTTGGCTTCCACCAATTTTATTGACATGAATGTCATTCACGCCGCTGAATAGATAATCAACCCCGAGATAATTAAACTTAAAGCCTAAATCTCTAACGGCCATATCACCACTGAAATTAGGTTGAGTTATTTTACCATCAAAATGAACTTCTCCTGATATTGTTCCGCGCATATTCGAAAAAACTTCGGATAAGAAACCTTCGACAAAACCTACATTGAAATCATCGAAGTTGGCAACCATATTTACTTCTGGTGTTTCAGGGTTATTATCTATAAAGCCATTCATATAAAGCGATTGTACCAATCCTTGATCTAGGGACAACTCTACATCAAAAACATTTTGTACATTGTTATACCCTCCATTTAAGGCGAGGTTTCCTAACTCGAATTCATTGAGTTCTAGTTGATCGATTGTCATTGCTAAGGTAGGTTTTAGTTCGGCCGCGTTGCGTATTACATGCACTTCTCCATTTGCAACTCCGTCTACACTTAGTCCTTTTAGTAAACTGCTCGGGATCAACTTAGAAAGGACAATCTTCTCGAACATTCCATCGAATTTGTAATCTTTCGCATCATTATAAAAACCACTGACTACCAATTGCTGATCCTCATGATTCAACGAAATATCTTCTACTCTCATCTTTTTTGTATTCATATCGATGATGAGTTTATTGGTGTCGGTAGAATTGTCTTTGTTGATGGTCCAAATAGTTTTATCTAGATTGAAAGTTGACGAGGCAAAACCAAATTCCATCGTGTGATTATTTCTCATGGTATGGAAAAGGTTGAGGTCAAACTTCATTAAATTTTCGTCTTTCCCGATATTAAAATCGGTATGAATCATTAACGAATCGTTTTTAGGCAACGAGTTGATATTGATTTCTCTGATCGCGACTGTATTCACCAACAAACTATCTACTCTTCCATTTGTTTTATTGTTTTCTGTTGTGGTATCGAAATTGACCAATGCATTATATGCTCGGATATTTCCGTAGGCAACACCTGGTGTGTCGAGATTTGCTCGGAAAGAGTTTTCGTTGGTATTGATATAAGCTTTTAAAAAGGTTTCTGGTTCAATAACAATATCTGGATTGAAATATGCCAAAATATTCTGATGCACCACCACATCTACCGTAAATTCTTGATGAGGTGAAACTTTTTTATGTCTGAAAGATGGTACTACCGAGACTAGGCTATTGTTGACTGCATCGGCAATCTCACTTACCACAAAACGCCCTGTAATTTCTGCTTCTACGTAGTCTGGAACATTGGCTCGTATGGTTTTTATGCCATTGGATAGTTCAGAAGTTAATTCTGCAAAAGCTATAGTTAGAGTGTCTTTTTTCGAGTGATAGTAAACGTTTTTCAGCGTGAGTTGTCCTAGAAAATCGTCCAAATTAGATACTTGAAAATCGCCAGTGATTTTCCCTCTTATTTTTGCTCCTAAATTTTTCGTCAAACCTAAATAATCCAAATCAATATAATTCAAATCCGAACTAAAATTCAATCGATATGGTTTATCTCTGAAGGCTACTTTTCCATCAAAATTGGCTTTCAATCTTGGATCGTTGATATAGAATTTTCCGTTATAGGTATAATTTTCGAGCAAACCATCGATTGCCATATTCTGATAACGTTTGCCCATCAAATCCATATAATCAAGATTTCCGTCTACCTCGAGATGTATGGTGTTGAGGTCTGTTCCTCGCCCATTGAACGTGAGATGTCCACTTACTAACCCCAAATCTTTTACTTCAGTTATCGCTCGTAAATCTAAATTTTTAGCATCGAGAAGACCTTTGTAACGCATAATTTTGGGCTGTGTATATTGCTGGAAAAGAGCATTGACTTTTGCTTGCCCCAAGGAAGTTAACAAATTTCCTTTTACTGCAATTTCTTGATTATCAAGTACTAAATCTCCTTGATAATTCATGGTACCAAAACGCTGAATAAAAACCGGGAGTTTAGTCGATATAAATGTAGGTAAAAGATTTCGAAGATTTCGATAGGATGTTTTGATTCTCAATGCGTTGCTAAACATTCGCAAATCATCATTCAGCATTCCGCTAAGCTGTAATTTCTGTGCAGCAATGTAGTTTTCTTGCCCAGATAATTCGAAGTTTTTCAAATTTAGAGCATTCAAAGGTCCATAAATTTCACCGTAAACATTGACAGAGGAATTCTTATCAAAATTATCTGCAAAATACCGAATATCCTTAAAATTAATTACTGAAGGATTGTCTATTCTTGCCTCCCAAATCACCTTATTAGCAAAATCACTAAAAGCATTTTTCTCGGCGGTATTCAGTACCAAATCACCTTGCAAATTGCTGTCTTCGGTCTGTAAATGTAGTTGAGTAACCCGAATTTCTTTCTCATTATAATGTGCTATTCCCGATAGATTACGTACAACATACTGCTCTCCTTTTCGTTGAGTTTCGAAAGCTATTTTTCTGATATCAGCATTCAAATCATCATTAATCAATGAAAAATCGCGCACATCGAGTTGAAGTTTTTTGGCATCTAACCAAACTTGTTGTCTGTCTTCTAAATTTTCGTTTTTTATTAATAATTGACCGTCATGTATAAGGAAGTTTCCTTTTAGCGTAAATGGTGAAGGATCTTTTTCTTCTTTACTTGCGAAGTTTTTTACAAATTTGATAAAGTTAGCAATGCTATCATTCTTATATGTGATGATCTGCAACTGCGGCTCATGAAGTTCGATTTCTTTCAGATCTATTTTGTCCGTTCCGTTGATTAAAGACCAAATCCGAAAACTGGTTTCTAATTCTTTTACCCGAATAAACTCTAGTCCATGGTCATCTTTTGTCGCTAAACCATAAAGATGTATCCTCCCGAAGAAATTGATATGAACTTTCTCTACCGAAATCTCTGTGTTGAAGGTTTTATTTAAAGATTTTACAGCCTTATGCGCTGCCCATGTTTGTACTGCAGGGATCTGAATAGCAACCGTTAAGCACAAAAGTGATGTGAGAACTATTATTATCCCGACTAAAATTACCCTTCCTATACGTCTTATTATTTTCAATCCTTTTTTATTACGATATTTGCAGTGTAAAAGTAATTAAATTTTTCGTGTTACGAAATGGAATCAAACAACTTAATTCTAGGCATCGAATCTTCTTGCGATGATACTGGTGCTGCAATAATTCTCAATAACAGAATTTTATCAAATGTTGTTGCAAATCAAGAAATTCATCAGCAATACGGAGGCGTTGTTCCCGAATTGGCCTCTAGGGCTCATCAACAAAATATTGTACCAGTAATTGATCTAGCGATAAAAAAAGCAAATATCCACCTCAAAGACCTCAAAGCTATCGCCTATACGAGAGGTCCCGGTCTTATGGGCTCTCTTTTGGTGGGAAGTAGTTTTGCTAAATCGATGAGTTTGGCACTTAATATTCCTTTGATAGAAGTAAACCATATGCAAGCACACATTTTGGCACACTTCATAGAGGATGCAAACGAACAAAAACCATCTTTCCCTTTTCTCTGCCTGACAGTAAGCGGAGGACATACACAGATTGTGAAAGTAAATGATTATTTTGATTTTGAGTTGATTGGTCAAACCATTGATGATGCTGCAGGAGAAGCGTTCGACAAAGCCGGAAAACTCCTCAACCTTCCTTATCCTGCTGGCCCGATTATCGATAAAAAAGCAAAATTAGGGGATCCACATCGTTTTGAATTTAATAAACCAAAGTTGGCAAATTACAATTATAGTTTTAGTGGCCTGAAAACTGCAATTCTTTACTTTTTACAAAAAGAAACAAAAAAGGATCCGAACTTTATAGAAAAAAACATAAACGATTTATGTGCTTCTATTCAGTACACGATTGTGAATATCCTTATGCAGAAACTAGAAAAAGCCAGCTTAGATCTTGGTATAAAACAAATTGCAATTGCTGGTGGTGTGTCTGCAAATTCTGGGATTAGAGAGGCTTTTTTGGCTAACGAAAAAACATTGGGCTGGAAAGTCTTCTTACCTAAGTTTGCTTACACAACCGACAATGCCGCTATGATTGCAATGGTGGGTCAACTAAAATATGAACGCCAGCTTTTTGGCAATATAACAGACAAATCAACAGCTAAATATTCGATCGAATGAAATTATTTTTCGGAGAAATACACGACAATCATGCAACGTTAAACGAAGAAGAAAGTCATCATTTCACCAAAGTTTTACGTGGCAAAGAAGGCGATATTGTTTATATTACTAACGGAGAAGGAACTTTAGCAAAGTGTGAAATTTCTCAACTTAGTAAGAAAAAAGTTGAAGCGAACATTCTCGAAATTCAAGAAAACTTCCAGCAAAAACCATACTATTTGCACGTTGCCATTGCGCCGACCAAGACAATGGAACGTTTAGAGTTTTTTTTAGAAAAAGCAACTGAGATCGGCATTGATGAAATTACTTTTTTGCAAACTTTTCATTCTGAAAGAAGAAATATTAAAATAGAGCGTATAGAAAAAATCATCCAAGCTGCTTGCAAACAATCCCTAAAGGCTTATACCCCAAAAGTAAATTCTTTGATGAAATTTCATGATTTTATTGATCAAGATTATCAAGAATTTTCTAAAGTTATTGCGCATTGTCGTGATGATTGGGATCGAGAAAATTTCAAAACTTATTTATCAACTCAACCTTCAAAAATCATTTTAATGATTGGACCTGAAGGCGATTTTTCTGCAGAAGAAATCACAAGTGCATTGCAAAAAAATTTCCGAGGTGTTAGTTTAGGTACTCAACGTTTTCGTACAGAAACAGCTGCTCTACAAGCAGTTTTCGCAGTCGACTGGTCTTTTCGACCCGAATAATTTTTTTCTATTATTTGTGGTAAACTTATTCATCACTACGCTTCATTGCATAGAATCTATGGTAAGTTGAGTCATTTTTACTAGAGCCACACAATCGGTCTTTCTTTATTGAATTACAATAAAAAGGTTTTGCCGTAAGAGTGCCAACAATCTATTGGGTGTAGTTTTTAGAATGTTTTTCTGCATGTAAAGATACAAAGCACCTAATCCACACATTTTCATAAAACCTAAAAGTCTCTCTTATATACCAAAAATCAATTCCTAAGAAAGGGAACTGGATTATATTTCTAGAGCATTATCACATCTTTAATCTCTGCTACTTGTTTATAGAAAGCAATCACTTGATCTGCATCTTCTGCAAGAATATTTACTGAAATCGAGGTGTATTTTCTGTTTTTAGAAGCCTTATAATTATACGTTGGGTTTACATCATTAAAAATTTCTTTCACGCGATTCATGGTTTCTTCACTCGAGGGATAAATAAACTTAAACATATATGGAGTAGGAAATTTTTCAACATTCTCTAATCGCTCTTTGAACTTTTTATAAAATTCTTCCTTAGTATGGTAGTTATCCGGTATTTCTTGAAAATCTAGATTATTAAAATTTTCTGCCATATTCCTTTTTTTTACTTAATCTCTACGCAAGAACTATACCTTTTCTCGAGGCTGACAATTACGGTAAAAAATACTTTTTTTTTCGATAAAATTTTTCTCTGAACTGTCTTTTTGACTGAATATTGCTTACAACAAAGAAAGACATAATAAAACAAAAAAATCTATTCTAAGTTTTTTGTAGTATTTTTGGACATATATAAAGAAAAATGAAAAATTTCACAAATCATCTTAAAACACTTGCAAACTTTACCGAAGAGCAAATAAACGAAGTAATACATATTGCGAAAGTAAAAGATTACCCTAAGAATCATTTTCTTTTACGTGAAGGGCAACAATCTGATTTTTTTTATTTTGTAGAAGAAGGCCTTGTAAAATCATTTTCTTATGACAACGATGGCAAAGAACATGTTATACAATTTTCACCAGAAAACTGGTATATAAGCGATCGCTATTCTACGGTTTGTAAACAGCCCGCTAAACTCAACATTCAAACTATTGAAGATAGTACCGTGGTAATAATGTCGCTCGAACTCCAGGAATATCTAACCCAACTTAACCCCGAATATGGCAAAGCTATTATTTATCTTTTGCACAATCATGTGAGATATCTGCAAGACCGTGTAAATTTATTACTTAGTGCAAGTGCCAAAACACGTTATCAAGAATTTGTCAAACTGTATCCCAATCTCTTACAACGCGTTCCTCAGAGAACGATTGCATCTTATTTAGGTATTACCCCAGAAAGTTTAAGCAGAGTACGCAAAGAAATCTCCATTCATGGTTAAATATACATTTGAAATTTTCGTCAAAGAAAAAAAGAATATCAAACTTAGAAACATCCTATTCAATCTTTTTATTTTAGGACTAGTATCAGGCTTATCCTATATTTTCACAGTCGAAGGTTGGCTAGAGAACAGCTTCGTTTGGATAATTTATATCCTAATCATGGCGACAATTGTAGCGTATTTCAACAAAATGTTCCAAAAAGAGAAATACGAACCCAAAGGAACAACGATGGGAGAAATTGCTTTTTATCCCGACAAAATTTTTTTAGGCGATACATTAATCCCTACGAAAAACATAAAACATATCACGATAAAAAATGATGACTACGTCGGTAAAGAAGTTCGAGATTTTGGTGAATTTAAAAGAGAAGAAGGCTCGTTCGGCGTACATAATTTTCTGACCATTCAGGATCATAACAATACTTTTAAAGAAGTACAATTCAAACAGAAAACAAGAAAAGAATTCCAAAACATGCGAGAAATTTTGATCGATTATTATCATCAAGATCTTCTCGATTACGACGATTTATTATACATCATGAAAATTGAGTACGATTTGGATAAAATTGAATTAAAAAAAAATTTGGAGCGATAAAAATCTCCGACAGAAACAAAAATATAGCGAATGGAACCAACAAAAGAATGGTTTGATCTATTGGATCAAAAAAAAGATTTATTAAAAGCTCCGATTGATTTGGAGAAATATTTTACAGACGACAAAGTAGATCAGTATCCACTGAAACAGATCTCTATGGGAGAATTCACCTCCCTTTCGGGTAAATTAATTGCTTGCGATCCATTAGGATTTATCCTAACGGATGACGATAAACCGTATTACGAAGTAGCTCCGGTAGGCGTTTTCCCGACATATGCAAGCTTCATTACTCTAGAAAACCCAGACAATGAAGCCGAAACTGTCGATCTAATTGCATCTTATAAAATTGCTTTTTCAGACGAAACACCAACAGAGTACCGTGAAGCTTTGCGTGGGAATGAAGATTTAGCTAGTTTGCAAGAAGATGAATATTTTGGTTTTAATACCGATAGTGGATTGGCAACAATTTTTGATCAAGATGCTTTCCCAGAAATCACCAAACTAATCGACAGAATCGAAAACAAAGGCGACGATGCAAATTTGTATGATGATTATTTCGAACCTTTATTCAAAGAAAACCTTAAAAATCACCCCAATTATCAATCAGAAGATGGTGACTGGATAAATTGGTCGGTACCAGAGTCAGATGCAAAGTTCCCTATTTTCCAGGCTGGTTTTGGAGAAGGAGTATATCCGGTTTATTATGGATACAATGAAAAAAACGAAATTGTAGCCTTATATATTCAGTTTATCGATGCCGAAATGGAAATCGATGAAGAAGATGATGATTTCTTGTGATTAAATCAATCATTATATTACATAAAAAGCTCAACAGAAGTTGAGCTTTTTAAATGTATCTTCTATCCAAAAAAGTAGATAAAATTATTTCGAAATCCAGACACCGTCGGCCAAAAACTGATACTGCATTGCAGGCTCTGTTATGGCTGCAATTTCATCTGCAGATTTCCCAGCATCTTCTGCATAGTGACGCAACTTATCTACCGAAACTTCTGCAACATATGCTATCCCATGCACGACAACTTCTTTCCCGCTTGCATCCATTGGAACAAAAAATCCATAATCTTTGAATCGAACATTCACTTCGTTTTTCGCATCAGAAAGAGACAACTTCATCCAACATCCTTTTTTGGCACAAACTTCTTGTATGGTAGTGGTAAATTGTACATTGTGCAACGTATCTCCTACCGAAAGTTTTTTATAGTGTTGCAACATTTCCTTTTGGGTCAAAGGATTTTTCACGTCGAAAGCTTCACCAAAACTTTCGTGCGTTTTGGCAAATTCTGTTATCGTTGCATTTTTGGTGCTTTGCATTTGCGATGTACAAGCTACTGTAAAAGCAAAAACACTAAAATAAAGTATCCATTTTTTCATGCTAGTTATTATTTTGGTTATAGAATTTTTCGAACAGTAAATGTATGTTTGGATAGCTATTGACCAACAGTTTTTCGTACTCTGACTCTTTCACCCACTCTACTTTCTCTATACCTTCTTCAGTTTGCGGTTTTGGTTGCTCTTCTCCTATATACGAAACATCATACCAATGCGTCAACTTCAAAATATAAGTTTTCTGATAGTAAATATGATAGGTTGTTGTGATAAAACGATTCAATACCAGCCCATGAATACTGCATTCTTCTTCAATTTCTCGTATCGCAGCCGTTTCTGGATCTTCACCTTTTTCTATTTTACCTTTGGGTAAATCCCATCGACCAAGTCGATGAATAAAAAGAAATTCGTTCTTAGAATTTTTCACGATTCCGCCTGCCGCTTCAATGATCTTGAAATGGTTCTTAAAATCAAACCACAATTCTTCCAAATCTTCACTATACAAATTCACTCGCACGTTTTGATTAGTCGATAGATAATGAACTGCTTCGTCTATTTGTGAAGTATAATGATATAAAACATTTTTTGCACCTTCTTCCGGTTTTTCGGATAAAATGATGCAATTTTCATTTAAAAAAACTTTGTACATTTGACAGGTTTGATACAAATTTATTAAAATAAAGTTAAAAAACATGAAAGTTAATACAGAGAAAGTCAGACTACAAAAAAATCAGCAAGATGCTTATACTTTTTTGTTGGATATGAAGAACTACGAAAGCCTTATGCCTAAAGACACCAATTCATTCGAGATACACGAATCGGGCAAAGGTTTCACGGTAGGAGTTGGTTCTTTGCCAAAAGTTGGAATGCGCTTGAAAGAAACGCACGAACCTAATCAGATCGTTTTCGAATCGCCATCGCCAAACTTCGAATATTATCTAACTGTTAATATCGAAGCTGTTGATGATCATTCTTCGGATGTTTCTCTTGATTTTGATGGAAAGTTTAATATGATGATAGAAATGATGGCCAAAAAGCCACTAACTTCTTTTATCGAAACTATCTCAGAAAATTTAAAGAACGTCTAAGACGCTCGCACTATATATTATATAATAAGGTCATCTGCTAACATTTTGTATAGCAGATGCTCAACCTTCTACTTCTATTTCTACCTCTGTTTTCTAACATTATTAGCCAATTCATTAGTAAAAATAAATGAAAAGATTTTTTACAAAACAACTCCTATTCCTCTTTTTTTGCTGGCTATATACGAGCAATAGTGCCATGGCACAATATATCGAAGTAAATACAGATTACTCCGTAGAAGAATTAATAAAAGATATTTTTCTTGGAGCAAGAAATTCGACGTGTATCGAAATAGAAAACATCAGAATCTCTGGTTGGGATGGTCCAGAAGGAAAAAGTTATGGGTACTTTTCGAGAGGAACAAGCACATTCGAGTTATCCGAAGGAATCATCCTCTCTACTGGTTTAGCTAAGGACGCAAAAGGCCCCAATAGCTCACTACAAGATTTTTATCCGAAAGATGGTTCTTGGAGAGGCGATCAAGATCTGATTGATGTATTAGACATGTACGGACTACCTTCCGATTACATTCTCAATGCTACTTTTCTCGAATTCGATTTTGTTTCTCATCTCACCGAGAGAATAAGTTTCGATTACATTTTCTTATCCGAAGAATATCGTGAAGAAAATACAAAATACTCGGATGCGTTTGCATTCTTGATAAAAAAAGCAGATTCTACCGAACCTTATCAAAATATTGCCTTAATTCCTGGGACAAATATTCCGGTAACTTCTCTTAGCATTAATCATATACATCACTCTAACTATTTCGGAGGTTTTAATGGCGTCCATACGCCTACCAATTTCAATGGACAAACCAAAATCCTCAAAGCAACTACAAAAGTAGAAAAAGGCATAAAATATCACATTAAATTGGTTATTGCTGATCATGGAGACCGTTTAGGGCGTTATGACTCTGCAGTTATGTTAAAAGCCGGTAGTTTTGTTGGCAACATAGATTTAGGAGATGATTTATTAGTCGAAAATAACACTGCACTTTGCCGAGGAAATTCGCATACGATAGATGCCACCGTAGCCGATGCAGTTGTTTATCGTTGGTACAAAAACAACGAAGAATTGATCGGACAAAACGAGCCAAAACTCGAGGTAAATGAAGCAGGAATGTACGAAGTTTTTATAGAATTATCCAACGGTTGTACAGTGGCCGGAAAAGTAATAGTAGAAGAATATCCGACTGCCAAAATCACCGAAAATGAATTCTTTTTTTGTGACGACAATTTTGACGACGTTATATCCATCCAACTCCACGACCTGACAGAGAGAATTATCGAGGATTTTTATCCGATATATGATGCAAAATTTTATCTCAATCAACATGACGCCGAATTGAATTCGAAGAACGAAATATCCACTGTAGAACTTAACTCATCTGAACCAGAAAAAAAGATTTATCTAAGGACACAAACCAAAGATTGTCCCGCTACTATACATGAAATTTCTCTCATGATGGACAAAAAATCTACTTTCAGTTCTAATACTTTATTATCGTTTTGTGATGATGATTTAGATGGTAAAGTAGAGGTTTATTTACCAGATTTCATAACACAAGATTATGAATATGCACTGTTTTATCTTACAGCAGAAGAGGCCGAAAAAAACCAAAATGCTATAGCCAATGCCTACACATTGACTTCTTCGGTTGATTTATACGTTCGTTTCAAAGAATCAAATAAATGCCCAACAATCGAGAAGATTTCATTAGAATTTAAACAACCCAACACATCAACACTATTAGATGAAGTTACGATTTGTAAAGGAACTACAACAAATTTAGACGCAGGTGAAGGATTCGACTCTTATCTTTGGTCGACTGGAGAAACCACCTCAACGATTTACGGAGTTTCTGTCGGAAAATATTGGGTGAAATTAGGTTCCAATGGTTGCGAATATCTACAATTTGTAGAGGTAAAAGAAGCCGAAGACATCGTGATCGAAAAGATAGAAATCCAAAATCAGACAATTACCATTTATGCTTCGGGCGGAGTTCCTCCTTACGAATACGCACTGGATAATGGTAATTATCAGACCTCGAATAGTTTTCATCAAGTAGAAGTTGGTTCACATACCGTGAAAGTGAGATCGACTGTGCTCGATTGTCATCCTACCGAGAAAAACTTTATTATGCTTCAATTTCAGAATTTTATTTCGCCCAATGGTGATGGTAAAAATGACGTGTTGGATTTCTCGGATTTACGGAGCAAAGAAAACCCCAAGTATGAAGATTTTCAATCGGTACGGGAAATTGATTTTCGAAGGGACTTCTTCGAATAATTTTATTTGGGATGGAAAACAAAATGGGTATCGACAAGAAACAGGATCTTATTGGTATAAGCTAGAATGGACCGAACCTGGAAGCACACAAGTACAGAAAATAAGCAATTCTATCATCTTAAAAAACAAGTAAATAAAAAGGGAAACTCTGTTCGAATTTCCCTTTTTCCTATTTCTATAGAATCTGCTAATTAAGCACCTTCCATTGATTTCTCGTAACGCTTACGGTCTACTTCTTTCAAGTGAATTTTTCGTAAACGGATATGGTTTGGTGTAACTTCTATACATTCATCTGCCTGAATATACTCCATGCATTCCTCCAAAGTCATTTCTATTTTTGGTGCAATAGACGTAGAATCATCTTTACCAGCAGCACGCATATTGTTTAATTTTTTTGCTTCGATAACATTCACAACCAAATCGTTGTTTCGTGCATGTTCACCGATAATCATTCCTTCGTACACTTCTTCTCCCGGTTCGATGAAGAATTTTCCACGATCTTGTAGTTTATCGATTGAATATGGTGTTGAGGTTCCTTGATCTTTAGAAATCAATACTCCTGCCGAACGCCCCGAGATAGTACCTTTAAACGGTTTGTACTCGCTAAAAGTATGTGCCATAACAGCTTCACCAGCAGTAGAAGTCAACATCATCGAACGCAAACCAATTAATCCACGTGATGGAATTTCGAACTCTAAATGTTGTATACCTTCTTTGGCTTCCATAACCAATAAATCTCCTTTACGTTGAGTAACCAAGTCTATTGCTTTTGAAGCATAATGATCCGGCACATCAATCACTAAAACTTCATAAGGTTCAGATTTCACGCCATCTATTTCTTTGATGATTACTTGTGGTTGACCAACTGTTAGCTCATAACCTTCTCTTCTCATCGTCTCGATCAATACCGATAAGTGCATAATCCCACGACCGTACACCAACATCGTATTCGAGTCTTCTGTAGGCTCTACTCGTAAAGCTAAATTTCTCTCCAGTTCATC
Source organism: Weeksella sp. HMSC059D05 (assembly GCF_001809725.1). Classification (NCBI taxonomy): domain Bacteria; kingdom Pseudomonadati; phylum Bacteroidota; class Flavobacteriia; order Flavobacteriales; family Weeksellaceae; genus Weeksella; species Weeksella sp. HMSC059D05. The sequence goes on from NZ_KV798548.1 coordinate 179,010, forward strand.
TTCTAAACGTTCTACCAAATGCCTAGATGTTACATACTTCCCATCTTTCCCGAAGAACGGTGAGTTATTGATCCCGAATGACATGTTCATTGTAGGCTCATCTATATGCATAATCGGTAAAGCTTCTGGATGTTCTGGATCGGCAATGGTATCCCCAATATGGAAACCATCAATCCCTACAACTGCACAAATATCTCCTGCAACTACCTCTTTAGTTCTCTCTTTTCCGAGACCTTTGAATGTGTATAATTCTTTTACTTTATGTTTCTTGAAACTTCCATCCTTATTTATCAGTGCAATCCAATCGCCCTCTCTAATTACACCACGAGTTACTTTTCCTACTGCGATTCGCCCTAAGAATTTTGAATAGTCTAAAGAGGTTATTTGCATTTGTAGTGGTCCTTCTTTAGCTTCAGGAGCTGGGACATGTTCTAAAATACCGTCTAATAAAGGTGTAATATCTTGGCTAGGAACATTTTCGGTATTGAACCATCCTTGCTTAGACGATCCATAAAAGGCTGGGAAATCCAATTGCTCTTCGGTTGCATCTAGGTTAAAGAACAATTCGAAAACTTTATCATGAACTTCATCCGGTCTACAGTTTTCTTTATCTACTTTATTGATGACCACCAATGGTTTTAGCCCTAACTCTAACGCTTTCTGAAGCACAAAACGTGTTTGTGGCATCGGCCCTTCGAAGGCATCCACCAACAAAATTACCCCATCGGCCATCTTCAGCACCCGTTCTACTTCTCCACCAAAGTCGGCGTGCCCAGGAGTATCAATAACGTTAATCTTCACTCCCTTGTATTCTACGGCTGCATTTTTAGAGAAAATGGTAATTCCGCGTTCGCGTTCTATATCATTGTTATCCATGATAAGATCTCCGTTGTCTAAGCTTTCGCGAATGTGAATGGTGCTATGTAGAATTTTGTCGACCAAAGTAGTTTTTCCGTGGTCAACGTGAGCGATAATCGCAATATTTCGAATGTTTTGCATGTTCAAATTTTCAGACTGCAAAATTACAAAAAATTCTCGTAAGTATGTGCTTATCTGTAGGTTTTTTATTTTTTTTTAACGCTTTAGTAAGCAGTTTGTTTCTATTTTTTCGGTAGGATGAAATACAGTCTTCTCAAAAAACATCTTTGTTTGCTACCTGAAATAATTCGCGTGTTTCTCGAATAGATAAAAACACAAAATCTGTTAGTTATTAATTCAATCAACATCTCATCGAAAATTTCCCATCAAAAAGAAAAAAGGTTTTAGAACTAAATCTAAAACCTTTTGCGTAGTAGTGACCTGGCTGGGGCTCGAACCCAGGACCCCAACATTAAAAGTGTTGTGCTCTACCAACTGAGCTACCAGGTCGCCGCATATTTTTTTGTAGTATAAAGAAAACTACCTCTTTTATATAAGAAGTTTGTGACCTGGCTGGGGCTCGAACCCAGGACCCCAACATTAAAAGTGTTGTGCTCTACCAACTGAGCTACCAGGTCAGAAGTAAAACTTCTTAAATCTTTTCTTATAATTTTTCGTGCCCACGACTGGATTCGAACCAGCACATCCGAAGGGACACCACCCCCTCAAGATGGCGTGTCTACCAATTCCACCACATGGGCGAACATGTGACCTGGCTGGGGCTCGAACCCAGGACCCCAACATTAAAAGTGTTGTGCTCTACCAACTGAGCTACCAGGTCTTGTGAATTGCGACTGCAAATATAGAGAGAAGTTTATGACAATTGCAAACCTTTTGAAGAAATTTTTTATTATTTTTTATAATTAATTGATTTAAAAATTAATGCACCTTTGCAAAAAATATATTGTGATGAATATTTCGTTAATAGGTTATATGGGAAGTGGAAAAACGACGGTCGGAAAAATATTGGCAAAACAACTAGGAAGAACATTTATCGATCTGGATCATTTTATCGAAAATGCACATGACAGAACGATTCCGGAAATTTTCAGAGAGAAAGGAGAAATTGGTTTCAGGAAAATTGAAAGAGAAATGTTGGAAAACCTCCTACAAAAAGAAAATATTATTTTGTCTTTGGGTGGTGGCACGCCAGCTTATTACAACAATATGCATCTGATAAATCAGCTATCTCATTCTATATATTTGCAAACCCCTCTGAACGAATTGACGGAAAGATTGTGTAAAAACAAGGAGCAACGTCCTTTATTAATACACCTGGAAGATGATGAGCTAGCCGAGTATATAGCGAAACATTTGTTCGAGCGAAGAGCTTTTTATGAGCAAGCGCACACCCATTTCAAAACACAACAAATGAACCCACAAGATGTGGCTCTATTGCTTATAGAACATCTTCGGTATCAGAAAATTCTCCCGAAATAAAGTCGTCTAAATCTCGACGATCTTTTTTTGTAGGACGTCCTTCTCCTTTTTGTCTATAGTAATCCTGAGATATTTTACGAAGTTCCAAAGCTTCATACTCTTCTTTTGGAGTAGTATCGATGATATGCAAAGTGACCAACTTGGCTCCTATTCTATTTTCTGGAACTTGCAAAACACGAAAAGAAAAATTCATCTGATCTTTTCTGACTGCAATTTCATCTCCTGGTATAATGTCTCGTGACGCTTTTGCGACTTCACCATTCACTTTTATCCGATTTTTCTTGCATGCATCTGCTGCTAAACTTCGAGTTTTATAATAGCGAACACTCCACAAAAATTTGTCCAACCGCATAAGTCTGCTAATTTTAAGATAATTTTACGTTATTTTTGTATAAATTCGCAATTTAAAACGAAATAATAAGAAATGATAAAAAAATTCTTTTTCGCCCTTGCGGCTTACGTTTCTGTTTACAGCGTAACTTCGTGCAAGAAAGATGATGATAACAAAGATGAATTAGATGTCTATGTGGATATTCCTCTAGAACAAAGAAATGCGTTAGACGACGAGGCTATCCAACAATACCTCGCAAAATATTATTTTCATCCTACCAACGGTAAGTTAACCGCGAAAGATACAATTGTTGGGACTAACCCTACGACTGGAATCAACGACGATGAATACCCGACATTGGATAATTTTGCACAACGAGACGAAAAAGGTATTTGGTATGCAATAAACCCAAATGTCCAAGCAGAAGGAAATAGCATTACGTCTAACAAAAATGATTCTATCCTGATTTCTTACGATAATTACATTTTCCGTGCTACAGACAACAAAAACTACAAATACAAATTCGGGCAAGTTCGTTTATTCTCGAGCACAACAGAAAGAGGCGTTCCTGTTTACGACCCAGTATTTTATCATGTAAATCTCACAGATGAGCAAATAAAATCAGGTTTCAAAGAAGAATATTACGTACTAGAAAATTTTGTAGAAGGCTTAAAACATTTCAAAGCAACCAACAGAAGCAGCAGCGACTTGTACCATATGCAAGGGGTGATAATTCTACCTTCTCGTTTGGCCTATGCAAGAAGAAAAGTTTGGGATGGTAACTACTTGAATGATCAGATTTACCGAGATTATAGTTTTGTATTTTCATTTGAATTGAACAAAATAATACCTCGAAAAAAATAATTCAAAATAAATATTTTTTTTTTAAAAGCCTTTTTTATCGTAGAAAAGGCTTTTTTTGTTTAAATTCGTTTTATATGGAAAGAATTATCAACTCGATACTAGACAACGATTTTTACAAAATCACGATGCAGTTTGCTGTAACCAAATTGTATCCCGATGTACAAGCAAAATACACTTTCATTAACCGTGGAAAACATGAGTTCCCAGAAGGTTTTGGTGAGGAACTAAAACGACAAGTAGTCGCTATGGCAGAACTTGGACTAACGAAAGAAGAAAAACAATATCTTCATAGAAACTGCCCATATATCAGCCCTTCTTACCTAGATTTTTTACAAGGTTATCGTTATGATCCTGATGAAGTAGAAATAGTACAAGAAGGTAGCGATTTGCAAGTTCATGTAAAAGGATATTGGTACAGAACAATTCTTTGGGAAGTTCCTTTACTTGCTTTGATTAGTGAATTGTATTATAGATTAAATCATTTATCCCGAGTGTCTGATCAAGAAATTACTGAAAAAACATCGAATAAAATAGATCTTTTCAACAAGCTCGGGGTAACCGTTGCCGATTTTGGGACACGCAGAAGACACTCTTACCAGGTACATGACTTGGTCATACAAGAACTCATTAACCACAGCGGAAGAAGTTTTGTCGGCAGCTCGAATGTTCATTTCGCCCATAAATATAACGTGAAACCTATCGGAACACATGCTCATGAATGGTTTATGTTTCATGGAGCAAGATTTGGGTATAAAATTGCTAACTCTATAAGTCTAGACCGATGGGTAAAAGTCTTCTACGGTGACTTGGGCATTGCTCTTACCGACACCTATACAAGTGCAATCTTCTTCAGGCAGTTTGATAAAAAACTATCCAAACTTTTTGATGGCGTTCGACACGATAGTGGAGATCCGATAGAATTTGCTCAGATGACGATTGATCATTATCAGAAAATGGGTATCAACCCTTTGCATAAAACTATTATTTTTTCGGATGGTTTGAATCCTGAGAAAGTAGAAAACATCACTAAATTTTGTAAAAACAAAATTGGTATTTCGTTCGGGATTGGTACAAACCTTACCAATGATACTGGCCTAAGACCAATGAATATCGTGATGAAGTTAACGGGGATTTCTTCGTATGATATTCCGTGGACAGGTGTGGTAAAACTTTCTGATGAAGGTAATAAACACACTGGAAATGTACGCGATATAGAACTTGCTAAAGAAATCTTACAATTGGGTGATATCGCATCACACGATGAGTATTTGCAATAATTTCCTAGATAGTATTCCCCTTATAGATAACATAAAAGAAACTCGCTTCCGAATACGAAAGCGAGTTTCTTTTATCTTTTATATTTGTTGAAATTGGAAATTCTCGCCTAAATAAACCCTTCTTACATCTGGATCATTTGCCAAGTCTTCTGGTGATCCTTCTTTCAGGATTTTACCCTCGAACATGATATAGGTTTTATCTGTGATTGCTAAGGTTTGCGATACATTATGATCGGTGATCAAGATACCTATATTTTTATCTTTCAACGATCGAACAATCTTCTGAATATCTTCCACTGCAATAGGATCTACTCCAGCAAAGGGCTCATCGAGTAGAATAAATTTTGGCTCTGTAGCTAGACAACGAGCAATTTCTGTACGCCTTCTTTCACCCCCCGATAATAAATCTCCACGGTTATGACGCACATGCTCTAAACTAAATTCTTCTATCAATGCATCGGTTCGCTTTTGCTGTTCTTTGCTCGAAAGTTTTGTGAACTGCAATACTGATTTTATGTTATCTTCTACCGAAAGTTTTCTGAAGACAGAGGCTTCTTGCGCCAAATAACCAATTCCTTTCTGGGCTCTTTTGTACATTGGGTCTTGCGTAATGTCGTGTTTATCTAGAAAAACTCTTCCTTGTGTTGCTTTTACTAAGCCAACAATCATATAGAAAGATGTTGTTTTCCCAGCACCATTCGGTCCTAAAAGCCCTATAATTTCACCTTGCTCTACCTGGAAAGAGACATTCTTCACAACATGCTTTTTTCCATAGTCTTTTACCAAGTTTTCACCTTTGAGTACAATTCCCATAATATTTCGAAGATAAATCAAATATTTTATTTCGGTTCTATTTTCTTTATTGTATCGCTCTGATTATATCATATTTGGTAATAATATGATATTTCCCATTGTCTAATTTTACTAAAACAGCTTGATTTTCGGGTGTTATTAGTTTTGATACTTCTTCTATGGTTTGTGAAGATTCGACAATCGGATACGGTTTCCCCATCAATTCTTTGATTGGTTTTTCGGCAATATTACGATCTTTGATAAATGCCTGAAATAGATTTACTTCGCTCAAAGACCCTACAAAACCTTCTGTGTTGACTACCGGAATTTGTGAGATTTTGAAATTCTGCATACGTTCTAGCGCATGAGAAACCAACTCTTCTGTTTTTACGATTACCAATGGTTTTTCGATATGATTTTGTATCAAATCTGCTACTTTTTTATATTTTGTATCCAAGTAGCCACGTTCGCGCATCCACTCATCATTAAAAATCTTACCCACATAACGCGAACCCGAATCATGAAAAAGAACTACCACTACATCTTCTGGTTTGAATTTTTCTTTCAGTTGTAAAACTCCTTTGATTGCCGAACCAGAAGACATCCCTACAAAAAGACCTTCTTCTAATGCCAATCGACGTGTATACACAGCGGCATCTTTATCGGTTACTTTGGTAAAACCATCAATCAGGTCGAAGTTTACATTTTTAGGTAAAATATCTTCTCCGATACCTTCGGTAACGTACGAATAGATTTCGTTCTCATCGAAAATACCTGTTTCTTTGTACTTTTTGAAAACAGATCCATACGTATCTACACCCCAAACTTTCACATTCGGGTTTTGTTCTTTTAGGTATTTTGCTACACCCGATATGGTCCCTCCTGTTCCTACCCCAACAATGAAATGAGTTACTTTTCCGTTGGTTTGTTCCCAAATTTCAGGTCCAGTTTGCTCATAATTTGCCTGAGTGTTCGAAGGATTATCGTATTGATTCACGTACCATCCGCCTGGTGTTTCTTCGGCCAAACGTTTAGAAACCGAATAATACGAGCGTGGATCATCAGGTTCTACGTCGGTAGGGCACACAATTACTTCGGCTCCTACGGCACGTAAAATATCCATCTTTTCTTTGGATTGTTTATCGGTAATGACACAGATAAGTTTATATCCTTTAACAATTGCAGCCAAGGCCAATCCCATTCCTGTGTTACCAGAGGTCCCTTCGATAATGGTTCCGCCGGGCTGTAAGCGCCCATCTTTTTCGGCGTCTTCGACCATTTTCAGAGCCATGCGGTCTTTACAAGAACTTCCTGGATTGAAGTATTCTACTTTTGCCAAAACTGTACAAGGCAAATCTTGTACAATGTGATTTAATTTTACCAATGGCGTATTACCAATGGTTTCTAATATATTATTTGCGTATTTCATCTATCTAAAATTTATTGCTTTTGTTGGGGTGATTTTCGATATCATATACGAAGGCAAAAGTAAGACAATTGCACAAATTACAAGTGCTCCTACATTTAACAACACTATATATTTAATATCTAAATAAACCGGCGCATAGGATAAATAGTAATTTTCGGAAGGTAATTGAACAATTTTAGCATATTTCTGCAACAATAAAAGGCCAATGCCTAATATATTACCGATGAATAATCCAGGAATCATTATGAGAATAACATAGCATACAAACAACCTTCTTATTCGCCAATTGGTAGCACCAAAAGCTTTGAGCAATCCGATTGAAGGCGTTCTATCTAAAATCAAAATTAAAAGCACCATAACCATATTAATCACTACTACAAAAAGCATAATGATAACAATGATGACAATATTTTTATCAAACACATTGATCCATTCACTGATTTGCGCAAAAGATTGCATTGCCGATTCTGCGTATAAATTATACCCTATAGCATCGTTTATTTTATGGGTTACTTGCTCTACTTTTTCTATATCTTTCACAAAAACTTCGAAAGCACCAACCGTTTCTGGTCCCCAATTGTTTAATCTTTGTATATGTTGAATATCCCCAATCAAGTAAATATCATCAAAATTCTTAATATCGGTTTTGTACAATCCTACCAAATGAAAACGCCTATAAATCGGTTTTGCGTCGTCTCTCAGGAAGTACATTACAAACGAACTATCGACCTCTAATTTTAGTTCATTGGCCATTTTTTCTGACAATAGAACCTCGTCCGACAATTCATTATTCTTGAACTTTGGGAACCTTCCTTTGGTCAAAAACTCTTCGAATCTTGTTTGATCATAATCTAGCCCGACACCTTTAAAAACCACACCACTAAAAGTCTCTTCTGTTCGAATTACGCCACTTTTATTCGCAATTGCTTGCACATGCTCCACCTCTGAAATCTGAGAAAAAGTAGGATAAAAGTGCTGATGAATCGACAACGAATCCGAGTTGAGGGATACATTACTATTGTAATTTCTAATGGTAATATGCCCATTGAAATCGGCCAACTTATTTTTGATTGCTTTGCGTGCTCCTACTCCGGTAGAAATGGTGATCATAGAAACCAAAATCCCTAAAATCACTGCCACTCTCCCAATCCCAATGATAATGCCGGCTAAGTTATTTTTACGATTTGTATCGCGTGCTATTTTCGTCGCGAACCACCAAGTAAAGTTCAATATCTTTTATTATTTTTACGATCCAACATTCGGTTGTACATTCTTCATCTTTCAACCGAGAAAAAATATTTATAATCGAGATGAAAAACTTCGTCAAATATACATTAATTGCTTTACTTCTACCGACAAGCTTTTGTGTAAAAGCACAAAAAACGACAGAAAAATCGATCAGTAGCCCATCTAATTATGGTTTAGAAATTATTACTGGTGCAGAAAATAGTGCAGCTTATATTGCTTTACTACAGCATAAAAACATAGGGGTTGTTGCCAATCAAACTTCTATTGTGCGTATCAAAACTTCTCCATCATCCTACCAAGAACATGAGCATTTGGTAGATTTTTTATTAAAAAACAAAATAAACGTTTTGAAAATTTTTTCACCCGAACATGGTTTCCGAGGCGAAGCTGATGCGGGCGCTATGGTAAATTCTTCGGTAGATGAAAAAACACAAATTCCGATTATATCACTTTATGGAAAGAATAAAAAACCTAGCAAGGAGCAATTATCCGGAATCGATGTTTTGGTGTTTGATATGCAAGATGTTGGAGCTAGATTTTACACCTACATTTCTACTTTGCACTATGTGATGGAAGCGGCGGCGGAAAACAACAAGGAAATAATTGTACTCGATCGCCCGAATCCGAATGCACATTATATCGATGGCCCGATTTTGCAACCTAAATTCAGATCCTTTGTTGGGATGCATCCTGTACCCATAGTTTATGGAATGACAATCGGCGAATATGCACAAATGATTAATGGAGAAGGCTGGTTGAATAATCGACAGAAAGCCAAATTAACAGTAATTCCGCTAAAAAACTATACTCATCAATCTCGATATAGTTTGCCAGTGAAACCCTCGCCGAATTTACCCAATGACCGTGCAATCAACCTTTATCCATCTACTTGTCTATTCGAAGGTACACAAGTAAACGAGGGTCGTGGAACGGAAATGCAATTTCAGGTTTATGGTTCGCCTTACCTAAAAAATATGCCTTATCAATATACACCGATTTCGCGAAAAGGTGCTTCGGATCCGAAATTCAAAAATCAACTTTGTTTCGGTGAGAATCTTAGCGAAACACCATATTTGGATGCAATAGATTTACGTTGGCTCATCCGTGCTTACACACAAAACACTTTACCTAATTTCTGGACCAAAAATGGAAAAAATTATTGGATCGATCAGCTTTCTGGGACGGATGCGTTACGCATGCAAATAGAAAAGGGGTTGACGCAAGAAAAGATTAAAGCTACTTGGGAAGAAGGTTTGAAAAATTTTAGAAATACGAGACAAAAATATCTTCTGTATAAAGATTAAACTAAAAATGTCCGATTTTGAGATCGGACATTTTTGTTTGTTTAGTTCTTTTTTTATCCAATTATTCTACCGTTAATTTTTTAGCATTCTTTGCTTTTTGTTTCATCAGCGCAAGGTCGATTACTTCTTTCATATCACGAACGTAATGGAACTTTAGGCCTTTTATATATTCTTTTTTGATTTCCTGTACGTCTTTTCTATTATCTTCGCACAGGATAATTTCTTTAATATCGGCACGTTTAGCTGCAAGAATTTTTTCTTTTATGCCACCAACTGGCAATACTTTACCACGCAAAGTAATTTCGCCGGTCATGGCCAAATTAGGTTTTACTTTTCGTTGAGTGAAAGAGGAAACCAAAGAGGTCAGCATCGTAATCCCGGCAGAAGGCCCATCTTTGGGTGTTGCACCTTCTGGCACGTGAATATGCACTTTGTATTGCTCGAAAATTTTCGGGTGAATAGCATATTCTTCTGCATGCGATTTAATATATTCTAATGCAATGGTTGCAGATTCCTTCATCACATTCCCTAAGTTCCCGGTGATTGTTAAACCACCTTTTCCTTTGGATAAAATAGATTCTATAAATAAAATATCACCACCAACACTTGTCCATGCCAGACCAATTACTACTCCAGGTGTTTCGTTATTTTCGTACCGCTCTGGAACGATAGAAGGCCCTAAAATTTCGGCAAGTATATCTTCTGTAATTTGTTTTTCGTAGGGCTGTTCCATAGCAATATTTTTTGCAGCATAACGAACAACTTTTGCAATGGTTTGATTCAAATTCCGAACGCCACTTTCTCGGGTGTAACCGGTAATAATATATTCGATAATAGAATCACTCAACACCACATCTCCTTTTTTCATACCATGATCTTCTATCTGTTTTGGAAGAAGGTGACGTTTTACGATTTCTACTTTTTCTTCGATTGTATACCCAGAGATATTAATCATCTCCATTCTATCGCGCAGAGGCGAAGGAATATTCCCTATATTATTGGCAGTTGCTACGAAAAATACTTTAGAAATATCGTACCCAATTTCTAAATAATTATCGTAGAAACTTGTGTTTTGTTCTGGATCTAAAACTTCTAACATCGCTGATGATGGGTCTCCATGTGCACTGATAGACATTTTATCGATTTCATCTAAAACAAAAACCGGGTTCGATGATCCTGCTTTTTTTATCGATTGGATAATTCTACCTGGCATTGCTCCGATATACGTTTTCCGGTGTCCTCTGATTTCTGATTCGTCGTGCAAACCACCCAAAGACATGCGAACATATTTCCGGCCGATAGCTTCGGCAATTGATTTCCCAAGGGAAGTTTTACCCACTCCCGGAGGACCATATAGACATAATATTGGCGAACGCATATCTCCTTTTAGTTTTAATACAGCCAGATGTTCGATAATTCTATTTTTCACATCGTCCAATCCATAATGGTCACGATCGAGAATTTTCTGGGCATTCTTCAAATCGAAATGGTCTTGGGTATATTCATCCCAGGGCAATTCTAACAAAAATTCGAGGTAATTGCGCTGAATATTGTGTTCGGGCATTTGTGGATTGAGGCGAGTAAGCCGCCCAAGTTCTTTATCGAAATGTGTTTCTACTTCTTTTGTCCATTTTTTAGTTTTAGCTTTGGCACGCATTTCATCTATTTCTTCTTCGGCCGTATTGCCACCTAATTCTTCTTGGATGGTACGCAACTGCTGATTGAGAAAATACTCTTTCTGTTGCTGATCCATTACAGCATGCACTTTATTGTGGATATTCGAGCGCAATTCTAGCTTTTGCAATTCGATGTTCATATGCCGAAGAACTTCTAATCCACGCATTTTGAGATCAGTTTCTTCTAAAAGTTCTTGTTTTACTTTGGTCGGAAAAGAAAGATTAGATGCTATGAAATTGATAAGAAAACGTCCACTTTCAATTTTCTTTATTACTTCGGTCGCCTCTTTCGGTATCATTGGATTGTTATTAATAATCCGAAAAGAAAAATCTTTTATTGATTGAATTATTAACGGGAACTCTTTATTGCGAGAATTGGGGTTCTTTTCTTTTATTCCTTCTACTTCCGACACAATATACGGGTACACTTCTACGATGTTAGTGCACCGAAAACTTTTTACTCCTTGCAGAATTACCGTCATATTTCCGTCGGACAATTTTATCATTCGCAAGATTTTAGCAAGCGTCCCAACATGATATAAATCTTCGGGAGCGGGATCTTCGATACTTTCATCTTTTTGCGTAACAACTCCTACCAAACCATCTCGCTCAAAAGCATCAACCAACAGTTGGATAGATTTTTCTCTCCCCGCAGTAATTGGTGCTACAACTCCAGGAAATAATACCGTATTGCGCAACGGCAGAATCGGTAAAACATCTGGTAATTTTTGTTTTTGTAATTTATTTTCTTCTTCCTTATTCATTAAAGGAATCAATTCTATTTCTTCTTCCATGTTAAAGCTTAAAATGACAAATTGTCGGTTTATACAATCGTGCAGAATTATTTTGAGATTTCTGTAAGACAAAATTTAGCATTCATCAAAACACAAACCCTTAAAAACCAATAAAATACAAAAATACAATCTTATAACTATTTATTTCTGCTATTATCTGAAGACAAAACAGGTGCCAAACGACTTTTCTTGTAATTTTGACATAGAATGTATAAAAATTTTATTATTTTTAACATTCGCAATTAAAGACTGAAAGTTATGGAAGCACAATATGAATCGAATCCCTTGATTGATCGTTTACCACCACACCTGAAACAATTTATAAAACCTCAAAATTATGAAGAGTATTCTCCTATCAATCAAGCTGTTTGGCGCTATGTAATGCGTAAAAATGTAGATTATCTTTCTCGAGTTGCGCATCATACTTATGTAGATGGTTTAGAAAAAACAGGTTTAGAAATCGACAAAATTCCGAATATGTATGGGATGAATCGAATTTTGAAAGAAATTGGTTGGGCTGCTGTTGCCGTTGATGGTTTTATACCCCCGAATGCTTTTATGGAGTTTCAGGCGTACCATGTTTTAGTTATCGCTTCGGATATAAGACAATTAGAGAACATAGAATACACTCCTGCCCCCGACATCATACACGAAGGTGCTGGTCATGCTCCGATTATTGCAAATCCGGAATATGCAGAATATTTACGCCGATTTGGAGAAATAGGGTGCAAAGCAATTTCGTCTGCACATGATTATGAAATATACGAAGCTATAAGAGAATTATCAATTCTAGAAGAAGCAGAAGGCACACCACAAGAAGAGTTGAGCAGAGCAAGAAAAAAAGTAGATGAGTTGCAGGCGAAAAATGTAGAACCGTCTGAGATGGCTCTTATCCGTAACCTACATTGGTGGACGGTAGAATATGGTTTGATTGGCGAACTCGACAAACCAAAAATCTACGGAGCTGGTCTTTTATCTTCTATCGGAGAATCTGCTTGGTGTATGCGAGACGAAGTGAAAAAAATACCGTATGACCTTTCGGCAGCTTATCAAGGTTTTGATATTACCAAACCTCAACCTCAACTATATGTAACACCCGACTTTGCCCATCTTAGTGTAGTTCTAGAAGAATTTGCCAATACAATGGCTATCCGAACTGGTGGATTAAGTGGATTAGAGAAATTAATAGAATCTAAGTCGTTAGGTACAATTGAATTGTCTACAGGGATTCAGATTTCTGGTGTTTTCACCAATGTGATTAGCGACAAAGGTCGTCCGATATATTATCAAACAACTGGTCCTACAGCTTTATCCTACCGAAATAAAGAATTGATAAACCATGGAACTTCTTTTCATAAAGATGGTTTTGGATCTGCTGTAGGTAAGCTTAGAGGCATTAATCTAGCGATCGAAGATATGAGCCCCAAAGATTTGGCGGCATATGATTTGTACGAGGGAAAAACAACACATTTGGAGTTTGAAGGCGGTCTTCTAATCGAAGGTGAAATTATTACTGGAAGACGCGATGTGATGGGAAAAATAATTTTGATTTCCTTTAAGAATTGTACGGTTCGGTATAAAGATCAAATTCTTTTCAGACCCGAATGGGGAATCTATGATTTGGCAATCGGGAAAGAAGTTGTTTCTGCTTATTCTGGGCCTGCGGATTATGAAAGTTTTGATTTGATTTCTCATGTGCCGAGTAGTAAAACCATCAAAGCGAAGAAGAATGAAAAACGCTTGGCCTTGGAGCAACTTTATCAGCAAGTTCGCAAGTATAGAGAGCATCCTACCGATAATATAGATTTACACAAAATCGCAAAAGAAATTAATGAGCATCACGAAAATGATTGGTTACTTATGGTAGAAATCACAGAATTGGCACATCTAGAAGATGATGAAGAGTTGTTGAGTTATGCAACTACTTATCTAGAAAACTATCAGCACAATCATCCTAAAATTAAACATTTGATTACAGATGGCTTGGATCTTATTTTCGAAAAGGAAACTATTTAACATCAAATGAATTTAAGAAATAAAGTAAAAAAGTTCGATAGATAGGTCTATCGAACTTTTTTACTTTATTTCTTCTCTTACCCTAAAATAACTCAAATTAATGATTTGCTTTCTCTAAAGCATTCAAATAAATTTGTTCATATTGCGGTAGTATAGCTTTCTTATCAAAAGTAAGCGCTTTTTGTTTTGCGGCATGACTAAATTTCATCAACTCTTTTTCGTTCGACAAGAGATAAATTGCTTTTTCGGCCATCTGTTCTACATCGCCAATCGGGCAAACAAAACCTGTTAAGCCATCGATATTCACTTCTGGTATTCCACCAGCATTCGACGAAATTACAGGTACACTTGCTGCCATTGCTTCCAAGGCTGCAAGACCAAAACTTTCTTGCGCTGAAGGCAATAAAAACAAATCGGCAGACTTCAGCACATCGGCAAGATCACTAACCATTCCCAGGCTTTTTACTTTATTTTCTATTCCATACTCCTGGATCATTGTATCGGCCAATTCCCACTCAGGTCCTTCTCCGGCGATAATGAGTTTCGCCGGAATTTTTTGTTGTATCAAATAAAACGTATCAATGACATCTTGGATTCTTTTTACTTTTCTTAGATTGGATACGTGAAGGATTATTTTCTCATTGGGTTCTGCAAAATGATCACGGCAACACACACATTTCTCTGGTAAAAATTGTTCATTATCGATAAAATTAGGCACTACTATTATTTGATTTGTAATCTCAAAAGCAGCTAAGGTTTCTTGTTTTAAACTTTCTGAGACCGATGTCACAATATCCGATTCATTGATCGAAAATTCAACAGCTGTTTTGTACACCGGATGCTTGCCTACCAATGTAATATCAGTACCGTGTAAGGTGGTAATAATAGGTAATTTATAGTTTTTGCTTTCCAGCATTTTTTTGGTAAAATACGCTGCATACGCATGAGGTATTGCATAATGCACATGCACCAAATCTATCTGGTATTGCAAAATCTTCTCGTATAATATAGTACTTAAAGCCAAGTCATAGGGCTGGTATTGAAATAGTGGATAAGTTTCCACATGGATTCGATGAAAAAAAATGTTAGGCAATTTGATATTTAATCGAGCAGGAACATTGAGGCTAAAAAAATGAACTTCATGACCTTTTTCTGCCAAATCCATTCCCAACTCTGTGGCAACTATTCCACTTCCTCCGTAGGTTGGGTAACACACAATTCCTATTTTCATATTCCAAATGTACTATTTTATACTCTTTTTGCTTTTATCTAAAGGTGACGTTATTATTAGTACCTCTATTTCATTACTCAAATTCTACATAATCCAATTGTAGAATACCATCTCCGGCTTTCCATTGAGAATTAACATCAACCGGCAGCACACCGTTGGGGACAATTTCTCCGAAAATAGCTTTTGCAGAAGCTTCTTGTGCATCTAGAGTATTTTGATATTGAACCAAAAGTGCATCTATTTTACTTACATCTAAATCCTTCAGCCCATAAGGGCTTGTAAACAATGAAAAGAAATATTTTTTGTTTGCTGGTAATTTCGTTAGAATATCTTTCGATGTTTTGGATAAAGTATAAGGTTGATAAACGTTTTCATCAGACATGAAGGCTCCAATAATTACATAGTCATATTTTTTTAGTTTTGATAATTCTTTCACGCTTTCTATTTCGACCAAATCTACCTTAGAAAAAGTATTCAAACGCTGAAAGAATGGATGATAATCTTTTCTTTCTAAAGGAACAAAAGCAATTCTCGGTTGTTTTTTGGCATCAATTGGCAAAACATTTTCTTGGTTTTTGAGCAAGGTTGTTGCTTCTTCGAAAATATTTCTAGTTAAATCTGCATATTCTTTTTTATTAAGGTCCTCTAAAACATTTGTAGTATCAATCGGCTCGAATTTCGTCAAACCAACCTTATATTTTGCCAAAAGAATTTTTTTCACACTTTCTTCTAGTCGTGCTTGTGGAATACTACCATTGGTTAAGCCCTCAAGGATTTTTGCTTTTCCATCTTTCACTTTTTGAGAAAATAAAAGTATATCATTTCCTGCTTTGAAAGCCAAATAATCTATTTCACCTTCAGAACGTCCTTTTGTCACTCCTTCCATATTGAGTGCATCAGTTATAATTATTCCCCTGAATTTTAAGGTTCCTTTTAGATAATCGGTAATAATTTTTGACGACAATGTGGCAGGCACACCAGAACTGTCTAACGCAGGAACATCGAGATGAGACACCATAATGCTGGGAACAGAACTGCGAATCATTTTCATGAACGGCCTAATGTGATATTTCTCCAACTCTTCTTTGCTAGCATGGATGATTGGTAAGGTTATATGAGAGTCTTGATCCGTATCACCGTGTCCAGGGAAATGTTTAGCCGAAGAAAGAACATTGTTTTTTTGTAAGCCACGCATTAAAGCCTCTCCTTTCAGCCAAACATTTTCTGGATCGGAACCAAAAGAGCGATTCCCAATGATAGGGTTGTTTGGGTTTACATTTACATCTACTGAAGGAGCAAAATCAAACTTCACTCCCATTCGATTTGCTTGGTCTGCAATACTTTTCCCGACGTTATAGACCAAAATATTTCTACGCAAAGCACCCAGAGTAATATTCCATGGAAATCGCTTCACGTCTTTTAACCTTTGTGCCAAACCCCATTCTGCATCCATCCCAATGAGCAAAGGAATTTTCGATATTTTTTGGTAACGATTTGTAAGCTCGATTTGGCGAGCCGCCTGATCTTGCATGAAAATCAAGCCACCAATTTTTTCTTCGCGTACCAATTTTTCTATTTCCGCTTCATGTTCTGCATCTCTATTAGAGAAAGCAGCTACCATAAAAAGCTGCCCTACGCGCTCATCCATGCTCATTTTATCATATGTATCATTTACCCATTTCAGTTGAACGGTATCCATATACAGTGGGTGTTTTCGTTGAGCATTGACCGATATTGAAAATAATAAACCAGTGATAGTGACTATGATAAAATTCTTCATATCTTAATAGAATATTTTATGTTCTAAAATTAACCACTCTTTGCAGTTTTAAGTGCTAAAAATACCGTAAAATTGCATGAGAAAAAAATTAAAGTTGAAATGAATATTTTCAGTGTCGTACAAGACAACATGTTTAATCATCCAGGATTAATAATTGGTTTCGGAATTACGGTAATTATTATGCTTTTGCTAGATTTAGGAGTTTTTAACAAAAACCCTCATGAAATTAGCAACAAAGAAGCGCTCAATTGGACGATTTTATGGATTGCTCTTTCTATGATTTTCAGTGCTATCATTTATTTTGTTTTTCGGGCAGATGACGGTCATGCTTTTGCTATCGAAAAGTTCTCCCAATACCAAGCGGCTTATTGGATAGAAAAAGCACTATCTGTTGACAATCTCTTTGTTTTTGTTTTGGTATTTACCTTTTTCAAAATTCCGAAACAATACCAGCATGAAGTTTTATTTTGGGGAATTTTAGGTGCTTTATTTTTCCGTGCAATTTTTATTTTTGCAGGTGTAGAAATCATCAAGCATACTTACATAAATATTCCTATGTTTGGTGAAACCCGAGAAGTAAATATTATCCTTACGTTTTTTGGTTTCTTTTTGATTCTTGCAGGCGTAAAATCTTGGTCATCTGATCACGAAGATGAAAACCAAGACTTGAGCAAGAATTGGGGCGTTCGGTTAGTACATAAATTCTTCAAAGTAACGAATGAAATCGACGGCGGAAAGTTTTTTACAATGCAAAATGGAGTTCGTATGGCAACACCACTTTTTGTTGCTTTGATGGTGATAGAAATTACTGATTTGGTTTTTGCTGTAGATAGTATTCCGGCAATTTTTGCTGTTGCTCCGGATGATCCTTTCATCCTTTATACTTCTAATATTTTTGCTATTTTAGGCTTACGTTCTATGTATTTCCTTTTGGCAAATTCGATGGACAAATTCAATAAACTCCATTTTGGGTTAGCGATTATTCTAACTTTTATTGGCGTTAAAATGCTCATAATGCCCTTCTACCATTTCGACTCTATAATTTCTTTAGGCATTATAGCTACTGTTTTGGTAGGATCAATTATTTTCTCCCTTGTGAGTAATAAGAAGCAAACGGATAAATAACTAATAAAAATATCAAATAAATAAAAGAGGGTTGAAGAATCAATCCTCTTTTTTTGGCATAATCTATCGATAGCAAATGCACGAACTTTTCCCATGTAAAATATTGCTCCAAAATTATATCTCCGGCTTCTATATAAAACCTGTAAATCCCCCAAAAACTCCGACAGTTTA
>NZ_KV798549.1:0-84536 GCF_001809725.1 Weeksella sp. HMSC059D05
TTGAACTGTTGGAAAAACGGGGAACTTACATAGTTTGATAATGTCCTCTTGTAACTCCGCGAGTATAACTATCATAATAATTCCTGTATTCAACCTTCCATTTCTGATTATTCAGTTCATTAACAGTTTGCTGTTTAGTAGGTGTTTGTGCTTGGCTTAGGTTTGCAAAACCGAGAACGCATAATATAAGTAGTAATCTTTTCATTATCTTAAAATTTTAATGTTTGTAATTTGTTTTAAAACTTCCACGGAGTTTTAAACTCCATGGAAGTTGATTCGTTTTTATTTAAAACATTCTAACGAAATACCTACTACCTGATGATATACAGGGTTGTAGGCATCGTTTTTGTATTTTGCAATTACGCTTTTGCGGCTACGTTCGGCTTCGTCGTACGTTTTAAAGAATTGCACATCGGCATAGTGCTGGTTTATGTAATAACCACGTAATTTATAGCCGTAATCGTACTCTGCTTTAAAAGCATTTTGTATTGCCGATGTGGTACCGCCACCAGTATCTATACTGTAAAAAGACACTTGACTACTTCGGCAAAATTTTATTTCGAATACGTTCGAAACAATCAATCGGTTTACTTTATCCGAAGCTACATTTTCAGATTTCTCTTTTGCACTTACATAACCGTAATAGGTTTGTGCGTTTACGTTTTGTACGGTTAGCAACATCATCATCCCGAAAATGCCTGCTATTGTTTTGGTAATAGTGTTCATGCTTTTATAGATTATCATTGATAAATCAAAGTTATTTGTGGTGTTTACATGAAACAATACCCACCAAAGGGTATTTTTTATCAATTCCTTTCATTTTTTTCTGTAAATTTGAAGAAAAACTACCCTGAAAATCAGAAACATACCGATATGGAAGCCTTTTTAAACATAGAAAAGAAACTTTTTCAGATTGAACGGAATCTGTCAAAGGATTCTTTTGATGTAGCTGATATTTCAGAAGTTATCCCGGCTTCAATTGTGGTTCACAGCTTAAGTGAGGGCGTTCCGCAGCAAATCGTTTACATGAATACCTGGGGCTGTCACCATTTGGGCGTGGAGCTGGAAGAGCTCAATGCACTGAGAGCCCAATATTATGAAGAGTTTTTTGTGCAGGAAGATCTGGAAGATATTTACCCAAAACTTTTCCGTTACTGTAATGAAGGAGATCATGCTACGCAACTCAATTTTTTTCAGCGGGTAAAACTTTATAAGGCCGATAAACACAGATGGTTTTATACAGTATGTAAATTATTAGAAAAGAATGATGCAGATCAGCAACGATTGATTATGCTTTCCACACCGATTGATGGTGTTGGAGCCCTGATGGAAAAGGTAAAACGGGTGTTAGATGAAAATGAATATATCACACGTAACTACAAGAAATTTGCCTTACTGACCAAACGCGAAAAAGAAATTTTAACTTTGCTTAGCATCGGAAAATCATCCATCGAAATTGCAGATCAGCTCTTTATTTCAAAAGAAACTGTTGCAACCCACCGAAAAAACATCATCCGAAAATTAGAGGTAAAATCCTTTGCCGAATTGTTGCGATTTGCTCTTGCGTTTGATTTAGTAGGCAAATAGGCACAGGTTTTTCTATGAAACAATTTCATCTTCAGGAATGTAAATTTAAAACTTACTGCTTTAAAGTTTCATATTGGAAACAGATTTAGGTATTGTCTTTAAACTCTATGAGTATTCTAAACTAAAAACTTTAATTTTTCATTTTAGTACAATTTTAAAACAAATAAATTAGTTTCTTTCATAAAAGAGTATCTAAAAGATAGAGATTTTTATTATTTGAATCAATTTCCTACCAAAAAAAAGGAAGTTTTCTACAGAATAGTTTATTTTAGCCCAAATAAAGTAAATTAAAATTAATAAAAAAATGAAAAAATTTTTATTTACCACCCTCATGGCACTTTTGGTTTTTCCGTTTACCAAAGTAAAAGCCGATGAAGGTATGTGGTTTTTGATGCATATCGAGCGTCTGAATGGTCGTGATATGCAAAAAATGGGGTTGCAATTAACGCCCGAAGAAATTTACAGTGTCAATAACAATAGCTTGAAAGATGCGATTGTTCAGTTTGGCGGTGGATGTACGGCAGAAATTATTTCTAACCAAGGTTTGGTTCTCACCAATCACCATTGTGGTTATGGAAATATTGCACAATTATCTACTCCAGAGCATGATTATTTGACCAACGGATTTTGGGCAAAAAACAAAAGCGAAGAGCTGAAACCAGACAACCTAAAAGTACGTTTCTTTGTTCGTATGGATGATGTAACGAAAAGAATACTGAGCAAAGTAAATGATAAAATGTCGGAAATCGATCGTCAGAAAATCATCAATCAAGAGATTGCAAAAATCGAACAAGAGAATAACGAAGGAGGAAAATACATTGTTTCTGTTCGTTCATTTTTCCAAGGAAATGAGTATTACTACTTTGTGTATCAAGACTACGAAGATGTTCGTTTAGTGGGAACTCCTCCCAACGCGATTGGTAAATACGGTGGAGATACCGATAACTGGGAATGGCCACGCCACACAGGAGATTTCGCTATTTTCCGTGTATATACAGATGCCAATGGAAATCCTGCACCCTACTCGAAAGAAAATATACCAATGAAACCAAAACACCACTTGCCTATTTCATTAAAAGGATTCGAGAAGGGAGATTTCGCTATGATTTTAGGATATCCAGGTCGTACCAATCGTTGGATGCCCGCTCAAGGTGTAGCGCAGAACATCAACTTTGCTTATCCTGCTTGGGTAGAAGCTTCTAAAGTTGGAATGGATCAGATGAAAAAACACATGGATCAGAACCAAGAAGTAAAAATCAACTATGCTTCTAAATATGCCGGAGTTGCCAATTACTGGAAAAACCGTCAAGGAATGATCGAAGCTTTGAAATTACACGGAACGGTAGAAACAAAAACCAAAACAGAAAAGAAATTCAATAAATGGGCAAATAAAAAACACAACCAAGCAAAATACGGTGAGGTTATTAAAAACCTAAATACCTATTATGCAGCCACCAATTTGCAAGCGATGCACGATAACTACTTGATGGGAATGTTGAGAAGTAGTGCTTTTGCCATGGCACCTTATAGAATCGGGAATGCATTGGCAAACTATGCAGAAGCCAATGAAGCTAAAAGAAAGGAGATGCGCCCACAAATCCAGGCGTTATTAGATGCAACTTACGATAAGATGTACTTACCGCTTGAGAAAGACGTATTAGTAGCTCAGCTTAATTTATATGCTACCAAAGCAAAACAAGCTGGGATAGCGCCGTACGTAAGCACTTTGGCTGCAAACAATAACAACAACTTTACGCAATGGGTAAACGATGCTTTTGGCAAAAGTTTTTTTGCCGATAAAAAACAAGTCGAAAATTTTCTGAATAGTCCAGATGTTGCTTTATTGCAAAACGATGAGTTGTTCAAACTTTCTTCTTCTTTGATAGAAAAGTATAACCAACAAACAGATCAACAAAAAGCATTGAACGATGCTTACGAAAAGAATTTCCGTCTGTTAGTAGAAGGTTTACGCGAATCGAAAATTGCACATATTCTTTATCCAGATGCCAATAGCACTTTGCGTCTAACCTATGGTTCTATTCAACCATTACCTAGAAGTACCAATCCAAATCGTCAGCCAGATGCACCGGCTAACTATTACACAACCATGGATGGATTGGTTGCCAAACATAAAGTTGGTGATGAGGAATTCGAAAATCCACAACGCTTATTAGATCTTGCAAAAGAAAAAGATTTTGGTCGTTACGCTGACAAAGCTGGCTATATGCCGATAAACTTCTTATCGAATAACGATATTACCGGAGGAAATTCTGGTTCACCGGTCTTGAATGGGAATGGAGAATTGATCGGAATTGCATTCGATGGAAACATCGAAGCAATGGCGGGCGATGTTATCTTCGATCCGAAATTACAACGTACAATCTCGGTAGATATCCGTTATGTTCTATGGGTTGTTGACAAATATGCTGGTGCTACCAACATTATAGATGAATTGACTATCGTAGAATAATCTAGATTATTCTATTCAAAAAAAGGTCTTCCGAGTTTTCGGAAGACCTTTTTTTATCTTGCACTTTAGCCTTTTTACAAGGCTTTCATAATCTCAACCGCTTGGTGGATTTGTTCTTGAGTAACATTTAAATGTGGACGAAAACGCACCGATTTCTCGCCACATGGTAAAACAATTAATTGATTATCGAAACAATGACGAATAAACTCATCGCGTAATTGTCCATTTTCTAAATCAAAAGCGATGAATAATCCTTTTCCTCTAACATTTTTTATGGTCGGATTTTGCGACTGAAGTTCATGTAATTTTTGCAAAAAATATTCTCCTTGAACACGTGCATTCTCAACCAAATTTTCTTTTTCTATAACTTCGAGAATTAATTTGAATCGAATCATATCAATAAAGTTCCCACCAAAAGTAGAATTAATTCGGCTCGACTCTTTGAATACGTTGTTCGGTATTTGATCTAGCTTTTCTTTGTTGGCTAAAATTCCGCAAACTTGTGCTTTTTTACCGAATGAAATAATGTCCGGAATGATTTCGTAATGTTGATAAGCCCACATTTTTCCTGTCATTCCGATTCCGGTTTGTACTTCATCAAAAATCAAAAGAATTTCATTCTCGTCACAAATTGCTCGTAATTTTTGCAAGAATTCTGGACGGAAATAATTATCACCACCTTCACCCTGAATAGTTTCGATGATTATACATGCTACACGGTTCGGATTATTTCTCAAAGCTTCGTGTATCTGAGCAACTGCCTTTTTCTCTGCCTCTATTGTTTGTTGTGTATTTTCATCCGTTACGGGAAAAAACATTTTCGGATTTTCTATTCTTGGCCAATTAAATTTTGGGAAATATTCGTACTTCCGTGGATCATTGGTATTGGTCAACGAAAGAGTGTAGCCCGAACGCCCGTGAAATGCTTGTTTGAAATGAATCACTTGATCGGCTTCTTCCTCGATTCCTTTAGTAAAATTGAGTCGAGTTCGCCAATCGAATGCAGCTTTTAGAGCATTCTCTACAGCCAGTGTTCCTCCCGAAATAAAAAAACTATACTGCAATTCTTTTGGCATTGCAACGCGTGCAAAAGTATCGACAAAGTCTGCAAACTCTTCGGTATAAATATCCGAAACGGCTAGTTTATTCACTGCCATTCTACCTAAAAAAGCTTCGTTTTTCACCAAGTGTGGATGGTTATACCCGATAGGCGAAGAGGCAAACATACTAAAGAAATCGAGATATTTTTTTCCGTTTTTATCAACCAAATAAGAACCGTGAGATTTCTCGATATCCATCACTATATTATAACCATCGGCTAAGATATGCTCGCCCAAACGTTGGTGAACGGTTTTAGTTAGATTAAGTGTTTTCATTATTTTTTTGTGTGTTTTTATTGATGTATTTTGATTATTTCAAATCGAATTTTATTCCTTGTGCTAAAGGTAATTCGGTTGTATAATTAATGGTGTTTGTTTGGCGACGCATATAGAATTTCCATGCATCAGAACCGGATTCTCTTCCGCCACCTGTTTCTTTTTCACCACCAAAAGCACCTCCGATTTCTGCACCAGAGGTCCCGATGTTTACATTGGCAATCCCGCAATCTGATCCGCTAGCGCTTAAGAATAACTCTGCTTCTCTCAAGTTATTGGTCATGATGGCTGATGAAAGGCCTTGCTTAACATCATTCTGAATATCAATTGCATTTTGCACCTCACCTGAATATTTAATTAAATATAAAATAGGTGCAAATGTTTCTTGTTGGACAATTTCATAATGATTTTCTACTTCTGCAATAACTGGTTGTACATAACATCCACTCTCGTATCCTTCTCCCTCTAGTACTTTTCCTTCGACAACTAATTCACCTCCTTCTTGTTTAATTTTATCCAAGGCCGAAAGATACATTTTCACAGCATCTTGATCGATCAATGGACCTACGTGATTTGCGGTATCCAAAGGATTGCCAATTTTCAATTGCTGGTAGGCATCTACCATGGCTTTTTTTACTTGATCGTAAATGCTTTCATGTACGATTAATCTTCTTGTAGAAGTACATCGTTGACCTGCCGTTCCGACTGCGCCAAAAACCGCACCGATGACAGTCATTTTTATATCGGCATTCGGTGTTACGATAATGGCATTATTTCCACCAAGTTCTAACAGGGTTTTTCCTAAACGTTGAGCAACTGTAACAGCAACTTCTCTCCCCATACGTGTAGAGCCTGTTGCTGAAATCAAAGGAATTCTTTCATCTTTTGCTAGCCATTCCCCTACTTCTCGATTACCTGTTACTATAGAAGAAATCCCTTCTCCATACCCTTGATCTTGTAGAATATCGGCTAAAATTTTCTGACATGCAACGGCACATAAAGGTGTTTTTTCACTTGCTTTCCAAACCACTACATCACCACAAACCAATGCGATACATGTATTCCAAGCCCATACGGCTACAGGAAAGTTAAAAGCTGTAATTACACCTAAAATACCGTATGGATGATATTGATCGTACATACGATGTCCTGGTCTTTCTGAGTGAATAGTAGAACCGTATAATTGACGAGATAATCCTACGGCAAAGTCACAAATATCAATCATTTCTTGTACCTCACCCATTCCTTCTTGATAAGATTTACCCATCTCATAAGAAACCAATTTCCCTAATTCTGGTTTTAGTTCCCGTAATTTTTCTCCTAACAATCGCACAATTTCACCTCTTTTGGGTGCAGGAACCAATCGCCAAGTTTTGAAAGCTTCTTGGGCTTTCTCGATTACGTGATTATAATCTTCTCGTGTTGTAGTTTTTACTTTTCCGATTTCTTTTCCATCTACTGGAGAAAAAGAAGAAATAAATTCGCCATTTGCCAACCACTGTTGACCTGTAGAACCTCCTAAGTTTTCAGTTTCTAAACCTAAGTTTTTCAATTCGTTTAATAAACTCATCTCTCTATTTTTGTCGTTTAATTGTCCCAAAATAAGTAAAAATTTTCACAAATACTTATGAATTTGATGAATATTTTCCTTCTCAATTTCAGAAAATCATAAATAAGTTTTAGTTTTAGGCACACAAAAAAATGAAAATATGAATTCTACGACAGACTATTTCAACATTGATGAATTGTTAACAGAAGAACATTTATTAATTCGTGATTCGGTACGCAAATTTGTAAATGAAGAAATAAAACCCGTGATCGATGAACACGCTCAAAATCATACAGAAATCCCTAATTTGATGAAAAAATTAGGTGCAATTGGTGCTTTAGGCCCTTACATTCCGGAAGAGTATGGCGGTGCAGGATTAGATCAAATTTCGTATGGTTTGATCATGCAAGAATTAGAAGCAGGAGATTCTGCTGTTCGTTCGGCTGCATCGGTACAATCTTCTTTAGTAATGTATCCTATTTTCACCTATGGGTCTGAGGAACAAAAAAGAAAATACTTACCAAAATTAGCATCGGGAGAAATGATAGGATGCTTTGGCTTAACGGAACCAAACCACGGCTCTAACCCAGCCGGGATGGAAACAAAACTAAAAAAAGAAGGCGACCATTATATTTTGAATGGTGCAAAAATGTGGATTACCAATGCTCCTATTTGTGATATTGCTGTGGTATGGGCAAGAAACGAAGAAGGAAAAATATCGGGTGTGATAGTTGAGCGAGACATGGAAGGTTTTTCTACCCCAGAGACGATGCAAAAATGGTCTTTACGTGCTTCGAGAACTGGTGAGCTGGTTTTTGAAAATGTAAAAATTCCGGCAGAAAACATCCTACCAGGAGTCAACAGTTTACGTGGACCATTGTCTTGTCTAAATTCTGCCAGATACGGTATTTCTTGGGGAGCAATTGGCGCAGCGATCGATTGTTACGAAGTTGCCTTACAATATTCATTGGAAAGGACCCAATTCGGAAAACCAATTGCCTCTTACCAATTACAACAGAAAAAATTAGCCGAATTCATTACTGAGATTACCAAAGCACAATTAATGGTATGGAGATTAGGAACCTTAAAGAATGAAGACAAAGCAACGCCAGCACAAATTTCTATGGCCAAAAGAAACAGCGTGAAAATCGCCCTTGATATTGCTCGAGAGTCGAGACAAATTCTTGGTGCAATGGGCATTGTAGGCGATTACCCTATGATGCGTCATGCGGCGAACCTAGAATCGGTTATCACCTACGAAGGAACCCACGATGTTCATTTATTAATTACCGGAAACGATATTACAGGAATCAATGCATTCTAAAAAAATCTATGAACAAACCTCTTATTTCGTTTATTTTATTATTTCTAATAAGCTGTATTGTTTCGGCACAAACTGCGTATAAAATCACGTATGAAAAATTCTCTAACGATGTAAAAGTCGACGAAGAAAACCCGACGGTGGTTTGGGCAAATGAACAAGAAAGTATTATCGGTGCGAAAAATGCTTTTTCGACACAAAAGAAATACCCGTACGAAATTATCTCTTACCAAAAATACGACAGCATTCTTTATCCGATTACCTTCTTTTCTAACGACTCGGTAATTGCGACTAAAAATAGTATTGGTAATGGAAATCTTACGTACAAGAAAACGAAAAGAAGTAAACGAATTTTAGGAATTAAATGTAAACATGCCGAAGTACACATCAACTCGAACAAGATAGACCTTTGGTATGTAGATAATTTACCGATTCAGGCGGCACCTAACACAGTTGGATTGCCGCTTGGCTTGGTGATGGAATACGAACGTAACAATAACTTTTCTATTCGTGTAAATAAAATCGAAGAAGTAAAAAACATAGAAATCCATCATTTTACGGATTTCGATTTCGAGAAAGTCTTTGTACCTATGCTCGATTATAGGAATTTGGTATGGAAAAGCCGTTTTGTTCATATTCCTATTTTCGATCATCAACAAATTCATTTTGGTGCAAAGAATCAATTTTCACCCGATTCAACGTCAATTTTCGCCAATGGAACGGTGGTCGTAAAAAAAATAAAATTTCCTACACTCCAAGAAGATGATCAAATTTTTTTGCAGCTTACACAATTTTCTAACGGTGATGCGTATGATAGAACGGGTTCTGTTTTTCTGATTCCCATAGAAAAAAAACCAAACTTTTTAGAAGCTTTACAAAACGGCATTGAGGTTTTACCTTTTATAACCGACAAAAACAAACAAAAATATCAGGGCATGATTCGGATAGGAAATTATGAACCTTTAGTAGAATTGATGCGTTTTTTTACGCCATTTGGTATTAGAGAATTTAATCATATCGAGATAAAAGATCATCATTGGTTGAATGCTGCAGAATATCGTCAAGAAATATCCGACCTAAAAAATCTCCTTTCTAACAAAGAAGTTTATATAGGGATTTTTATCGGGAATTATGATCAGGGTGGTCATATAGTTTCTGCAGAAGCTACAATTCATCGGGGTGGCAAAAGCGTTTTTCCTACCCAAAAAAGTCTACCGCTCTTTAATACACTGAATGTAATGGAAATGGCAGGTCAAAATTACGGAAGTCTTTTTTCGGATGAAAAAGGATTAGTGGTGAGATTTGATCTGAAAGAAGATTGGAACAATGCTTATCTACGATTGATCACTACCGGACATGGTGGTTGGGAAAACGGCGATGAGTTCTTGGCAAAGGAAAATACAGTTTATTTGAACGACAAAAAAGTTTTTCAGCTCGCACCATGGCGCACCGATTGCGGGAGTTATAGAATGATGAATCCTGCATCTGGAAATTTTGAAAACGGTTTATCATCATCCGACTATAGTCGTTCTAATTGGTGCCCAGGAACTGTAACACCACCTTATTATATACAACTAGGAAACCTAAAAGCAGGTAAACATCAATTACAAATTATTATTCCGCAAGGAGAAAAAGAAGGCAATAGTTTTAGTTTTTGGTCGGTATCGGGAATCTTGTTAGGAGAATAAGTAGAAAATTAATATTTTCATAAAACACACTTATATCCGAAAGAACCAAATTTAAATTGTAATTTTGTAAGTAAAAATAACGATAACGTAGAGGAAAATTATGGAATACAATACAACGCGTACTCAATTAATTATACCAGAATATGGACGACACATCCAAGAAATGGTGAATCATTGTATGACGATTGCCGACGAAGAAGAGCGCAATGGTTTTGCACAAATCATCATTGAGGTTATGGGTGAATTGAACCCACATCTACGCGATGTTCCTGATTTTCAACATAAGTTATGGGATCAACTTTTTATCATGTCAGAATTTCAGCTCGACGTAAAATCCCCTTACCCCATTCCGTCTGCCAAAGATACAATCAACAGCAAACCCAACATTATACCATATCCAAAAGGGATTAATAAATACCGATATTACGGGAACAATATTCGCAAAATGATCGAAGTTGCACTCACTTGGGAAGATGGAGACAAGAAAGAAGGGTTGATTTTTGCCATTGCCAACCACATGAAAAAGAGTTATTTATTATGGAACAAAGACACTGTGGATGATGCAGTTATTTTCAATCATTTGTATGAACTATCGAACCAACAATTTGACTTAAGAAACTCTAACGAAACTCTGATTCCCTCTGATCGATTATTACAAAACCTGAACAAAAATCAGAACCACAATAATCACAACAATCATAAGAATTACAAAAATCAGAACAAACACCAAATCAATAATCGCAGTAATACTAAAAACAAGTAAATCAACAAAATGGCAATTTTCAAAATAAAAGGAGGTAAACAACTTAAGGGAGAAATTACTCCACAAGGAGCAAAAAATGAAGTTTTACAGATACTTTGTGCTGTTTTATTAACTGAAGAGAAAGTTCATGTAACGAATATTCCCGACATAAAAGATGTTAATCGTCTCATTGAAATTTTAGTAGATTTAGGAGTTAAAGTACAAAAAAACGGTAAAGGTGATTATACATTCCAAGCCAATCAACTCAAATTAGATTATCTAAAAAGTAACGAATTCAGAAAAGATGGCGCAGCCTTACGCGGATCTATCATGCTAATGGGACCTCTTTTGGCTCGTTTTGGCGAGGCATATATGCCAAAACCTGGAGGAGACAAAATCGGAAGAAGACGTTTGGATACACATTTTCAAGGATTTTTTGAGCTAGGCGCAAAATACAGATTCAATACAGAAGAATCTTTTTATGGTGTAGAAGTTGACCCAAAAGTTGGTTTACAGGGAAGTTATATCCTACTCGAAGAAGCGTCTGTTACCGGAACTGCAAACCTCATCATGGCTGCAGTTTTGAGTAAAGGTACTACGACAATTTACAATGCTGCTTGCGAACCTTACATTCAACAGTTATGTAAAATGCTGAATCGTATGGGAGCCCAAATTTCGGGAATCGGATCAAATCTTCTTACCATCGAAGGTGTAGAAAAACTCTCAGGAACCGAACACAAAGTTCTTCCTGATATGATCGAAATAGGTTCTTGGATAGGACTAGCAGCCATGACACAATCCGAGATTACCATCAAAAATGTATCATGGGAAAACCTAGGCATTATCCCAAATGTTTTTAGGAAACTAGGTATCAAACTCGAAAAAAAGGATGATGACATTTTTATCCCTCGTCAAGAAAAATATAAAATAGAGCGTTTTATCGATGGTTCTATCCTTACCATCTCTGATGCTCCTTGGCCAGGCTTCACACCCGATCTTTTATCGATTATACTAGTCGTTGCAACCCAAGCAAAAGGTAGCGTTCTGATTCATCAAAAAATGTTCGAATCTCGTTTATTTTTTGTCGACAAGCTAATCGACATGGGTGCACAAATTATTTTATGTGATCCACATCGTGCAACCGTTATAGGCCTCGACCAAGAAATTCCATTGAAAGCTGCCGATCTTACATCGCCCGATATTAGAGCTGGAATTGCGTTGCTCATAGCGGCTCTTTCTGCTAAAGGGACGAGTACAATTCACAACATAGAACAAATCGATCGAGGCTACGAAGACATCGACACTCGTTTACGTGCGCTTGGAGCCGATATTACTAGAATCTAAGCTACGCTAATCGATGTTGAGCATAATCGAATTTTTTACCACCTTTGTCAAACGGCCCGACAAAGTTATTATGGAGTTCATAAACCAATACGGATATTGGATTTATGCTGCATTATTTTTGATAATTTTTGCAGAAACTGGACTGATAATCATGTCTTTTATCATGCCATTTTTACCTGGTGATGCCTTGATTTTTGCGATTGGCATGATTGCAGCAAGCGACGATCAGAATCACCTACACATTGAATATATCATACCGCTGCTGATGCTTGCTGCTATTTTGGGTGACAACCTCAATTATTATATAGGGCATCGATTTGGTGAGTGGCTAATGACCAATCCGAACAAATTCTTCATCAAACCAAGACATTTAGAAAAAGCTACCGTATTTTTCAACGAAAACGGGAAAAAAGCAATTATCATAGCCCGTTTTATGCCGGTAGTACGCACCATAATTCCCTTTATTTGTGGCACCACTCGCCTACCCTACAAAACCTTTATCACGTATAGTTTTTTAGGCGCAATTCTATGGGTAGGAGTTATCTCTATGCTGGGTTATTTTTTAGGTCAATTTACGTTAGTAAAAGAGCACTTAGAGCTTTTTATATTCGGGATTATCATTGCAGCAAACACTCCGATGCTTATTCGAATCATTAAAGCAAAACTCCAAAAAAACAAGCCATAAAGAATGTACACATTAGGTTTGATAGGAAAAAACATCTCGTACTCCTTTTCTGTGAAGTATTTTACAGAGAAGTTCGAACAGTTGAATCTTGGCAACTACTCCTACGAACTATTCGACCTGAAGAATATTAACGAAATTGAAACTCTTTTTAGGAACAAAAATTTATTAGGTTTTAACATTACAATTCCCTACAAACAAGCAATAATTCCTTATTTAGACGAGCTCTCCCCAGAAGCAAAAGAAGTTGGTGCCGTGAATACCGTAAAAATAGACAACGGAAAAAAAATCGGCTATAATACAGATGTTTATGGTTTCGAAAAATCATTTGTTCCGATGTTGAGTAAGCATCATCAAAAAGCATTGATTTTGGGTAACGGAGGTGCAAGTAAAGCAGTGGTTTTTGTGGTGAACAAGCTTGGGATACCCTATACAATAGTTTCTCGGAATGATAAAAAATTACTGCACTACGACGCTCTGGATGAAGATATTTTAGCGTCCCATCAAATCATAATCAATTGTACACCTGTTGGCACTTATCCACAAATAAATGCAACACCAAAACTTCCGTATCAGTTCTTAACAGACATCCATTATTTGTATGATTTGATTTATAATCCAGAGGAAACAATTTTTTTACAGTTGGGGAAGAAAAAAGGTGCGAAAACAAAGAATGGTTTAGAAATGTTGCACTTGCAAGCAGAAAAATCTTGGGAGATTTGGGTAGGATTGTAAACGATAATCCTTGATATTTCACTTTTTTTTCTCTAGATTTGTTAACACAACTAAATTATTTTTTGTTATGATAACGGATATGGACAACCTGCAAAACGCAGATGGAAAATCACCTAATAACACAAATGAGTCGTACAAATCAGAAGCGATTCAAGAAGAACAAAATCAAAATGTGATTCCACTAAAAGATTATGAAAAATTCGATTTAGAAATTCTCCTCAACGAAGCACGCATTTTGTTAAAAAACCATCCTGCACAAGAACTTAAAGAGCATTTTTCTTTGATTCGTGAGGCTGCAAAAAACAAAATGGCACTAGATGCGGCAGAGAAAAGAGAACAATTTGTGAACGAAGGTGGAGATGAAATCCATTTCCGGTATGATAGTCCTCTAAAAAAGGAATTTTATGTAATTTACGAAGATTATAAAAAACAATTAAGCTTTTTCTATAAAGAAACAGAAAGAACCGAAAAAGAAAACTTAGAAAAAAGACTCGAAATTATCGAAGAGTTGAAAGCTTTGTATCAGGATCCTCAAGAAAATAATCAGAATCTTTTCAGAATCTTTCGTGACCTAAAAACCCGTTGGCATAATGCAGGAAGAGTTCCGGCAGCACAAGCTAATAATGTATATAGAAACTATTTTTTTCATTTGGATAATTTCTATAAATATCTAGATATGAACAAAGAACTTCGAGAGTTGGACATGAGTCATAATCTAGAAGTTCGACAATCGATCATCAAGCGTGCTGAAGAATTAGTGAGCGAAGAAAACGTACAAAAAGCACTCAATGAGTTACAGTATCTTCACCGTTTATGGAAAGAAGAAGCAGTCCCAGTTGCCGAAGAATTTAGAGAAGTTACATGGAATCAGTTCAAAGAATTGACCAACAAAATACATAATCGTAAAGCAGAACTCAACGAATTATTGAAAAAAGAACAAGAAGATAATTTAGCCAAAAAACGTGCAATTGTTCAATCGATTAACGAAATCACCCAAAACAGTAGAGATAATAAACACGGTGATTGGCAAAAAGCTATCCGAAAGGTAAATGATTTACGAGAGGAATTTCTTAAAACTGGACGTGTACCGAAGCCGCACAACAATGAAATATGGGACGAGTTCAAACAATCAACAAGAAACTTCAATCACCTAAAAAACACTTTTTATAAAAACCTAAAATCTAATCAAGAAGATAATTTGCAACAAAAAATTGCCTTGATTGAGATTGCCAAAGAACATGCAGAAAGTACAGATTGGAACAAATCGGTAAAAGTTATCAAACAAATACAAGAAGATTGGAAAAAAGTAGGGCATGTACCCCGCAAACACTCGGATCGGGTTTGGAAAGAGTTTAAAAAATATTGTAATCAATTATTCGATCGTTATAAGAAACGCAATGAAGCTGAGAATGAAAAACTTGAGCAAAATCTATCCGAGAAAAAACAACTTATAGAAACAGTAAAAAACTATACAACTTCGGGAGATAAAGAAAAAGATTTAACCTGGATTTTCGAGTTGGAAAAATCTTTCAATTCGATAGGGAAAGTCCCAATGAAAAATATAAATATAGCCAATCAGTTTCGGGAAGAAATCGATAAAAAAGTTAAAAAACTCGCTATCTCCGATGAAGAAATGCAAGATTTCCGATTACAAGCAATATTTAACAAAGCCAAAACTGGTAAAAACGCTCATTTGATCGACAATGAAATTATCCACACCAAAAAAGAAATAGACGATTTGGATAAAGAAATCATCCAGTTAGACAACAATATTTCTTTCTTTTCGGGTACCGACCAAAACAGTCCTTTACTAAAAAATGTTTACAAAGAATTGGAAGAAAAGAAAAACAAGCGGAATGATTTAAATCAAAAATTGAGAAAACTATACCAGTATAACTCGGAGGAAAATAACGAAAAAGAACCCGATAACTCGGAAGATAACCAAGTATGACACAAGATAGAACTGATGAATTCTATATGAATCGTTGTTTAAAACTTGCTGCAAACGGATTGGGAAATACATACCCCAATCCGTTTGTTGGTTCGGTGATTGTCCATAATCAGAATATTATCGGTGAAGGATTTACCTCTTTTTATGGAGGACCACATGCGGAAGTAAATGCTATACACTCGGTAGAAAAAAAAGAATTATTGCCCTCTTCTACCCTTTATGTTACACTAGAACCCTGTGCACATTTTGGCAAAACACCACCTTGCAGTGATCTAATTATCGAACACAAAATTCCTCGTGTTGTAGTAGGTTGTCTAGATCCTTTTGCTTTGGTTAATGGCGAAGGAATCAATCGAATGCGTACCCATGGCATAGAAGTATCAGTTGGCATATTAGAAAAAGAATGTTTAGAATTGAATCGTCGTTTCTTTACATTTCACCAGAAAAAACGACCGTATGTTATCCTAAAGTGGGCCCAAACAGCCAATGGATATTTCGCCCCGAAAAACCATACACAACAATGGATAAGCAACCGTTTTTCTAAACAATTGGTGCATTGGTGGCGAACACAAGAACAAGCCATTATGGTTGGGAAGAATACGGCCATTGTAGATAACCCGCAGCTCAACAGTCGCTTGGTACAAGGCAGAAACCCTATCCGAGTATTAATTGATTATGACTTATCTACGCCTACGACACATTATCTTTTTGATCAAACCCTACCCACAATTATTTTTAATAAAGTGAAAGGAGGAAAAAATGAATTAATTGAATATATTCAGTTACAATCAAAAGAAAATAACCTAGAAGAAATCCTAAGAATTTTATATCAAAAAAACATTCAATCGATAATCATCGAAGGTGGAAGTCGAACGCTGCAAACTTTTATCGAGCAAAACCTTTGGGATGAAGCCCGAGTTTTTAGTAGTTCGACCGTTTGGGAAGACGGAATTTTTGCTCCTCACCTTCATAAAAAACCAAGTAAAACACAAATAATATACAACGACTTTTTACGAATCTATCGCAATGATTGACAATACAGATGATACTTATTTAACGATTGCTCATGATGCAGAAGAGGTAATTTTCAAAGAGATGGGAAGTAAGTTTATCAACTATGCTTTTCGGGTAAAAAACGAAGAAGAAGTACGAGAAAAACTAAATTATCTGCGAGAAAAATGGCCCGATGCTACCCATCATTGCTATGCATATATATTGGGTATAAACAAGGAAGATTATCGAGCAAATGATGACGGTGAGCCGAGTGGTTCGGCAGGATTGCCTATATACAACCAAATTCTTTCGTTCGAGTTAACCAATGTGTTGGTGGTATCTGTCCGTTATTTTGGGGGGACAAAATTGGGCGTGCCAGGTCTGGTAAAAGCATACAAATACGGTGCACAAATTGCATTGGAAGAGGCCAAAATTGTTACACGCTATCTGACGAAAAAAGTTGAATTGATATTTAATTACGATCAGCAAGGGATTGTAGAGCGAAATATAGAACGTGTAAACGGTGAAATTGTAAACAAAGAATTTATGGCAAATTGTAGGTTTGTTGTCGAAGTTAGAAATAGCCTACTTGAAAAGTTCGAAAGTCAGTTCAAAGAAATGTATCAATTGAAATTAAAGGTTTTGGATGATTAACTCCCTCACATCATTGCGTTTTTTCTTTGCATTTGCTGTTTTTCTCAGCCATCTAACTTTTGTATCTACAGAATTACATTGGTACAATTGGCTAAAAAATTTTGTATTTTTTGAAGGTTATTTAGGCGTCGGTTTTTTCTTTATTTTGAGTGGTTTTGTTTTGGCACTCAACTATCAAAACAAAATCAATAAACCACACGAATTTAGTATAAAGAACTTCTATATCAATCGATTTGCAAGAATATACCCATTGCATTTTCTTACCTTTTTCTTGATGCTTCCGTTTGTTTTTCATCAAAATTTATGGGATCCTCTTGTCGCTTTCTTCAATTTTTTCTTGTTACAATCTTATATTCCAATCCAGGAGTTTTATTTTTCTATCAACAATCCTTCTTGGAGTATTTCTACCGAGTTTTTCTTTTATCTAGCATTTCCTTTTCTAGTTAGTCTATTGCATCGGTTTCCGATCAGTCGATTTCTTCCTTTACTTGCGATACCAATAATCATTTTCATCGAACCGCATATTGATCTCGATTACGAGAAAGGCATATTTTATATTCATCCATTGGTACGAACAATCGATTTTTTTATTGGAATTATTTTGTATAATCAATATCGACGTTTCAATTATCTACTAAAAAACATCAGTTTCCGTCAAGGTAGCCTTTTAGAAATTTCCGCATTTTTTGTGCTGATAATTTTCTTTTCTTTGCATGAGTTTGTTCCAAGAATGTTTCGGTACGGTATTTATTATTGGTTACCAATGTCATTAATAATTGTATTTTTTTCGGTAGAAAAAGGTATTTTGTCCAGAATATTACAACACAGAATGCTTATCTATCTAGGAGAAATTAGTTTTAGTTTTTATATGTTGCACATGATAATCATAAAATATGGAAATCTTTGGTTTCCAGAGCTGAATGATTTTGTGAAGATTGGTCTTTATCTTATAGTTTCGTTAGGCTTAAGCATATTAACATTTGAGTATTTCGAGAAGCCTATCAATCGGTGGATAAAAAACAAATACCGTAATTATAGTCAACAAAATCAATAAAAAAAGCCTCTTTTTAGAGGCTTTTTTGTTGTATTATTTTAGCAAGATTTCCCAAGCTTCTTCTATTTTAGATTGCAACAAAAGTTGTTGAGCTTTACGATGAACATCTTCATCATCTGAGAAATTTTCGCCGATTAGTTTTTCTGTATTGGCCAACATGCCAAGATCATTCCCTGTAAAAACAGAACTATATTTTATTTCATTTGGTAGCAAATCAAACCCAATACCTTTCGTTACCAAAGGTTTAGGAACCTCGAAAAGGCTATCCTCATTACTACGAGAATACCAATTACCTCCCAAACGTGCGATTAAATCTAATTTCTTTTGGTCCAAATCACCTTGCTCATTGATGAATTCTTCACGTATATGAATTTTTTTCACTTCGCAAATAACTAAATTTCCTGCACCACCTTCTTTGCCCAACGAAACAACTTCTTGCACCTTACACTCGAAGTTTACTGGTGATTCTGCAATTAATTTCGGTCGAACAACATCGGCATCTTTCATAGTGAAACCAGCTTTCACAAACTCATTTACACCTTCTTCGTATTCTGTCGAACTTAAAGAAACTTGTTGAACCATTGCATAATTTGCAATCCCGATTACTACTTCTGGTACCT
Organism: Weeksella sp. HMSC059D05; assembly: GCF_001809725.1. Classification (NCBI taxonomy): domain Bacteria; kingdom Pseudomonadati; phylum Bacteroidota; class Flavobacteriia; order Flavobacteriales; family Weeksellaceae; genus Weeksella; species Weeksella sp. HMSC059D05. Next base: position 18,767 of record NZ_KV798549.1, read on the forward strand.
CGAGAACATTCTCTAGTGTATGCTTTGTGGTATTATCACGTACCCTTCTCGATGGTGAAAATACAAGAATTGGCGGGACGGTACTAAACATATTGAAAAAACTGAACGGCGCAAGATTAACATCCCCTTTCTTATTGATCGATGATACAAACGCAATAGGCCTTGGTGCTACAGCCGTTTGCATGATTTTCTGTAATGCAGGAGAAGTTAGTTCTGTCGGATTAACTGTTTTCATGTCTTTTATTTTGCTGGTAGAATTGTTCCTGAAACTTCTCCAAATCCTACCCGCACATCTTCTTTTTCTGCAAATGCACGCATAATTATAGTATCGTTATCTTGTATGAATTTTCGTTCTTCACCGTTGGATAATTTTAGTGGATTTTGTCCACGCCATGTTAGCTCTAACATCGAACCAAAAGAATGAGGATCTTTACCAGAAATTGTTCCGCTGGCATACATATCACCTACTTCTAAATTACATCCGTTTACGGTATGGTGTGCTAATTGCTGAGCCATATTCCAATACATGTATTTGAAATTGCTCTGACATATTACATTTTCTTCTCCATTTTCGGGTTTCAAAGCTACTTCTAATTGGATGTCGAAATTACGTTCACCTTCAAACTTCAAATAATCCAACACTTCGGGGTCTTGTTTCGGGGAACTCGTACGGAATTGCTCTAAAGCCTCTAGGGTTACTACCCATGGTGAAATTGATGAGCCAAAGTTTTTACCCAAAAATGGTCCTAATGGTACGTACTCCCACGATTGAATATCTCTTGCCGACCAATCATTGAAAATAACCATTCCGAAAATTGCATCCTCGGCATCTTCTACAGTTACACTTTCACCCAAATCGGTCATTTTGTTGACAATAAAAGCCATTTCCAACTCAAAATCCAATTGCTTACACGGACCAAAAACTGGTTGATCTTGATCGGCAGGTTTCATTTGACCTTTCGGACGATGAATCGGCGTACCAGAAACAACTATAGAAGAGGCGCGTCCGTGGTATCCTACCGGCAGATGTTTCCAGTTCGGAAGTAGAGCATTATCAGGATCGCGAAACATTTTACCAACATTTGTGGCATGTTCTATACTGCTATAAAAGTCTGTATAATTTGGGACATGTACCGGTAATAGCATTTCTACTTCATCAATATCATATATGGCTTCTTCGATTGTTTTTTCGTCATTTGCCAAATCAGATCCTTCTAACAGTAAATCTTGAATTCGTAAACGTATTGCATTCGTAGTTGGTTTGCCTAGTTCTATAAATTCGTTTAAAACAACCGACTCGAAAACGTTGTATTCTAATTGGTCAAAATCACCGAAGTAATCTTCATTATAGAGATAGGATAAATCGACTACTTTGTCGCCAATTCTTGTGCATACAGCTACGTATTCGTCCTGGATAAGTGCTACACCAAAAGGAATATTATGAATGCTAAAGTCTGAATCTTTGGGATATGATATAAAAGATTTCATTTGTTTTTTTATTTATTAATAATAGAAAGCGAATGATACTAAGAAAAGTTTTTGTTGATACTTTTTTATAAAGTATCAACAAAAACTTTTATAAAATGTTTCTTATTTATAAGTTTCCTCTTCTTGCTTGTTCTTTTTCTAATGCTTCAAACAATGCTTTGAAGTTCCCTGCTCCGAAACTTTGTGCACCGTGACGCTCGATAATTTCGAAGAACAAGGTTGGACGATCTTCTACGGGTTTAGTGAAAATTTGTAACAAATATCCTTCCTCATCACAGTCTACTAAAATCCCTAAATCTTGTAGTTTTTTGATATCTTCTTCTATCTCACCTACACGCTCTGGAATCATATCGTAGTATGCTTCTGGTGGTGCTGCTAAAAATTCTACACCACGTTTTTTCAGTTCGGTTACTGTATGGATAATGTCTTTGGTTGCTACAGCTATGTGTTGCACTCCTTCGTCTTCATAGAAATCTAAATACTCTTCTACTTGCGATTTTTTCAGTCCTTCTGCTGGTTCATTAATCGGGAATTTCGAATATCCATTTCCGTTCGACATTACTTTACTCATCAATGCAGAGTATTCTGTATTGATTTGCTTGTCATCAAACGAAAGTACATTAACAAATCCCATCACATCTTCGTACCATTTTACTACTGGCAACATACGATTCCAACCCACATTTCCTACGCAGTGATCCACGTACAATAGTCCTGTTTCGGTTGGTTGATAATCTGGCTCCCATTTTTCGTATCCTGGCATAAAAGGTCCTGTATAATTTTTTCTTTCGATGAACATATGTACTGTTTCACCATAGGTATAAATTCCGGACATTTTTACTTCCCCAAATTCATCGGTCAGAGTGGTTGGTTCCAGGTAGCTTTTTGCACCACGCTTGATGGTTTGTTCGTAAGCATCGTAGGCGTCATCTACCCACAGTGCCAAAATTTTCACACCGTCTCCATGTTTCTTGGCGTGTTCGCAAATAGGTGAGTCCGACTTTAGACCCGAAGTAAGTACTAAGCGGATTTTGCCTTGTTGCAATACATAAGACGCTCTATCGCGTACGCCAGTTTCTGGTCCTGCATATGCCACAGACTGGAAACCAAAAGCAGTTTTGTAATAATGGGCTGCTTGTTTGGCATTTCCTACATAAAACTCAATATAATCGGTACCGTTGATCGGTAAAAAATTTTGTGCTTGTGCAATCTTTTCTGCAAAGGTTTGTGTACTCATTTTTTTTGTATGTTTATTGTTCTTTCTTTTCTTTAATATAAGATTAATTATGATTGAATCTTTTTAATATAACCAAGATTTGTAATAGTCTTCATCTTCTATTTCCAAAGCTGCTTTGGTCAATTTCAGTGGTCGAAAAGGATCAATCATTACTGCCAACTCTTTGGTTTCTTTTGCACCAATAGATTTCTCGACCGTTCCTGGGTGTGGACCATGAGGGATACCTGCAGGATGTAAAGTGATTTGACCTCTTTCTACCGATTTTCTACTCATAAAATCTCCATCTACATAATATAAAATCTCATCAGAATCCACATTGCTATGGTTGTACGGTGCAGGAATAGACTCTGGATGATAATCGTATAAACGTGGCACGAAACTACAGATTACAAAACCTGCTCCTTCAAAAGTTTGATGCACTGGAGGTGGCTGATGAATTCTACCTGTTATCGGCTCGAAATTATGAATGGAAAACGCCCATGGAAAATGATATCCATCCCATCCAACAAAATCAAACGGGTGTGTACCATATATATAAGGATAAATTAATCCTTCTTTCTTGATCATGATTTTGAAGTCTCCATGCTCATCATGCGTTTCTAGATTTTTTGGTGTTTTTATATCACGCTCGCAGAATGGTGAGTGCTCCATCAATTGTCCAAAATGATTTCGGTAACGACGCGGTGTTTCAATTGGGCTGAATGATTCGATTATCAACAAACGATTTTGCTCGTCATCGAAATGCAATTGATAGATAATCCCACGTGGTATGACCAGGTAATCGCCATATTCGAATTCGATTTGTCCATAACCGGTTTTGAGAACTCCTGAACCTTCATGAATAAAAATCACTTCGTCTGCTTGAGAGTTTTTGTAGAAATAATCGGTCATCGAGGTTTGTGGTGCCGCTAAAGAAATATGCAAATCATTGTTCACCAGAACGGGAACTCTTGAGGCTAAATAATCTTTTTGTGGCTGAATTTTAAACCCTTTAAGCGAGGTGTGTTTCAAATGTTTTTCCCGTGCAATTTCGGGTTCTACCGAAAAAGGCTCTGCAATCTCCTTTACCAAAGTTGGTGGATAGCAGTGATAAACATTAGAATACGTACTCGAAAATCCGTGAGTAGACACCAATTCTTCGGCATATAAACTACCATCTTCTTTTCTGAATATCGTATGTCGCTTAGAAGGTATTTTTCCTAAGGTTTGATAAAAAGGCATACTCTATTTTTTGTGATTTCTTTTGATTTTTTTATCCCCAAAATGGGTTTTCTGATAGTAAAATATATCAGAAAGAATATTGAGCAAACACTATCTTTGATAATAATGCTGCTTGCAGTTTCGACATTCCAAAAATAGTTACTAAAAAAACTTCCATAGCTGTTTTTGAAATTACTCAAATATAAGCTATTATTTTATTCGAAAAGAATATTTCTCTATAAATTATTTGTTGTATGGAATGATTTTCAAATGAATTTGTAAAACATCTTTCTTTATCAAAGATAATCCTATCAAAAAGAAAAAAAGAGTAATAAATATTCTTTTTTTTTAGATATTGATTGTTTTAATGAGAAAAGTCTTTGTAGAGGATTAGAGAATCTTGGTATTCTTTGTTTATAATTTTCCACAAATAGGGTTGGTCACTCAAAAGATTTAAATATTTTTTCTGTACCCGTTGCAATTGGATCGAATGACGCGTAAAAACTTCTTTATAGGCAGCCTCATCTCTTACTTTTTTTTGCATCAATAGTTGAATTTCTTGACGAATTTTTCGGGTATAAAACTCAGAAATATCAAATTGCAACTGTTTCTGATTGAGTAAATTTTCATCTTTTCTGTTTATCCACGACCGATTTTCATCCATCCGATTGATAACCGTATAAACCGGTAATTCTTGTCTGGTTTGTTTCTTTACCCAACTAATTTCGGTGTAGATTGAAGCTGCAGTTTTGTCTCCTTTCGGCGCTTTGGCTTTAAAGTTTTCGAAAGTCAAAAACTGATTTTCTTGCCAATTGATATACGAACTCTGGTAGAAAGAAAATAGTCCTAGTTGCAGAATACAAAGTAAACTTATTTTTAGTGCTTTATAATTCATTTTCTAAGAGATCTAATCGCATACCGTGCGAACCTTTTATCAATATATTTTTGGTTTCTATTGGATGTTTTTTTAGATAGTTTACTAGACTATCTCTATCTTCGAAGAACTGAATATCTGAAAAATCACCTTCTATTTTCGAAAAATTATTTCCTACCAAATAAATCTTTTCAAAACTCAAGTCTTTGGTTAGTTGGGCTATTTTTTGATGATTTACTTTACTCGATTCTCCCAACTCGAACATGTCTCCTAATATAACGGTCTTGCTACCATCGAAGGTAGAGAAGTTGTTCAATGAAGCTTCCATACTACTCGGATTCGCATTGTAAGCGTCCATCAGAAGAGTGTATTTATCTTTTTGTATCAACTGAGATCGATGATTAGCTGGGTAATAATTTTCTATTCCGTTTTTAATTTCTTTCAGCGAAAGCCCAAAATGTTTACCGAAACTTATGGCAGCTGCTACATTAGACCAATTATAGTTACCTGTTAAATTAGATCTTATAACAACATCTTCTACAACTACTTGAATCTTGTTATTTACATTTTCCTTCAACTCTATACAATAGGTTGCTTGTGTCGATTCGTTTTTAGAAAAGGATATTTGGCTTTCAACTGCTTTTGCTTGTTGTAGTTGTAATGGGTCGTCAGCATTGATTAGGACCGTCTTATGGTGCACGTATAAAAAATTATATAATTCTGATTTTCCTTTTACCACACCTTCGAACCCTCCAAAACCTTCGAGATGTGCATGCCCAAAATTTGTAACATATCCTAAATCAGGCTGTGCGATTGAAGACAAAAGTTCAATTTCTTTTAGATGGTTTGCCCCCATTTCGATTACGGCAATTTGGGCATTTTCTGGTATAGAAAGTAAGGTTAATGGCACACCGATATGATTGTTAAGGTTGCCTTGAGTATAATGCACCTGAAATTTCTCTTGCAATACAGCAGCAATCAGTTCTTTAGAAGTTGTTTTACCATTACTACCGGTCAGTCCAATAACAGGAATTCTAAGGGTGCTACGGTAAGCTCTAGCAAGTGCTTGTAAACTTTCTAAACCATTTTTCACTAAAATTATGCGATCATCTTGTAGATTTTGTGGTTCATCTACCACCACTATACTTGCTCCTTTATCCAATGCTTCTTTTGCAAAAAGATTACCATTGAATTTTTCTCCTTTCAATGCAAAGAAGATTGCGTTTTGAGTGATTTTTCGAGTATCGGTTGTAACCAAACGATGGCGAAGAAAATGTTTGAGCAATAGTTCTGTTTTCATATCATCAAAAATAAAAAAACTCGGGAAAAGTCCCGAGTTTTTCAAAATTATTTTATCGTATTATTTCGATCCTCTTTTTGTTCTTTTCGACTCAAAGTTTCCTTTGTAATCTTGCGCTAAGCGGAATCCTATCCAGCTTGTTGCTTCTGCTTGATGCAAGTATCGTCTTTGTCCTGGATCTAGCCAATAGATTGGGTCTTTCCAAGAACCACCTTTTACGACACGTACCTCATCACTGATGTTGGTTGTACGTGTTTTAGTATCTTTCTCTAGAATTACACGTCCTTTCTCATCCACGGTAAATTGTCGTTTCGGTGCGTTATACATATCGCTTGTTTTAGCAACAGTTTCGGTTGTTACACGTGTGTCTAATGAAGACATAGCATCTCCGTCTCTGTAATTGGTGTAATCGTATTCGATTTCTTTTTTGTAGCTTCCTGGCAATCCTCGATAAACAAGTTTTCCGTTGTTCAATGTATCGTATTCGATGTCGTCTTCACCATACTTCGCAAAACCACCATTTTGATCATCGATTGTGGTTTTGAACACATTCCCACGGAAATAGTTGAAGTCATTTGCTTCATCATCTATTATCGGACGATATACATCGGCTGTCCATTCTGCTACGTTACCATACATTCCGAATAATCCAAAGTCATTCGATTGGTATTTACGTACATCATTGGTAATTGCCGAACCGTCGTTCCCGTATCCTCCGATACCGCTATAATCTCCACGTCCAACTTTGAAATTGTCTAGGTATTGACCTCTTGTTTTTCCTTTGGTCCCACGCAAATCATTTTGAGCAACTTGTTTTCCTTTGTATTCGTTGTATTCTCTATTTTCGGGTAAAGCAAGTGCTGCGTATTCCCACTCTGATTCTGTTGGTAAACGGAAAGGTTGTATTTCTAATGAACGAGTTGCACGATTGGCATTTAGAATTCTCGTATTCGAAGATTTTATACGGGTTTGCTTTTCTAATTTTGTGGTATCAATTGCCTCTTGTACGTTGGTATTGTTGTTCTTATACTGTTCTGCACTAAAGGTTTTCGATTTCACATTATAGTCTTCGTTTTGGTAGAAATCTTTGCTCAAAATTCCTTTATCCATCAACGCTTTTTCGTTTGCTCTATCCGTCAACCAATCACAATAATTATTGGCTTGCAACCAGGTAATTCCTACCACTGGATAATAACTAAACTCTGGTGAGAATAAATAATTTTCTGTCGAGAAGTTATCGGTTGACAATTTATTGCTAAAAACAGCAGGATCTGGCAAAGCACCTTCATAAATATCTCTATAGGCAGGATCTTCTGTCGGGAAAACCACTTTTAGCCAAGTAAGATATTCTCGGTATTCGTAGTTGGTTACTTCGGTTTCACCGATAAAAAAAGAACTTACTTGCATACGACGCGGTGTATTATTCCAATCGTGCATTACATCATCTTTTACCAAGCCCATGGTAAATGTTCCTCCTTCGATGAAAACCATATTTTGCCATGGTTTCACGTTTGGTTTGGTTTTATTACCGTTGAAAAACCAACCTCGCTGATCGTTTTGCTTGAAGCCACTCGTACTCGTGAAGTTTTTGGTTCCTCCTCCTTTTTTCTTTCCACCGCTACCACTCCCACAACTTACAAAAATAGTCATTGAAGCAGCGGTAAGTAATAATGTAAAAATTCTACCTTTATTCATTTTCATAGAATACTTATCGGTTCTGAGTTATAAAATTATTATGCAAATAAAATCAATTCAATTGAAATAAACAATTTCAGATTGTAATAGTTTAACGCAAGGTTTTGTTTTTTATTTTATGGAATGCAAATATATTTGGGAAAAATACGTTTTTGAAGAATGAGAAAGATTATTTTACTGTTGTTAGTTTTTTCTTGGGCCATTTTTTCTAGAGCACAAACCTTTCATTTGAATTGGAAAGGCAAAAAAGAAATCGAACTTACCAATGCAACCAAAACTTCGGTGTTATTTTTTGAAGATGAAAAGCATTATAAGCTTAGCGGGAACAATCTACCTTATTTTATTTTGGAAGAAGAAAATCCGAGTCAGTTTCGTTATACAATTTCGGATATCCGAAAAAAAGAAATTTCGTTTGATGAGCAACAACTTGTCCCTCATTTCCCGACCTATATCGACTATGTTCAAAATCATATCCAAAAAGATCAAACTTTTATTCACACATTTCAATTATATCCTTTTATACAAGAAAACAATAAATATTATAAGATAGAAAGTTTCACCCTTTCTAAGTCATCAGTCATCCAACCAAAAGCGCATAGAAAAACTGCAACCAACACCAGTGTCTTGCAATCGGGTGATTGGTACAAGATAAAAGTCTCTAAAACGGGAGTATACAAGCTAACAACCGATTTCTTCAAGGCTAGTGGCATTCCGACTTCGGGCTATGATTTGCGAACGCTGAAAATTTACGGAAACGGAGGTGCGCAATTACCCGCCAATACAGGAACTTTTATTTACGATGATTTACAAGAAAACGCTATTCGCGTCATCGGGGAAGAAGACGGAAATTTTGATAGTAATGATTATATATTGTTCTATGCTCAAGGCCCAAACAACTTGCATAGAAGCGAAAATCAAACCCTAGAAAACCTTTCTCATCGCCTACATCTGTTCGATGAATACGCCTATTATTATATAACTTTTGGTGGGAAAAATGGCAAAAGAATAAGCACGAGTACGATCGATGAAACGCCTACCAAGACATTTACGAGTTTCGATGATTACCGTTTTTTCGAGCGAGATTCACTCAACATCAACCAAATGGGGAAACAATGGGTAAGTCATCCGTTTCGTCAAAATCCAAACCAAACCTTTATCTTGCAGCTGCATCAACCTATTGGTGGTGAAACTGCTCATCTAAAAGCTTCCCTTGTTGGGAAAAATGTAAAAAATTCTAAGTTTACAATTTCGGCTGCTGATGTAACTAAAAGTTTTGGTGCTTTTTCACAATCAGAGTTCAGTAGAAATGAAGTTTCGCTAAAACTCAATTCTGTTCCGAGCTCATTAGCTGTTAATATTATAGGTAATAATACAAATGAAGAAGTTTTTTTAGATAAAATTTCGGTGGCTTACAAAGCAGCTTTAGCATACGGAAACGAGCAATTTTCTTTTCGATTTCTAGACCAATTAGGTGAGGTGAATAGTTTTTCTTTTTCGGGTGAGGCAACTATTTGGAATGTGTCGGATCTTACCAATGCCATCGAAGTTACGGATGGAAAATTTAGAAAACCAACGGAAGGTTTTTACAATGAGTTTATCGCTTTCAGAAACGAGCATGTTTTCACAGACATCAAATTTGTAGAGAAAGTGGCAAATCAGAACTTGCATGCCATTTCGGGTGTAAGTGCCGTGATCATCACACCCGAAGAATTTTTATCAGAAGCCATGCGTTGGGCGCAATTTAGAGAACAAAATGACGATATAAAAGTTGCTGTAGCAACGACAAAACAAATTTACAATGAGTTTTCTTCTGGTTCGAAAGACGCTTTCGGAATTCGAAATTTTCTGAAATTTTTACGCGATCACAACAATCCAAATTTACAATATGCTTTCCTATTCGGGAACGCAACATACGATCCAAAAGATAGGATTGTGAATAACAAAGATTACATCCCTACGTTTCTTAGTTTATCCTCAGCCAATCTTGACAATACCTTTGCAACAGATGATTTCTACACCATGCTAACGGATGATCTAAAATTGATTGCAGAAGGACAAAATGATATTCTACCAAACTTAACCTATGCAAGTGATGCATTGACCATTTCAATTGGGCGTGCACCCGCTCGCACCTTGGCCGAAGCTAGAAATATAGTTAACAAAACAATTTCGTACTACTCTCCTATCCCAGGGAAAGGTCCATCGTATGGCGATTGGCGACTAAAAGTAATTACGGTTGTCGATGATCCGAATAACTATAATAATCCTGATATTAACAACCCAACTATCGATCAGCAATATGATAAAGTACTACAATTCGCCAATAACCACTATTATGCTTTACGCAAACTCTATTTATCTGGATCTGAACAAGAACAAACTGCTGCCGGAATACGTTATCCAAAAGTTACTGAAGGCATCACAAACGGTTTTGAATTGGGTGCAAATTTCATCGCTTATTTTGGGCATGGCGGACCGACAAGTTGGGCACAAGAACGCATTCTAACAAGTGAAGATCTTACAGGACTCAACAATTTTAATGCTGCCTACTCTCGCCTACCAATTGTTTCTACAGTGACCTGTGATTTCACCATTTGGGATTTACCACAAATTGACTCTGCCGGCGAACAAATGATCAATAGCACATCGGGCGGTGCGCTGGTAATGATCACGACCAATCGTCCTATTGGTGTTTACTACGGACAAGAGATAAACGGTATCCTACTCAAGAAATTATTCAACGAAGAAAAAGAACAAAATATTTCGGTAGGAGAAGCTTTGCGCCTAACAAAGAGAAAAAAAGGATCACATGCAGACCACAAAGAAGTAACCATAATCGGCGATCCGATGATTGCCTTAGCAAGACCAAAACACGACATTGTTATTACAAAGATGATGGCGAACGGCGAAAAAATTAATCTTGATAAAGATCACCAAATAAAAGCATTGGATTTTATCACTATCGAGGGAGAAATAAGAAACAGCACCAATTATCAACTGATGAATAACTTCAATGGTACGATTACCAATATCCTGTACGAAAAAGAAGTTGAAAAAAATTACCTAAGGGCTTTCCCCGACGAAATGTACAAAGAAGAATTCAACACAATTTACCGAGGAAAAGGAAAAGTAGAGAATGGAATATTCAAATTAGAATACTATTTACCGAAAGATATCAACTACGAAGTTGGCGAACGTAAATTGGTTTTATATGCAGATAACAACCAGACCGATGCCGTTACCGTTACCAAAGTAAATGTCGGAGGGCTGAATGAAAACAACATGAACGATAAGGAAATTCCACAAGGAAAATTGTATATGAACAACCTCAACTTTGCGGATGGCGGAATCACCGATCGCGATCCTATTTTGGTCGGATGCCTTACAGACAACATGGGCATAAGTTCTTCAGGGGCTTCTATCGGACACGATATTGTAGCAACCCTCGACGGAAATATCCAAAACTCATTCGTACTTAATGAATATTACGATGGCGGAGATAACAATCCTTGTATCAATAAAAATTTCAAAGATTACCAAAAAGGACAAGTGATGTATCAGTTGAAAAATTTAGAGTTGGGACAACATTCAATAACGTTAAAATTTTGGGATATCAACAATAATTCGAATACAGCCTCGTTAGACTTTGTAGTTATGGAAAACGGAAATAGTCAATTGCACATCGACAAGCTACTCAATTGGCCTAATCCGTTCACCAACAACACTTATTTCCATTTCGAGCACAATTGTGATAGCGAATTAGAAGTCTTGGTACAAATATTTACAGTATCTGGAAAATTAGTAAAAAGCATCAAACAATATGTAAGTTCTACGCCGTTTAGAGAAGGCTATCGAACCAATAAATATGCGATTCCTTGGGACGGATTAGATGATTTTGGTGATAAAATAGGAAAAGGTGTTTATATTTACAAAGTCAATGTGCGTGGTGTAAATGCTGAAACTTGCAAAGGAAGCGCACAGGCAATAGAAAAATTAGTGATTTTAAAGTAATAACATAGAGGAACAAATTTTATAGAATGAAAAAATTTACAGCAAGTTTAATGATTGTTTTAGCAGGGTTAACATATGCACAAGATGTGAACAATCCGATCTTTACAGGAGCACCATTCTTGCGTATCTCTCCCGATGCACGTGCGGGTGGTTTAGGAGATCAAGGGGTAGCAACATCGGCAGATAATCATTCTCAATATTGGAATGCCGCGAAATACGCTTTCAGTAAAGACTATTCGGGAGTGGCTTTTACCTACACTCCATACATGAGCTCGTTTACAGACGATGTCTTTTTATTAAACGCAACTTTCTTTACCTTTCTAGGACAAGACGAACGCTCCACCCTTTCGGCAAGTTTGTACTACTTCAAGATGGGTGATATAGAAATGAATGAGTTGATAGGGAACGATATCGTACCAAAAGGAATTGCCAAACCCAATGAATTCTCATTCGACCTTGCCTACGGTTTACGCATGAGTGACAATTACTCGATGGCCGTAACCGGTCGTTTCATCCGCTCGGATTTATTCAACAACGTTAGCGACGGAACTGTACAACCGGCCAACAGCTTTGCCGTAGATATTGCCGGTTTCTACGAATCAGAAACCATGAGCACCAATAACTTCGACGGTAAACTACGAGGAGGTTTCCAAATCTCGAACATCGGACCAAAATTAGATTACTCGAATAACGAAGACAACGCTTCTTACCTACCGACAAATTTACGTTTAGGTGTTGGGTACGATTTCAAATTCGACGAATACAATAAACTTTCTGTTTCTACCGAATTTGCAAAATTATTGGTTCCAACCCCACAATACGACTCTATCGTAGATGGACATCCAGTGGGAGTAACCCGTCCTAACAAAGGAGTTTTAGCCGGAATGTTCAGTTCTTTTGGTGATGCACCCAACGGAGGAAAAGAAGAATTGCAAGAGATTACGTACGCAATCGGAGCAGAATACTCTTACAATGAGGCACTTTTTGTTCGTGCAGGTTATTTCCACGAAAGCCAATGGAAAGGAGATCGTCAGCACCTAACGCTAGGTTTAGGACTAAAATACAACTCGTTTGGTTTTGATGCTTCGTACCTAATCCCAACCTCGAATACCAACAATGCCCTTGAGAATACCTTGCGTTTTGGAATCTCTTGGAATTTTGGAGGTGAGACACAAAATGCATACGATTACTAAATCGTAGAAATTATACACTAAAAAAAGCAGTTCGATGAACTGCTTTTTTTTATAGGATTAGCAAACACATCACATGTTAAATGAAACTTAAAAAAAATATCACTATAGCGATTTTTACAATAGTTTTTTATATTATTGTGCTGTGATAAAAAGATTGACTTTTCTTTTCGGAGTTTTTTTAGTGCTACTTATGCCATGTAGCACCAAATTTTCTATCACCCAAATTTTGCATATCTCAACCGGTGAACTCGTTAGCTCTAATCCGGCTAAAACACAGAGCCAAACTTCTACAAACCAATGTCCTACTTCTATCATAGAAATAGAGAATAAACAAAGAAATCAAACAAAAAAACAACTAGACGATGGATTGTTTTTGGCAGCCAATAAACAGTTTTTCTCTCTTACCAAAAACAAATTCCCCGCCCAATACAAAGGCCCTCTTACCGAAAAACATCCTCTTTATATTCTCTATAATCAACTAAAAATTAGTACAGAATTTCTTTCTTAATAGCGGTATAATTTATTGAGTAGGATGATAAAAATTATTCCTACCAAATATTTATATTTTACCTAAATCAAAAAAAATTATAATCAATTTCTGGATAGAATCTTCATCATTGTAATGCTTCTATTGCTGTAAAAAATTGAATCTCTCAATATAAAAATCTTAAAGTTTTAATTGAATCCGTCATTTACAATGGAAACAAAACTCAAAAAACTCATCAGTATCATGAAAAAAAATTATTCTGTCATTATTATGGCAACGATCGCTTTGGTTCTTCTTTTCGTTCCCGAAGCAAAAGCCTTTGTACAACAAGGTTTTATGAAAATTGGACTTTTTCAGCCAAAATTAGAAAAAATAGAAAGTACCCCAGAAAACAACGAACAAGGTATTGAGCTTCCCGAAGCCAATTATGTTTTCGAGATGATCGACGATAAAGGCAACAAAGTGGATATGGAAGCTCTGAAAGGTAAAGTTGTCTTCATCAACTTTTGGGCAACTTGGTGTCCGCCGTGTATCGCAGAGATGCCTTCTTTACAAGTACTATACGATAAAATAAAAGAGGATCCAGAAATCGAGTTTATCACTGTAGAAGTAGAAGGTATTCGTAAACAAGACAAAGTTGCAAAATTTATGGAGCGTAAAAAACTTAGTCTTCCGGTAATGTATCCGAACTCTGGAATTCCGAGCGATTTTTTCCGAGGTTCTTTGCCCACAACCATTATCCTCGATAAAAAAGGAAATATTGCACACACTACCCTCGGGATGGCCGATTATTCTGGTGATGATATTGTGAATTTTTTATACGAACTAAAAGCAATGCATTAGAATTCTCAAACAAAAAAACGCATGAAAGCCACAACATACAATCGTTGTGGTTTTTTATTTTCTGAAAAAAAGAAATGATAATATTTTTACGATAGGATGAAATACAGAACAAAAATTACGAAATAGTTTAATTAATCCAAATCTCGATTAGATTGTTTATAGGCTTGTTTTTGTTTGTAGGAAATCCATTTTTCTTTGCCAATTTTTCGACAAATTTTATCGGTATAGCGCATCACAAAAACATGATACATCATGTCCAGAAAATTTAAAAACCGAACAGGACTTGGCATTGCCCGAAGCGACATCGAGAAACCAGCTTCTAGATATCGATTATAATGCCACCAACCTTTCGGGATAAACAACAAATCGCCATGTTCCATCTCTACCTCGAACCCTTTGGCTTTTTTCAGCGCTGGGTATTTTTCGTAATCCGGGTGATCAAAATCAATAGATTCTATCGTATGAACCGATAAGGGTACTTTATATAAATTTCTGGATTGCGATTGATCGAATAACAATATGCGTTTTCTACCCTCGAAATGAATATGAACAAAATCGCTCATATCTACATCATAATGCATCAAAACACGGGCCTGATTCCCTCCAAAAAATAAAGTTGGTAAACGCTTGAAAAATTTTATCCCCAAATCTGGGTAGGTAAAATTATTGAGTAAAGCAGGCAAACGATCGGTGATGATGTAGAAGAAAATACGTTTATCAGAATCTCGGGTTGTAATTTCATCCAAATAATCCTCCATTTTCTGATAGGTTGCTGGTGTATCCGAACTTTGATTAGCGTCTGCTGGACGATTATCATAAATTGGCACTTCTTGCCCTTTCGTTTTATTGCGAATATAATCGAAATTCCATAGCGGGAAAGCTTCCCATTGTTTTGCATAACCTTTGATTAGTAAGGGCTGTTGCTTTTTCAGGTAGTGTTTGATAAAGTTTTTCTTATCGATGCTTTCTACTTGTGCTACTTTCTCTAAAATCATGATACTATTTTCGTGTGTTTAGAAAGTTTAAATGTAAGAAAATCTTGATACAAAATGCTCCTAATTTTGATAGGATGAATAGTTTGGCTTATATTTTGAAATTATACAAAGCAAAAAATCTAGAATGATGAAGATAAAAAACTTATTTTATGCAAGCTTTTTGAGCGGATTGTTTGGTCTTAGTTCTTGTACCACCACAGCTCCTAGCACACAAAACGAAGCTAGTTCTACTACAAATTTATCATTATTTGGTACTTGGACTTTGTCTGAACTTCCGAAAGTTGACCTAAAAAAATCGTTCCCTGCCAAAACTCCGTCCTTAACATTTGAGCCAATAACCAAAAAATTTACCGGAAATTCTGGTTGCAATAATATGTTTGGAGGATTTTCGACTTCACAAAATGGTTTAGAATTCACTGGTGTGGGTATGACACGTATGTTTTGCGAAGGTGTTGACGAAAATGCTTTTACATCTGCCTTAGACAATGTGAAAACTTATAGCATAAAGAACGAAACCCTTATACTTTACAACGCTGATAAAAAAGAGGTAATGCGCCTAAAAAAGTCTAGATAATTTCATTTACGGGAGATAAATAGAAAATATTTTTGGTTTTTTTATTATGCTTAGCATTAAAAAACTACTTTTGTGTAAAATCATTTTAATTTGAAAATTCTATTTGCTATTCCGTTAAGTATTTTATTTTATCTATCCTTCGGATCAACATTATTGTTATTCCACCTTATTCAGTTTTTATCGTATAATTTAGGGGGCTACTCGGCTCACCACAAATCGGTAAAAGCTATGAATTGGACATTGATGCTTTGCACCAAAATTTTAGGAACTTCTTACCGTTTTAGTGGTAAAGAATCAATCCCTAAAAATGTACCCCTTATTTTTGTGTCGAACCATCAAAGTATGTTCGATATTTCTCCTATAGAGTGGTATTTGTCTGAATTTCATCCTAAATTTATCAGCAAGAAAGAATTAGGAAAAGGAATCCCAAGTGTTTCGTATAATTTACAGAAAGGCGGTTCGGTTTTGATCGACCGAAAAGATGGTAAATCATCTATCCTACAAATAAAAAAATTAGCTACTTACATAAAACAAAATAATTATTCTGCTGTTATTTTCCCAGAAGGAACACGCAGCAGGGATGGAGTTCCAAAAGCTTTTAAAGAAAGTGGTTTGAAGGTACTGTGCAAATATGCTGACAACGCCTATATTGTTCCGATCACGATAAACAATTCTTGGAAAATGCAACAAAAAAAATTTCCGATGAATTTGGGTGTAAAAATCCAATTGCAATGCCACGAACCTATTGCAGTAGCCAAAAAAGATTTTGATCAACTTCTTTATCAGGTAGAAAATATAATAACTTCTAGTGTTGAAAACCCAAAAAAATAATTTCTTATGTCAATTCACAATATACGAAAAGAGGTCATGCAATTTATAGAGAAAGATATTGATCGATATATGGATCAGTTTCTGATACCTGTTGAGAAAATTTGGCAACCTTCTGATTTTCTTCCTGACTCTCAGAGCCATAATTTTTTTGAAGAAATAACAGAGTTGCGCGAATTGGCTAAAGATTTACCTGATGATTTTTGGATTACTTTAATTGGCGATACAATCACAGAAGAAGCTCTACCTACATACGAATCGTGGTTGATGCAACTCGATGGTGTAGTAAATGAAGACGGCAGTTATATAGACTACGGTTGGGCAAAATGGATTCGTCATTGGACTGGTGAAGAAAATCGACATGGTGACTTGCTCAACAAATACCTTTATCTATCGGGCAGAATCAATATGCGCGAGGTGGAAATTTCTACGCATTACCTTATCAATGATGGATTTGATATTGGGACTTCTCATGATCCTTATAAAAATTTTGTTTACACCAGTTTCCAAGAATTAGCCACCTACATTTCTCACAACAATGTGTCGAGAATCGCCAAAAACTATGGTGCAAAAAACATTGCGCGTATGTGCAAAATAATTGCCGGTGATGAGATGCGCCATCACTTGGCGTATACGGAGTTTGTGCGTAGAATTTTTGAGGTTGATCCTAGTGAAATGATGTTGGCCGTGCAATACATGTTCCGCTTAAAGATTGTAATGCCTGCTCACTTTTTAAGAGAATCTGGTGATAACATTGGGAAACTTTTCGAGCCATTTTCGGATGCTGCTCAGAGAATTGGTGTTTATACCGCTTTTGATTATGTAGATATTATGGAGAAACTGATCAAAGCTTGGAAAATAGATAAAATAACCAATCTTACCGAAGATGCAGAAAAAGCAAGAGATTTCATTATGAAGTTTCCTGAGAGGATGCGAAAAATTTCAGAGAGGATTAATATCCCAGATAACGGTCCACAATTCAAATGGTTGATCCCGGCTCATAGATAAATAAAAGAAAACCTCTGTTTAGGGACAGAGGTTTTTTTATAACATTATTTTATTTCTCTTCAGTTAATTGTAGGTTTGCAATGACTTTAACTTCGTCAGAGACAACAACTCCTCCTGCTTCGGTTAGGCTATTCCAGTTCAGGCCGAAAGTTTTTCTATTAATAACGCCTGATAACTCTATACCTACTTTTTTGTTTCCGTAATTATCTACAATGATCTCACTGATATCTGCATTCAAATGTATGGGTTGTTTTACACCTCTAATTTCTATTGTACCTGTAAGTTCACCGTTTCGGATTCCTTCTTTACTTTCGAAGAATATTTGAGGAAATTTTTCTGTATAGAAAAACTCTTCCGATTTTAGATGTTGATCTCGTGCTTCGACTTTTGTCGAAATAGAATTTACCTCTATAGCTGCATTAAATTCTGCAGTCTCAAACGAATTTCCTTCTACAATAGCTTCTGCATGAAAATCATTAAATGTCCCTGTAACTGTAGAAATAACCATATGTCTTACCTTGAAAAAAATTTCTGAGTGCGCTGTATCTATTATCCATTTTTTTGTCATGATGATTTTTTTTTATTTCTTTTTTTTATTTTGTGTAAACTCTAAGTTAGATAGTATTTTTATATCATTTCCTATAACACTTTCTGGAAATTTTTTTCCTATCTCATAAGAAGATCGATTAATCGTCCCTTTTATGGTAAACCCATAAGATTTGATATTATTTGCAGAATTGATGCTGTTACCATTGTATACCAAAGTAAGAGTAATTGGCTTTGTTACACCGCTCATCGTGAGATTTCCGTTTAATTTATAGGTATTTCCTATAATTTTCTCTAATGAAGTAGATTTAAATTCGATTGTTTTATATTGAGCAACATCAAAAAAATCAGCACTTTTTAGGTGGTTATCTCTTGCTTCGATTCCTGTATCAATTGAATTGGTTTGTGCCACTACCGTAATGGTAGATTTCGTGATATCATTCTGATCAAAATTATTCAACACCACATCAAATTCATTAAATTTTCCATCTACAGTTGAGATAGTCATATGAGTAACAAAAAATTGTAAACGCGCATGACTTTTGTCTAAAGTTATATTTTGCCCAAACAATAGAGAACCAAATGTAAAAAACAATCCTACTATTAAACTTTTCATTTTCTACTTTTTTTTAGTTATTACAATCAAATTTAGTACCATAAAACTGTACACCACTTGACATACAGCAAGACAATCAATAACTTGCAACATTTAACACAATTTAACACTTTATTAATAAAAAGTTGGTTTGGTTGTAACCGAACTAAAATCTAACTTTGTGCAAAAATTTATAATGTCTACAATAGATACAGATCAACTTATTTGCGATATCGAAAATTTTTTCGAACATAATAATGGCTATCCTCCTCTTACAGCGAAAATTTTCACTTATATGCTGGTTGAAGTTGGGCAGAAAGGGATAACATTTGAGGAGTTAGTAGACAAATTCAAAGCGAGCAAAAGCTCTATTTCTTGTAGCCTGAAATACTTGATAGAGATAGACAAAGTAGACTTTGTATACAAAGAAGACAAGAGAAAAAGATACTTCAGACCGAATCCTTATCATTTTACCAACCGTTTACAAGAAGTTTTAGACCAACTAGAGAAAACAATGATTTCTTTTGATAAAGTACAACTATATAGAATCCAGAAAGGCATTTGCAAATCCAACTATGAAGAGGTCTATCTAATCATAAAAAAATATATGGAATTGCAACAAAACTTAATAAATGATACAATTGAACAATTAAATAAATACAAAATCTAATAATATAACTCTATGAAAAAAAGATATTTTATTCTAATGGGTATTAGTGCATCGATGATTTTCTCATGCAAAAAGAGTGATCAGAGCTCGATGCAACCTCAGGGTCCTAGCCCATTACCTGTTGTGGATGTTTCACAACGAGTAGTTGAATCCTATTCGGAGTTTCCAGCCACTATCGAGGGAATAAACAACAATGCTGTACGAGCGAAAATACAAGGTTATATAACCCATGTTTACATTGACGAGGGACAGTATGTTTCTGCAGGCCAAGCTTTATTCAAGCTAGAAACCAATGCACTCAGTCAAACTGCAGATGCTGCCCGCTCTGGGGTGAATGCTGCTTCTGCTAATATACAATCTGCACAAGCCAATGTAAAAGCAGCAGAGGCTCGTGTACAAGTTGCTCAGGTAGAGGTGAATAAATTAATTCCTTTGGTCGAGAAAAACATTATTTCGAATGTACAATTGGAAACTGCCAAAGCAAATTTAGCTCAAGCACAAGCTGCTAAAAACCAAGCACAAGCTGCTCTATCACAGGCTCAAGCCGGTCAAGCTCAAGCCCAAGCAAGTCTCAATGAGGTAAATGCTAATATAAACTATTCTATTGTACGAAGCCCTATCAGCGGAGTAGTTGGCTCTATAAACTTTAGAGAAGGAAGTTTAGTCGGTCCGGCAGATCCCACTCCTTTAACAAACATTTCAAATACAAGTAAAGTATATGCTTATTTCTCTATGAATGAAGCAGAGTACTTAGATTTTATTATAAAAACTAACGGTAAAACACTTCAGGAAAAACTAAACAATATGCCACCGGTAGAATTAGTTTTAGCGAATAACGAAGTTTACCCAGAAAAAGGCAAAATACAAGCTGTTACTGGACAAATCGACCCCTCAACTGGCTCGATACAATTTCGTGTAACTTTTAATAATGCAGACAAACTCTTGAGCAACGGAAATAGTGGACGCATTCGCATCCCGAAAACATATGTTGACGCGATTGTTGTACCAGAATCATCTACTTTTGAGAGACAAGGCAATGTGTATGTTTATAAAGTAGAAAAAGATACCGCAAGACAATCGATTATAAAAGTTGAAAATCGTACGAATAACATGATTATTGTAAAAGAGGGTGTAAAAAAAGGAGATAAAATTGTTGCACAAGGAGTTGACAAAATCAAAGACAAAACAGCAATCAAACCTATTCCTACAAACTTTGACACGATTGTAAATTCTATTAAAAAAGTATTCTAACCAAAAAAAATATGCTAAAAACATTTATAGATAGACCAGTATTTTCTACGGTGATATCGATTATCATCGTAATACTTGGGATATTAGGATTAACTGTACTCCCGGTTACTCAATATCCAGATATTGCACCCCCCACTGTTCAGGTAAATGCTTCTTATACAGGGGCAAATGCACAAACAGTAATGGAAAGTGTAATTATCCCATTAGAAGAGCAGATCAACGGTGTAGAAGATATGGATTACATTACCTCTACTTCTTCTAACTCGGGTACAGCGCAAATTAATGTTGTATTCAAAGCTGGAGTCGACCCAGATATTGCCACTGTTAACGTACAGAACCGTGTTGCCCGAGCAACTCCTCTATTACCTGCAGAGGTTACTCGATCGGGTGTAACCACCCAAAAGCAACAGACTTCTGCACTAATGTTCTTATCCTTCTATTCTGATAATCCTGATTATGATCAGATTTATATTCAGAATTATATGAACATCAATGTAATTCCTGAAATAAAAAGAATTAATGGTGTAGGTGATGCAACAGCTTTTGGATCGAAAGTTTACTCAATGCGTATATGGCTAGACCCCAATAAACTAGCCAACTACCAATTGGTACCATCAGACGTTATTGCTGCAATAAACGAACAATCACTAGAGGCTGCTGCTGGACAATTGGGTCAAAACGATGGAAAGTCTTTCCAATACATAATAACGTACAAAGGGAAGCTAAACCAAGAAGAACAATACGAAAATATTGTTATCAAAACACTTCCTAACGGCAGCGTATTAAGACTAAAAGATATTGCAAAAATAGAGTTAGGCTCGTTAGATTACGGTGGTGTATCAGAAACCAACGGTAAACCAAACGTGGCTATGGCGATTTATCAAACACCGGGCTCTAATGCTCAAAAAATTATTAATGATATCAAAATCGAACTCGAGAAAATTCAACAAAACCTTCCACCAGGAGTTCATTACTTCATTAATTTCGATACGAATGAATTCCTAGAAGCTTCGATAAATAAAGTAGTAAGCACCCTTATAGAAGCTTTTATACTCGTGTTTATTGTTGTTTACATTTTCTTACAAGATTGGCGATCGACATTAATTCCACTAATTGCCGTTCCGGTTTCGATTATTGGGACTTTCTTTTTTCTTAATCTTTTCGGATACTCACTCAACCTCCTCACCCTCTTTGCATTAGTTCTCGCAATCGGGATTGTGGTGGATGATGCAATTGTAGTCGTCGAGGCCGTGCATGCCAAAATGGAGGAAACCCATATGGAAGCCCGCCCAGCAACAGAAAGTGCTATGAGCGAAATTACAGGAGCAATTATCTCGATTACTTTGGTGATGGCAGCGGTATTTGTTCCGGTTACATTTATCACAGGACCAACAGGAGTTTTTTATCAACAGTTTGGGGTTACGCTTATTGTAGCCATTATTATTTCTGCGGTGAATGCACTTACACTGAGTCCGGCTATGTGTGCGCTATTCCTAAAACCACATAATGAAGAAGACGAAAAGACGAAAAAATCTATAATAAGAAAAGGTTTTCAAAAATTCAACGAAGGGTTTGATAAAATGACTAGGCGTTATACCAATTCATTTAAATTTTTATTCAAACACAAATGGGTAACCTTCCTTATTCTACTAGCTTCTTTGGCAATAATTTTTATCACCAATAAATATATGCCAACAGGATTCGTACCGAATGAAGATCGTGGATTTATCATGGGTAACTTCGAGTTGCCTGCAGGTGCATCAGCCGACCGAGTATATGAGTTGCAAAGACAATTCAGAGAAAAAGCAAAAGAAATAAAAGGGATCAATACCATCACAATGGTTTCTGGTTTTAGTCTTATTTCTGGACAAGGATCTAACTACGGAATCGCACTTATAAAATTAGACGATTTCAAGGATAGAAAAACACAAGAAACAAACATAGACAATATTATCAAACAATTGTTTATAACCGGTGCTCAATTCCCAGATGTTAAAGCTATTTTCTTCCAGCCACCTTCAATTCCAGGTTTTGGAATTTCTTCTGGTTTCGAATTGAAGTTACTTGACCGCTCGGGCGGAAATCTTAATGAATTTGATCAAGTTGCACAAGACTATATTTTTGCACTAATGCAACGTCCAGAAATTATGTACGCACAAACTTCCCTCAACACAAACTTCCCTCAATATAGAATGGATGTTAATGTAGAAAGAGCCAAACAATCTGGCGTAAGTGTAAACAACTTACTCTCTGCAATGCAAGGATATATTGGTGGAATATATGCGGCAGATTTCATTAGGTACGGAAAACAATACCGAGTTATGGTACAAGCCTTGCCCGAAGACAGAGCAGACGCACAAAGTCTGAACAAAATCTTTGTTCGTACAGGTTCTGGCGAAATGGCTCCTATCTCACAATTTCTAAATCTATCCCGAGTATATGGACCACAATCGATCAACCGATACAACCTCTTTACATCTGCCAATATTTCGGGAGCACCTGCCCCAGGTTTCTCGAGTGGTGACGCTATTCGTGCGGTACAAGAAGTCGCAACACAAAACCTTTCTACCAATTACGGTATAGACTTTACAGGGCTTACCCGAGAAGAAATTAATTCGGGCGGACAGACCATCTTAATTTTTATGCTGTGTGTGGTTTTTGTTTACTTTATTTTAAGTGCTCAGTACGAGAGTTATATCCTACCATTCGCCGTATTGTTATCTTTACCGGTAGGTGTGATGGGTGCTTATTTAAGCCAGTTTTTAGCTGGATTAGAAAACAATATCTACTTCCAGATTGCCTTAGTTATGCTTGTCGGTCTATTGGCGAAAAACGCGATTCTCATTGTAGAATTTGCCGCTCAACGTAGAAGATATGGGATGAGTATTTGGCAAGCCGCAATGGAGGGAGCAAAATCTCGTCTACGTCCGATTTTGATGACATCGTTTGCATTTATTTTAGGTTTAACTCCTCTAGTAATTTCTTCTGGCGTAGGAGCTATTGGTAACCGATCAATCGGGACAGGAGCAGCCTTTGGCTTATTGATCGGAACGATTTTAGGAGTATTTGTTATTCCAGTATTGTTTGTGATTTTCCAATCTATCCAAGAAAAAATAGTTCCGATCAAATTTGATCAAAATAGCACTAACGATACTCAAAACCTTCATACCAAACTCTAAAACGAATACAATGAAAAAATATAGAATACTAACAGTTGGCTTTGTTTTGGTAGGAATCTTTTCGCTACAATCTTGTTTTGTGGCCAAAGAATACAATCGACCACAAGAAATTACTACCGAAGCCTATTACCGTACCGATGAATTGGTAAAAGATAGTACAACAATAGCCAAAGTTTCTTGGAAAGAGGTTTTCACAGATGCATCATTGCAAAGTTTAATCGATAAAGGATTGAGCAACAATCTCGATATACGCAATGCAATGCAAAACATCCGTATTGCCGAAGCATATATGAAACAAGGTCGAGCACAGTATTTCCCTACTTTTTCGGTCGGGCCGAAGTTTACGCTTACCGAATCTTCTGCCAACAGTTCCATGGGAAGATTTACCGGAAAACAAACCCAAAGACAATACGAACTTTCGGGTGCAATGTCGTGGGAATTGGATATTTGGGGAAGGATAAAAAGCAATCAGCGGGCGACAGAAGCTACGTTTCTACAAACCTTGGCCGCTCATCAGGCAGTGAAAACAAGTATTATATCAATGATTGCTAACGCTTATTATCAATTGCTTGCTTTGGATGAGCAAAAGAAAATTGCCCAAGAAGCCATTGTCAATAGGACACAAAGTTTAGAAACAACCAAAGCATTGAAAGATGCTGGACAAGTTACAGAAGTTGCAGTCAATCAGACCGAAGCTCAATTATTGAGTGCAGAATCCCTTTTGCTCGACATCAACCGTCAAATCAGATTACAAGAAAATTACATCAGCTACATTTTAGGAGAGTCGTCTACAGAAATCAATCGTTCTTCCTTAGATAGCCAAGTAATCAACACAACATTAGCAATCGGTGTTCCGGCTCAGATATTAGAAAACAGACCCGATGTGAAAGCGGCTGAATTTGGTTTAGCCAATGCTTTTCATTTGGTGAATGCAGCAGAGGCCAACTTCTACCCTCGCCTAACGATTGATGCTTCGGGCGGAGTACAAGGCATTGAGCTGGATAAACTATTCGACCATCAGTCTCTTTTTGCGAATGTCTTAGCAGGATTAACGCAACCAATCCTCAATCGTCGCCAGATAAAGACACAGAAAGAAGTTGCCCTTGTACAGCAAGAACAAGCATTATTGAAATATAAACAAGCCATTTTATTAGCGAGCAAAGAAGTTTCCGATGCGATGTATCAGTACGATGCTGCGTCTAAAAAAATCGACTTGAAACAACAAGAGTCTACTGTGCTAAAATCTGCCGTAAGCAACTCAGAAGAGTTATTAAATTACGGGATGGCCAATTACTTAGAGGTAATTACCGCACGAGACTCTGCACTCAATGCCGACCTTGGCTTGGTGAATATCAAATTAGCGAAACTGCAGTCGTTGGTAGAATTATACCGAGCTCTAGGAGGCGGCGTACAATAAAGGATAGTATTAGACTTTCTAGTTATCAATCCACTTTCTCTTGTAGAAAGTGGATTTTTTTATTGTAAGACACTGATTATGAGAGGTGTTAAAAAGTAATTTTATTTAATTCACGAAATACGAAAACAAAAGTTTGTTTTTTATAAAATTCATTCTATATTTGCACTCCAATCCTGTAAAGGAATGGACATTGGAGAGATGGCAGAGCGGTCGAATGCGGCGGTCTTGAAAACCGTTGAGGGTCACACCTCCGGGGGTTCGAATCCCTCTCTCTCCGCAATCTACACTGAATGTCAGTGAATAAAAAAATACTCGGACTAAATTAGGGACTTTTTCCTAATTTTAGTCCGAGTTTTTCTTTGCATAATGTATCCAAGTTCAGAAAAATCAAAAGGTTGTGTAAGGTCCCCCTTTTGATTACCATTATAAACTAAACACTATATATTCATTTTTCTATTTTTAAAAGCATTAATATATATTTCTATTTTTTTCTAATGATGTTCCTCTAAAAACAAACCCTTTGTATTTGTCTGGAATTTCATCTAATCCAGAATTTATTTGTCTTGTCAATGCTTCGTACCATTTTTTGTAAATCCATTTTACTATCGAATGATTTTAATAAACCTCGATTAAATTTGTTTATTTCTTGGTAGAAATGGCTGTTATAATGTTTATCGAATTAATTTTTTTAATATCAATAAATGGATAAGCTTCTTTCATTTGTTTACTTAAAACATCTAGTTTTTTGTTGAAGAAATCAGCTTTTTTCAATATTTATGTGTTATAGATTATCCAAATAAAGCTACGATTAGTTATATTGCCTTAGGCATTGTGGTGATTTCTCTATATTATTATGATGTTTCAGATTTTAATAAAAGAAATGATAAATGATAAATGATAAATGATAAATGATAATTGATAAATGATAATTGATAAATAAAAACTTATTTTTAATTCTCATTTTACTTATTTCTACAATATCTTATGCTAAAAATGAAATTTGGTTAATTGGGACTTTTCACGAAGAAAATCATTATATGACCCCTGACAGCTTAACCATTATTTTCAACAAAATAAAGCCAGACTTGATTTTGATTGAACTTGAAAAAAAACATTTTACAAAAGACTTTAATTTCAACACTGAAAAATATCCGATAGAAGATTTTCTAACAACAAATGAAAATATCGCAAGCTATCACTACCAACAACTCAATGGAACTCTAATTCGTTCTTTTGATGTAAACGGAAGAAACGAGTTTTATAGAAAAGAAAAATATCACGAAAAAGAGAACAAAATGTTTAGCGAAATGCTGAACATTTACAAAGAAGTTAAATTTTCTGAAAGTTGCAGAATTGACTTTGAAATATTGTTACAAACCTTGAAAACCTACTCAGAGTTAAAATTTAATTCTTTACAAGAGAGCAATTCCAACCTTGCAACAAAATTTCTTTCTCTTAAAAACAAGATAAACTTCGAATTGATGATTTCAATAATAAAAAGAACAGACGAATTGAAAGAATGGTTAGAGTTTGCTGAACTTCGCAAAGAATTTTGGGACAGAAGAAATAAAATAATGGCTGAAAATATTGCCAAATACTCAAACGAATTTAAAGGAAAACAAATTATAGTTCTAGTTGGCAATGACCATAAATATGCTTTACTTGATTTATTGGAAGAAAAAAATATCAAAGTAAAAAACTATTACAAAGAATGAAACGAAACTGCTACCAAAAACGTTTGGTAAAATAACAAGGTTGAAGGAAATATAGAAAGTTACTGCTACAAAACCTACTCCCGCACAAAAAGCAGAGATTTGTTTATCGTAATTTCTTTATAAGCACAATATAAAGCAACCCAGATTTCTTCTTTTTCACTAACTTTCTGTAATCATAAAAACCTAAATTAGAGTCATCTATTATAATATAAATCGATCCAAATCCAACAAAAGATAATTAATGCTTTGATTAATTGTTCTTGTCGCCGATTGCATCTGATTGAGCATCGATGTACGATTGTGCAAATCATCGGCACGGTAAATTCCTCCATCGTTAAAAATCACCGAATGATTTGCCTTTTCTATATCATTCTGAAAATTAAATTGCAACCATCTTTTTTTTATGTTTTGGATAATCGACAAACCTTCTGCACTATTAGAGAAACTTTTTTCTGTAAACATATACCAAACAAATGGTGGAAAATTTTTCGACTGTAATTTTTCTTGCCACACATCACGCAATAAATTTCTTGCATGAATAAACTCTACTTTCTTTCCTTTCGGATTAAGGGTCGCAAAACCAAGTCCTGCACCTAAAACCCCACCCGAAATATCCACAGCATTACTCCAACTATCGTCGCTAATAATACTACTAGCAATCGATGCAGCTGCACCTGCAACTATAGAATAAATAACCAATCTATTGTTTTTATTTTCATTGAGATTATCAACAAAATTAGCCATTTGTGCCACGCGTTCACCTTCGCAATCAAATTCAGCAGCAACGGCATCTATTTCGGTCAAAGAAATCGTAATTTTACTATTGATAATATTTTTCAACCGCAACATTTCTATTTTAGAATCTGTGGTAGGATTTTTTTTCAGTTCAATGATTTTCTCCACCTCATCCAACGTACCGAGTGCATTCAGTATCAAAATACTTTGATCAGTAAAATTCTCCCGTAGATGCTGCCTTGTTTGTAGAATAGAGTCTGAATTATACGAGGGAACTTCTTGTGCAAAATTATAATGATGCGGTGCCTTGCAATAACTATCTCGCAAGGTAAGAATATTCTCCTGCACCGCTTGTTTTTGTTGCCTCTGCGAGACACAAGAAAAAAACAGCAAAAATAAAAACGATAAATAAAAAAATTTCTTCATACAATAGTAGATCACAACTCATCGAAAACACATAAGAATCATCGATAAATTTTGGGTAAAAATATAGAAAATATCCACACAAAAATATAATTTTATTAATATGTCCAGCTTTCACAAACATCGTCTCTCAGAATATTTTTAAAAAAAATTAAATCCAATTCTGTTTTTTATACTAACAGAATTTTACCGCAATTCATTCTACTTTTCATCAAAAAACAACCATATTCTATAAAAGCACTTCAAAAAACTATAAAAACTCCGTAAAATTCATTAAAATTGCACTTTAAAACTTAGAATGTAAAATACTATGTCAGAAGATATTTTCAAGAAAGTAATTTCGCATGCGAAAGAATACGGTTTTATTTTTCAATCGAGCGAAATTTATGATGGTTTGTCTGCCGTGTATGATTATGCACAAAATGGGGTAGAATTAAAAAATAATTTGAAACAATATTGGTGGAAATCAATGGTGCAATTACATGAAAACATTGTCGGGATAGATTCTGCCATTTTTATGCACCCCACAACTTGGAAAGCTTCCGGACACGTTGATGCATTCAACGATCCATTAATCGATAATAAAGACTCTAAAAAGCGATACCGTGCAGACGTTTTGATCGAAGAACACTGTGCGAAAATCGAAACTAAAATAGAAAAAGAAATCGCAAAAGCAGAAAAACGTTTTGGTGATGCTTTCGATAAAGAACAATTCTTAGCTACCAATCCGCGTGTAGTAGAGTATCAAAAACAAATCAACACCATTCTTGAGAGAATGGGTAAATCGTTAGATAAAAACGACTTGGAAGACGTAAAAGCATTGATCGAAGAATTGGAAATTTCAGACCCAGTAACAGGCTCTAAAAACTGGACAGAAGTGCGACAATTCAACCTGATGTTTGGTACAAAATTAGGCGCAACAGCTGAGCAAGCAATGGACTTATACCTACGCCCAGAAACCGCTCAAGGTATTTTCCTTAATTATCTCAATGTACAAAAAACAGGTAGAATGAAATTACCTTTCGGTATCGCTCAGATTGGGAAAGCCTTTAGAAATGAGATTGTTGCAAGACAATTTATTTTTAGACAAAGAGAATTTGAGCAAATGGAAATGCAGTTTTTCGTGAAACCTGGAACAGAATTAGACTGGTACGAAAAATGGAAAGAAACCCGCTTGAAGTGGCATAAATCTTTAGGTTTAGGTGATGATAATTATCGTTTTCATGACCATGAAAAATTAGCGCATTATGCAAATGCAGCAACCGATATAGAATTCCGTTTCCCATTCGGTTTCAAAGAACTAGAAGGAATTCACTCGCGTACCGATTTTGATCTGAAAGCACACGAGAAGTTTTCTGGTAAAAAACTACAATATTTCGATAACGAAACCAACGAGTCATACGTACCTTATGTTGTTGAGACCTCAGTAGGTTTAGATCGATTATTTTTAGCAGTTTTCTCTAATTCTTTGAGAGAAGAAGAATTAGCAGACGGAACACAACGAGTTGTTTTAGCATTACCTGCAGCTATTGCACCGATAAAAGCAGCAATTTTACCATTGGTTAAAAAAGATGGTTTACCAGAATTAGCAGAAGAAATTGTTCGTAAATTGCGTTATGATTTTAACGTGATGTATGAAGAGAAAGACTCTATTGGTAAGCGTTATCGCCGAATGGATGCAATCGGAACACCATTCTGTATAACGGTAGATCATGACTCTTTAAAAGACAATACAGTTACTTTACGTCACCGCGATACGATGGAGCAAAAAAGAGTAGCAATTAGTGATTTACCAGCTATTATTGATGCGGAAGTAAACATCAAAAATCTTTTTGATAAGCAATAAACACCAATATAGTCCTATCTGAAAAAACCGATTTACATAAATCGGTTTTTTTCTTTTTTGGTAAAGTATTTGCATATAGTATTAATAAAAAAAATTATGGGTTTTATTATTAACTTTTTTATTTCTGCCTTAGTTGTATTTGTTCTTGCCAACATTTTACCAGGGGTGCATATTAAAAATTTCGGAGCAGCTATTTTATTAGCTCTAGTTTTAGGTTTTTTAAACGCGTTTATCAAACCTGTTTTACGCATTATCAGTTTTCCAATCACCATCCTCACCCTCGGGTTGTTTTCATTCGTTATAACTGCACTAATCATTTTGTTAGCAGAGAAAATGATGGGTGATTATTTTACGGTAGATGGTTTCTGGTATGCTCTTTTGTACGGAGTTGTTTTAGGAATAGTACAATCTGTATTTGGCGGATTATTGGGTAACGATAATTAATAATAGTAGAGGAAATTTTATTTATTTACCAAACAATAACAAAAAAAGGAGAATCATAATACAATTCTCCTTTTTTTTTGAATTATCTCAGATCTTCTCGCTTAGATTCTTTTTGTTGTTTTCTTTCATTTAACAAGAACTTTCCCAGGAACAATGATCGAGATATTTACTAAAATATAGGCATTGGGAATTTCATTTAGTAATTTTCATCAATTCTATAAATAATTTTATCAATAACAATGCAAGAATTACTAATGATGAAAATGAGTAGTAAAACTCTATAAATCGAGCAAAGTTTATTTTACAAAAAAGGCTGCATTCTGCAGCCTTTTTATATCTGAAATTTTTATTTATTTCTTACCTGGTGCTTGCCCGATTAAATTCATAAACTCATCTAATTTTGGAGTAATGATAATCTGTGTACGGCGGTTTTTAGATCTACCTTCTTCGGTAGCATTAGTAGTTACAGGATTATACTCTCCACGCCCACCAGCGGTTAAACGTTTAGGATCAACTCCGTACTGATTTTGTAATGCTTGCACAACAGAAGATGCACGAAGGGCAGAAAGATCCCAGTTATTGCGAATATTCGGACGATTAATCGGTACATTATCTGTATTCCCCTCAATTAACACATCATAATCACGGTAATCTTTGATGATTTTTGCAATTTTACTCAGGGTTTCTCCTGCTGCTGGAGAAATTTCGTAGCTTCCTGATTTATATAACATATTATCAGCTAACGATATATACACTACACCTTTCAATACTTGAACATCGATATCACGCATTTCTTCACGAGATAAAGAACGTGTTAAGTTGTTGGTTAGCACCATATTTAATGAATCTGATTTTGATTTTGTATTCACTAAATGCTGTATATATTTATTTGATGCTGCAATTTCATCCAAAAGTTTAGAAATATTCACCGCATCACCTTTTTTACCATCTAAACAATTGTTTAGTGATGATTGACATGTTTGGAAAGCAGTTTCTAATGATTTTAAATTTCGTCTTTCTGCCTCAATCATACTTTCTAATCCTTCGATTCTAGCTCTTGCAGCA
Organism: Weeksella sp. HMSC059D05; assembly: GCF_001809725.1. Classification (NCBI taxonomy): domain Bacteria; kingdom Pseudomonadati; phylum Bacteroidota; class Flavobacteriia; order Flavobacteriales; family Weeksellaceae; genus Weeksella; species Weeksella sp. HMSC059D05. Next base: position 50,386 of record NZ_KV798549.1, read on the forward strand.
GACAACTCATTTTGTGCAGCTTGTCCTTCTGCATATGCAGTGTTGTATCTAGCTTGTAGTTCATCATATTGTTTCTGACTAACACAACCTACCAACATCGTAAATGCTAAAGCAGCTACAGGAAAAATTGATAATTTCATATTTCTATTTTTATGATATACTGTTTCTATTATATTTTTTAACGAAAATAAGTGTTTTTTAGTATCTATTTTCTTTTATAATTCATAATTCTAAAAAAACTTTCAATCCAAAAACATGAATTGAAAGTTCTTAATATCCTAGTTTCTACTAATCTTGTGGAATGTACAATACTTGACCAGGATAAATCTTGTCTGGATCTTTTAGCATTGGCTTATTTGCTTCGAAAATTTTAGGGTATTTCATCATATCGCCATAAACCTCTTTTGCAATCTTAGATAAAGTGTCGCCTTTTTTTACAGTGTATAAGGTTTTAGACAAATCTGGAATTTCGATTTTCAACGCTTCTCGCAAAGTTAAATGATCCTCAACTCCCTCTACTCCTTCCACATTGCCTGCAGTAGCCAAAATCTTCTGTTTTTCATCTAGATTTTTTGCTTCTCCCGAAACTACTACTTTTTCGCCTTCCACTGTAAAAGTAACTCCACTCAAATCAAAGCCATATTTGTTTACATGTTCTTTTATCTTCTGTGCTTTTTGTTCAGGTGTTTCGTTGCCTCCGAATAATTTATCACCGGCATTTTTAATAAATGAAAATAATCCCATAGTTTATTTAATTAATTAGGTTATTAATACTACAACTAATATAACAAATATTTTGCCATTATCGATATATTTCATTTAATTTCCTACGTAAATTTTCAATTAAATTACTTTGTGATTGGTAAACTTCTGTTACACCCGACAGAGTTTGTTCAATTTGCTCTAGCTGTATATTTCCTTCTTTAATCGATTCATTCAGCCTTCCTATTTTACTATCCAAACCATAGAAGTTACTTTCTACTTTTTGTTTTTGTCGCATCAATTTATCAATTTTTTTATCATCGGATGCTTGCATCAAATCGCTTTCTATGGTCGACAACTTTTCTGTAACACTATTTTTTTGCGTTTCTAGTTTCAGTAATTCGTTCTGATTTTTTAGTAAACTTTTCATTACCTTTCCTTTTTGCTTATGCAAATCTAGATTCTGATTACTCAACCGAATCATGTACTCATTGGCTTGTGTCAACTCATGCCGATAACACCCCTTTCGCATCTCGAATGATAGATCTTTTAGGCGCTCATAGATTTCTGGATAATCCACCGACGAAGCATTCACAAACATACCTTTCTCATCGACTAAGGTTGTGATTATGGTGAGTGAATCAGTACCTTCATCAACCAAATTTAGTGTTGTTTTATAGTTTTCTGGCGAGTTTTTAAAACGTACTTCATTTGCTTCGTTTTTATTTAGCAATGTCAATTTTCCATTCCTCGCTTTCACCCAATTTACCCATGCATTATGGATCGATATCTGACTGCATTTTGCCATTGTAAAAGCAAGTGTATTTACGGTTTGTCCTTTCACATCGTATTCTACATCAAACAATTTACCTTCCTGAGCAAAAAGCGGTGAAAGAGAAATACAAAAAAGTATATAAAAGATATTAAGTTTCATTGCTAAAAGATTTTTATACGAAGATAAACGATTCTCTCTATTACAACGAATTATCTTTCGGGTTTTGAGGTTTTAAATTAAGAAAAAATCAATAATTTTGGGCATTGATATAACATTTTCTAACGATATGATTCCTAAAATTCTAATCATTTATACAGGTGGGACAATTGGTATGGCAATGGATTACGATTCGCAATCGCTTATCCCATTTGACTTTGACAATCTAATCAAAAAACTCCCAGAACTTTCTTTAATTGATTGTGATATAAATTATTATAGTTTTGAAAATCCAATAGATTCGGCCGATATGAAACCCGAAATTTGGATTAGGATAGGTGAAATTTTAGAAGAAAAATACGATTTATACGATGGTTTTGTTATTCTACACGGAACAGATACAATGGCGTATACGGCATCTGCGCTAAGCTTCATGATCGAAAATCTAGATAAGCCAATTATTTTCACAGGCTCTCAATTACCCATTGGAGAGCTAAGAACGGATGCCAAAGAAAACTTAATTACTACTGTACTATTAGCGAGTTTGATGCAAGATAATGAGCCAATTATACAGGAGGTTTGCATCTACTTCGAGTATAAACTTTTCAGAGCAAACCGGGCAACCAAAGTAAATGCAGAAAACTTCGATGCGTTTGATTCGCCCAATTTCCCTTCATTAGGAATCAGCGGAGTGCACCTTGATGTAAAGAAAAATCTTTTATTTCACTATCCAATTAATGGTCCTTTTATGGTGAATAAACAATTGAATCCATCGGTCGGAGTTTTGAAAATATTCCCAGGAATAACTAAAGATTTTGTAAAAAATATTTTTCAAACTCCTAATGTTAAAGCTTTTATTATAGAAGGATATGGAACCGGAAATATTTTTACCGAAGAGTGGTTTATCGATATATTGAAGGAAAAAGTAGAAGAAAAAGTCCACCTCATTATCAATACACAATGTGCGGGTGGGATGGTCGAAATAGGAAGGTATGCAACCAGTTTACCGCTAAGAAAAATGGGTGTTATCAGTAGCTATGATCTGACGATGGAAGCCGCAATCACGAAAGTAATTTATTTACTAGGACAGAATTTATCCTATCAAGATTTCAAGATAGAGTATGAAAAAAACTTAAAGGGAGAACTTACTAATAATCGTCATCTTTTACATTAATTTGTCACTCATCTAGTTTTGTAATTTATCATATTTTTATCACTAAAAAACTGTTATAATAAAAATCGTACTTATCCATATAGCTAAATTGTTCATCGCATCGGTAAGGATAGAAACCTCATCTACAGACAGATTTTTTCTAGATAAATAATAAGGTAAGTGAAACCGTATTATACATCATTAAGGCCGCTACTTTTTGTGGGGCAATATTCAATTGAACTATTTCTTTCTGAAGAGTTTATCTGTTCTATTTCTATTAAAATAAAGATGTAAATTACTAGCCATTCTTCGATTCAGAAAACAACAACATCAAACCCTATTGGCCAAAAAACTTGCTTACAATGTCTAGATTCTTCAATATCCACACCCATCATTATCACTCCACAAACCAGGTTATAGAAATTCTCAACACCTACCCTTCTGATAACATCAGTACACCCTTTTTCACGTGCGGCTTGCATCCTTGGCATATCAAAGAAGAAACGTATAAAACTGAACTAAAACTGCTAGATTATAAGCTGAGTAAAGAAAACTGTTTGGCTTTAGGCGAGTGTGGATTAGATAAATATTCTGAGGTAGATTTTGAGTTGCAAAAGAAAGTTTTTATCGAGCAATTACATCTTAATACCTCTCATCAAAAACCCATCATAATACATTGTGTAAAGGCTTATCAAGAGATACTCAATATTCATAAACAAGAAAAGATAGAGCAACAATTTCTTTTTCATGGATTTAGAAAAAACGCTTTATTATTAAAACAAATTCATACAGAAGGGCACGAAGTAAGTTTTGGTGTCAATCTAATGAAAAACCCAAACCTACAAACTATCTTTGCAAACCTTTCGATGGAAAGAATTTTTCTCGAAACGGATGATACATGGTTCTCGATCGAAGAGATATATCAGAAAGCTGCAGAATTAAAAGCCTGTAGTTTAGACGAATTAAAGATCGCAGTCGAACGCAATGTAGAACGATTTTTTGGGCATAAATTTCATTAACAAAATGGCTATTTGGCAAGAAAGAGCAGAATTATTATTTAAAACCGAAGGAATAGAGCGACTGAAAAACGCTCATGTTTTGATTGTTGGTTTGGGTGGTGTAGGATCCTTTGCAGCAGAATTCATAACACGTGCAGGAGTAGGAAATCTCACAATAGTAGATGGTGATGTTATAGATATTACCAACATTAACCGTCAATTACCTGCATTACACTCTACGATAAACCAACCCAAGATAGAGGTTCTAGCACAACGTCTTCTCGACATCAATCCCGAACTGAAACTTACCAAACACCAAGAATTCCTTACACCAGAACGAGCAACAGAAATAGTCACAACCGAGTTTGATTATGTTATGGACTGCATCGATAGTATTACCCCAAAGTTGAATCTCATCAAATCTGCTAAAAGCAAAAAAGTAAAAGTTATTAGCAATATGGGAGCCGGCGGGAAAATGTTGGCAAGCAAAGTAGTTGTAAAAGACATAAGTAAAACAGATGTTTGTCCATTAGCCAAAACAATACGTCGACGCCTAAAGAAGATGGGTGTTTCTAAAGGAGTAAAAGCTGTTTTTTCTACAGAAGTTCCGGACGAAAATAGTGTAGCTTTAACCGACGGAACAAATTTCAAGAAATCTTACTATGGTACAAACAGCTGGATGCCAGCACTTTTTGGTTTGTATGCAGCCGAAACTGTCATTCGCTATTTATTAGATCAAAAAGATTAACAAATTTTGTTTATTTTGCAAACATGAAAATTAACTACAACTACAAAACATACGAAGATCGACTAAGAGAACATTTCGAAGCGTATAACAAGGCTTTTGAAAAAAGAGCGACCAATAGTATACTAAACACAGCAATTGATTTATTCGATAATCAACAATATGTGTTGAGTCGGAAAATTGCAGAAGAATTAGAAAAAACTGCCACCACAGAGAAAGATGTATATGATGCAAAAAAACTAATTGCGCTATGTCATTATGCCCAAAGCAAGTGGGCAGAAGCCGACGAAGCGTTTAGTCAATTAGCAGAAAACAGTAATAATTCGGACGATTGGTTCAATGCTGTGATTGCAGCAACGCTTAATGAGCAATACGAAAAAAGTGAAATGCTTTTTGCAAAAGCGCTAGAAAAATATACACAATATGGTACGGAAAGAAATATACCTTCGGTACAATTAATTTTCCACTATTTATTAGCATTAGAAGCAAAAGACCAAAATGAAGCAGCCTTCGAAAAATTCAATCTTCTTTGTCAAATATATGAACAAATAAAAACATCCAACGAAAAATATCTCCGAGAGCGTGGATTAGATAGTATTAGTATCTTTTTGGCAAGCAGTCATGCATTACTACAGAAATTAGATCGTCAGAAAGTATTAGAACAGTTAGAAGATTTCAAATCGAAACTTGATTCGAACGGACAAGAAGAAGTTAGAATTTATATAGAAGAAATTTTAGAGAAAACTAACTAAAAAAGCTCGAAACATCGAGCTTTTTTAGGTCATTTCAATTTCTATACTCTTACCAATTGCTACACTTTTTCGCTAGTTCCACTAGTATAGAAATAAACATTTACTAGTTTTTTTATACCTAAAAAGTTTTTTTTAATGCTGTGCTTTTTTCGACAATTCTTCTACACAGGGTTGAATTACTTCCATCAAACGTTTTTGTACATCTACCCCTTCTTCTGCGTTATTTAGCTGTAACATCTCTTCTACTGTAAATTCCCCTAATGCTTTATTTGCAGCACAATCACAATACGCATTGATATCTTCTTCTTTAAACATTCCTCCGGTTTCTTTTTTTGCAGTGGTAATACAACTATTTATAAATAAATTTTTATTCTCTTCGTTCTTTTGGATTTTTTTATTACAAGAAATAAAACCTGAAAAGATGAATGTTATAATGAGTAGGGATACCAATTTCATAGCATTATATTTTATAATTTGACTCGATCAAGATAAAACAATTTTCTAAGGTAATTGCATAAATTATATTGATATTATCAATAATAATAAAAATCGTCGATTGAGTGTTATATCATCGAATGTTTATTCTTGCCACACAGATTCTTTCTATCTTATAGCTGAAGCTCAGTTACGGTATCAATCCTTAGAAATCAGAAAAAATTCAAATTAATCATAAACCTACGTTAAAACACATTACAATACTAGATATTATGATTATATTGTTTTTTTCTGAAAACAAATGATGCAAAAATTTATGAAAACAGCTGTATCAATAAAATTTCTTATCTTTTTTATGGTTATGGGATGTTTTTCTGATCCACAAAACCCAAACAACCTTAACCCCAAAAGCATCGCCCAAATGGATATTCTAGAAGCAACAAAAAGTAACAATGTTGAGCAAGTTACCTCTTGGATAGAGAACAAAAGAAATGTAAACAAACAAGACACGGATGGCAATACGCCACTACATTATGCAACGTATAACCAAAACCTAGTGATTGCAAAGCTATTGGTAGAAGCCGGTGCCAATGTCAATACGCAAAATAACAATGCAGATTCTCCTTTTCTTTTTGCGGGTGCGGAAGGCATGACCGAATTCGTGAAACTATATCTATCACATGGTGCAGATTTCTCTGTCTATAATCGTTATAACGGAACTGCACTTATACCGGCTTGCGAAAAAGGTCATGTTGCTACTGTTCGCCTTTTAGCTAACACACCAAACTTCCCCATCAATCATATAAACCGTTTAGGATGGACAGCGCTTATGGAAACGGTTATCTTATCAGACGGAAGTAAAAATTATCAAGAAATTATTAAAATTTTACTAAAAGCTGGAGCCGATAAAAATATACCAGACAAGGACGGAACCACTGCGCTTGAGCACGCAGAACAAAGAAACTTCAAAGCGATTGTCAATTTATTAAAATAATTGTAAAGTCTTTACAATCCAAAAAAATCCACTCTATTTGAGTGGATTTTTTTGATGATAATAAATATCCTTTTTCGAGCTTATTTATTCTGGTATTCTCTCCATGTCTTGATTTTCAGATCATCGATCGACAAAGTAGTGAAAGCATGTATAAAAGCCGATGCTAATCGTGCATTGGTAATCAACGGAATGTTAAAATCTACGGCTGTTCTCCGTATCTGATAATCGTTATCCAACTCTGCTTTGGTTAAGTTTTTTGGAATATTGATTACCATATCGAATTTATGATCGTGCATATACGTTATTACATTAGGCTCTTTTTCATCCGAAGGCCAATACACCATTGTCGAATAAACATCGTTATCTGTGAAAAATTTGTGTGTTCCTTCGGTTGCATAGATTTTATATCCATTGGCAATTAATTCTTTTGCTGGCCCTAATAATGCTACCTTCGATTCGATCGGACCTCCAGAAATCAATACTGTTTTTTCTGGTATTTTGTATCCTACCGATAACATCGATTTTAGTAAGGCTTCTTCTGCTGAATCGCCAATACAACCAACTTCTCCGGTAGACGACATATCAACCGACAAAACAGGATCTGCACCTTGTAGACGAGTAAATGAAAATTGCGAGGCTTTAACTCCTACATAATCCAAATCGTAAACAACTTCTGATTTACCCTTTTCTACTTCTATTCCTAACAAGATTTTGGTTGCTTTCTCGATCAAATTATGTCCAGAAACTTTTGATACGAACGGAAATGAGCGCGATGCACGAATATTGGTTTCGATTACACGAACAGTGTTGTTCTGCGATAGAAATTGAATATTCATCGGTCCAGAAATTTCGAAACGTTTTGCAATTTTTGCTGCGACTTTTCTCATCTGGCGAATAGTCTCGATGTAGACTTTTTGTGGCGGATAATACATTGTGGCATCACCAGAGTGCACACCTGCAAACTCTACGTGTTCTGATACGGCATAATCTACAATTTCTCCGTTTTGGCAAACGGCATCCAATTCGATTTCTTTTGCTCCTTGCACAAATTCCGATACTACAACTGGATAATCGGGTGATACTTCTTTGGCTAGTTTTAGGAAAGCATCTAGTTCGTGCGAGTTAGAAACTATATTCATCGCAGCACCCGAAAGTACGTATGATGGGCGAATTAGTACCGGGAAACCAACTTCGTCTACAAAAGAATGAACCGCTTCTAGTGAGGATAACTCTTTCCATCGTGGTTGATCAATTCCTAATTCGTCTAGAATTTCCGAGAATTTGTGTCGGTTTTCCGCATCATCTATACGCAAAGGCGAGGTACCTAGAATATTTTTATTTTGGTCGTACAATTTCATTGCTAGATTATTCGGAATTTGCCCTCCTGTAGAAATGATTGTGCCAAATGGATTCTCGAATTCTAGTATATCCATCACACGCTCGAAGGTTAATTCTTCAAAGTACAAGCGATCAGACGTGTCATAATCGGTAGAAACCGTTTCTGGGTTGTAGTTGATAATGACTGTTTTATATCCGTTTTTTGATGCTGTTTGTGCTGCGTTTACTCCACACCAATCAAACTCTACCGAAGAGCCTATTCTGTAAACACCCGAACCTAAAATACAAACAGATTTTTCGGTTTCTGGATTTAAATCATTTTCTGTACCGTGGTAGGTGATATATAAATAATTGGTTTGTGCAGGGAATTCGGCAGCCAAGGTATCGATTTGTTTTACAACAGGTAGGATTCCGTAATTTTTTCTCAGTTCGCGAACAGTCAGCTCATTCCTATGAGCCATACGATCTCCTTTGATCAATACACCTATTTGCTGATCAGAAAATCCTTGCTTTTTGGCAGTGTGTAAAAGTTCTTTATCTAATTGTTCGAATCGCTCTAGGGCTTCAATTTTTTCCGCTGTTCTAAAGATTCTCTCTAATCGTTGTAAAAACCACAGATCGATTTTCGTTAAATCGTGGATTTTTTCTATTGAATAACCCGCCTTGAAAGCTTCTGTTATTGCATATAATCGTTCATCGTTTGGCTCGGCAAGCCAAGTATCCAATGATTCACCTTCTGGAATTGAGAACGAATTTGCTACAAATCCGCGATGCCCGATATCGAGCATTCGTATTCCTTTTTGAATTGCTTCTTCAAAAGATCGCCCGATTGCCATCACCTCTCCAACCGACTTCATGGCAGAACCTATGTTTCTTCTTACGCCGTAGAATTTCGACAAATCCCAACGAGGTAATTTCACCACGCAATAATCCAAAGCAGGCTCGAACATTGCAGAAGTTGTTTTGGTTACACTGTTTTTCAGTTCGTCTAGGGTATAACCTAAAGCTAACTTTGCAGCGACAAAGGCCAAAGGGTAACCCGTGGCTTTTGAAGCCAATGCAGAAGATCTTGATAAACGAGCATTTACTTCGATTACACGATATTCTTCTGAAACTGGATCAAATGCATATTGTATGTTACATTCTCCCACAACTCCCAAATGACGAATAGTCCGTATAGCGATTTCTCTTAATTTGTGATACTCTGAACTGGTCAAAGTCTGCGAAGGAGCCACAACAATAGATTCACCGGTATGTACACCAATCGGATCGAAATTCTCCATATTACATACCGTAATACAATTATCGGCAGCATCACGAACGACTTCATATTCTATTTCCTTCCAACCTTTGAGCGATTCTTCGACCAAAACTTGGTTAGAATATGTAAAGGCTTTTTCTACCAATTCGTATAATTCTTCTTCGTTATTAGCAAAGCCAGAACCTAAACCTCCCAATGCATATGCGGCACGAATAATTAGCGGGAAACCTATTTTTTTTCCAGCAGCCATTGCATCTTCTACTGTTTCTACAGCTTCTGACCGTGCAGTAAGCACACCGATTTGGTCTAATTTTTCGATAAAAATATCTCGATCTTCTGTCGATTCGATTACAGAAATTGGAGTTCCTAAGACGCGAACATTGTACCGATCGAATATTTTATTTTTATTGAGCTCAACAGCACAGTTGAGTGCAGTTTGTCCTCCGAAAGCGACTAAAATTCCGTCTGGTCTCTCTTTTGCTATTACTTTTTCTACAAAGTAAGGAGTTATAGGAAGAAAATAAATCTCATCTGCAATTCCTTCTGAAGTTTGAACAGTGGCTATATTTGGGTTGATTAGGATGGTTTTGATTCCTTCTTCTTTGAGGGCTTTAAGGGCTTGTGAACCTGAATAATCGAACTCGCCTGCTTCGCCAATTTTCAAGGCTCCTGATCCTAAAACTAAAACTTTTTTTATATCGTTGATCATTATTATTCTGATTTTGCGTTTTTATACTTTTTTATTTCCTCAATAAATTCATCAAATAGATATTCTGTATCTACAGGTCCGCCCATAGCTTCTGGATGAAACTGTACTGTGAATATTGGTTTTGATTCGTGTCGGATTCCTTCGCATGTTCCATCGTTTAGGTTGGTAAAGAAAGTTTTGAAACCTGTTGGCAATTGAGTGTCATCTACTGCAAAACCATGATTCTGAGAAGTAATAAAACATTTTGTTGTTCCCACTAACTGTACTGGCTGATTGTGTGAGCGGTGCCCATATTTCAACTTGTATGTTGAAGCTCCAGCAGCTAAACTAACCAATTGATTTCCTAAACAAATCCCAAAAATTGGCTGTTCTTCTTGCAAAGATTTTTTGATGTTTTCTATCGTTGGTGTACACATTTTTGGATCTCCTGGACCGTTCGAAATAAATAATCCATCATACTCTAAAATAGTGTAATCGTAATCCCAAGGTACGCGAATGACTTCTACTCCACGATGAACCAGGCTGCGAATGATATTATTTTTCACTCCACAATCAACCAAAACAACTTTGTATTCTGCTCCTTCATTGTATCGTTTGACTTCTTTAATCGATACCTGATCTACTAAATTATCGGTATTGGGATCGTAAAAATCGATTTCTGTATCGGCTACAATTTTGGCTAATGTAGAGCCTTCTTCTCTTAATTTTTTGGTAATTGCACGCGTATCTACACCATACACCCCTGGAATGTTGTGTGCTTTTAACCAATCTCCTAATTTTTGAATCGCATTCCAATGCGAATAATCGTCCGAATAATAAGAAACAACTAATCCCGAAACCTGAATAGTATTGGATTCTAACCATGCTTCGATTTCATCGATCATTTCTTTATCATCCGGGACGCCATAGTTGCCAACTATCGGAAAAGTCATCACCATGATTTGCCCCTTGTACGAAGGATCTGTTAAACTCTCATTGTATCCTACCATTGCTGTATTGAATACTATTTCACCCGCAGTAGACGTATAGGCTCCGAATGATTGACCTTCTATTTCCAAACCGTCTTGGAAAACAATTTTCACTTTTTTATCCATTGATGATGATGTTTATTTCTGTTTGTAATGCATTGATAAATTTATCGACATACGCTTTGGTAATGGTCAGTGGTGGCAATAATCGAATGACATTGTTACCAGCATACCCTACGAAAATATGATGCTTGGTCAATAAATTGTTTTTGAGCTCGTTGATTGGAAAATCGAACTCGATTCCTACCATAGATCCTCGGCCACGTACTTCTTTAATCTTCGGGAATTTGTTCAACTCCAAACCAATATATTCACCTATTTCTTTGGCATTCTCTATTAGTTTCTCTTTTTCGATAATATCTAAAACTGCTACAGCTGCTGCACAAGCGAGATGATTACCTCCAAAAGTAGTTCCTAACAAACCATAGGAAGCTTCGAAATCCGGCGAAATCAAAACTCCTCCTATCGGGAAGCCATTTCCCATTCCTTTGGCCATTGTAATGAGATCAGCTTTGATATTTGAATGTTGATGAGCGAAAAATTTACCAGAACGTGCATATCCACATTGGATTTCATCGGCAATGAGAATTACTCCATTATCGGTACATAGTTTTCGTAAACCTTGCACAAACTCGTCGGTAGGTAAAATAATTCCACCAACTCCTTGGATAGGTTCGTATATTACTGCAGCTACATCTCCTCCGTCGATAATTTTTTGTATTTCATTCAGGTCATAATCTACAAAAGAAACCTTGTGATGTGCATTATAGGGAGCTACAATTTTGGGATTATCGGTTAGGGCAACCGTACCAGAAGTTCGTCCATGAAAAGCCCCACGAAAAGCAATTACACGATCTTTCCCTGTATGGAAAGAGGCTAATTTCACAGCATTTTCATTGGCTTCTGCACCTGAGTTTACCAAGAATAACGTATAATCTTCGTAACCCGAAAGACGCCCTAATTTCTCTGCTAATTCTTGCTGAATAGGAATTCTTACAGAGTTAGAATAAAACCCTATTTTGTTGATCTGCTCGGTTAATTTTTCTACGTAATATGGATGAGAATGCCCGATAGAAATCACAGCATGCCCGCCATATAAGTCTAAGTATTCTTCACCGTTTTCGTCCCAAAGAATGCAATCTTTTGCTTTTACAGGGGTAACATTCATGATGGGGTATACGTCGAATAGTTTCATTATTTTGTTGATATTTTATTGTTGCGTAATATTTTATTATTTTTATTAATCGAGGATGATCTAGAAAGCTACTGGTTTTAGTTGTAAACCAAGTGTTTCATCCCACCCAAAAATTAAATTCATATTTTGCACTGCTTGCCCTGCTGCGCCTTTTGTTAAGTTATCTATAACCGAAGTGATGAGCAAAACCTTTCCTTCTTTTTTGATATTTAATAAACATTTATTGGTATTGACGACTTGTTTCAGAGCGATGTCTGCATCAGATACAATTGTAAATGGATGGTTTTGATAGTAGTTTTGATATAGCTCAACTGCTTCAGTTTCGGACAAATCAGTTTCGAGATAAACACCTGCTAGAATGCCGCGTGTAAAATCGCCACGCATTGGTAAGAAATACAATTTATGTTCGAAATTTGTATTCAATAGTTCTAAAGTTTGATAAATTTCCCCCTCGTGCTGATGCGAAAATTCTTTATAAAAAGATACATTGTTGTTTCGCCAACTAAAATGTGTAGAAGGCAAAAGACTTTGTCCTGCACCGGTTGAACCGGTAATCGCATTGACATGAATAGCGGACTTTATTTCTTTTTCTGCAGCTAAAGGCAATAAGGCTAACTGAATCGCCGTCGCAAAACACCCAGGATTGGCTATATTTTTGGCTTGTTGAATATCTGTTTTATTGTATTCTGGTAATCCGTATACAAACTTTCTGTTTTTATAAATATGGTCTTTTTCTAGTCGGAAATCATTGCTTAGATCGATAATAACCGTTTGATCTGAGTAGGTATTTTTTGAAAGGAACTCGGCAGATTTCCCATGTCCTAAACACAAAAATACCACATCGGCATTGTGATCTATCGTGTCTGAAAAATAGATTTCTGTTTCGCCCAACAAATCATCATGCACTTTGACGATTGGGTTTCCGGCGTTCGACGTACTGTATACCGAAGTGATTTCTACCATCGGGTGATGCAATAAGATGCGCAAAAGTTCTCCTGCTGTGTATCCTGCTCCACCTACAATGCTTACGGTTATTTTGTTTTTCATGTGTTGTTTATTATTGTGTTTTTGTTGGATAAGCTATTTACAAGAAAGTGAGTTCAATTGAATGAACTCACTTTAACCAATCAATTAATCGAAGCTATGAACTATTTTTAATTGATTCCCGAATATTTTAATAAATCCTCTTGCATCTCTCGAATCCCATGCTTCATTTTCTTCTCCGTATGTTGCTACTTTTGATTGCATCATGTCATACGGTGATTCGATTCCGATCATAGAGAAATGATACGGATTCAGTTGTACTTTTACCTTACCAGTGACATGATTTTGCGATGACTCTAAGAATGCTTCGATATCTCTCATGACAGGATCCAAATATTGAGCTTCATGTAACAAAGTCCCGTACCAGTTTGCCAAAGTATCTTTGTGCAATAATTGCCATCTAGTAAGGGTGTGTTTTTCTAGTAAATGATGAGCTTTGATGAGTAGATGAGCTGCAGGTGCTTCGAAACCAACTCGTCCTTTGATTCCTAATATGGTATCACCAACATGTATGTCTCTCCCGATAGCGTATTCTCCACCAATTTCATTGAGTTTTTGAATTAATTCTACTGCTGTTAATTTTTCACCATTGAGAGCCGTTGGGATTCCTTTCTCAAACTCTATCTCTATAACGGATGGTTCTGTTTTGGATAATTGAGTCGGATAGGCTTCTTCTGGTAATGGCTGATCTGACGTAAGGGTTTCTACGCCTCCTACCGAGGTTCCCCAAATACCTTTATTGATAGAGTATTTGGCTTTTTCCCAACTGTAATGAACTCCTTTTGATTGTAAATAATCTACCTCTTGTTGGCGAGATAACTTCTCGTCTCGGATTGGAGTAATTATTTTCGACTGTGGGGATATAACTGCGAAAGCAAGATCGAACCGAATTTGATCGTTCCCAGCTCCGGTAGAACCATGCACTATATATTCAGCATCTATTTCTTTGGCATACTCTGCAATAGCAATAGATTGGAACATTCTTTCTGCACTCACAGAAAGTGGGTATGTATTATTTTTCAAGACATTTCCGTAGATTAAAAACCGAATACAGTCTGTAAAATATTTCTCGGTAATATCGATAGTGACATGTTTTGCAGAACCCAATTCGTAGGCGCGCTTTTCTATTTCTTTTAGTTCTTCTTTAGAAAATCCTCCCGTGTTTACAATCACTGTATGCATTTCCATTCCTTGTTCTTGTGTAAGATTTACTAAACAGTACGAAGTATCTAAGCCACCACTATAGGCCAAAACTGCTTTTTTGCTCATGAAATGTTGTTTTTTATGTTTGGTAAAATTGTTTGTATTTCTTCTATAAATTTTTTTCGACTTATATTTTCTCTCAAAATAAGTAAAATTGTATCATTACCTGCAATTGTGCCTAACAAAGATGGAAGTTGGTGATTGTCTATTTCGAATGCCAAGCCTAAAGCATAGCCTGGCTTGGTTTTTAGAACTCCCAGGTTTGCAGTAAATTCTAAGCTTACCTCACTTTGCAAAATCGTATTGTGCATTGTTACTCCTTCTTCTGGCAATTGATAACGATAATCACCTTTTTCGGTAGGAACTTTGATTATTTTTAATTCTTTTAAATCTCTCGACAATGTAGCTTGAGTAACTTGTACGTCTTGAGAAATTAGTTTTTTTAACAATTCCTCTTGACTTGCAATTTCTTCAGTAGAGATTAACTTCTCTATTAATTGAAATCTGTATTTTTTATTACTCATTTTGTATAATTATTCAACCATAATCATAAATTCACAAAACTTAGATAAATTTTTTTTGATTACTGAATATTTATTCAATATCAATATCATTCTTTAGACTTTCTTCTTTTTGTTTCTTAGCAAATTCATCATCGAGATTATCATACACTAAACCGGTGCAAATACACATTTTTCTTTCGTTTTCTAATAATATATGGTAATTCTTACAACTTTTACAGCCATTCCAGAACTCTTCGGATTGTGTTAACTCAGAGTACGTTACCGGTTTATATCCCAGCTTTGTATTCATGCGCATTACCGCCAAAGATGTTGTTATGCTAAAAATTTTCGAGTTCGGGAACTTGGTTCTGGATAATGCGAAAATTGCCTTTTTTATTTCTTTTCCAATTCCAGATGTGCGTAGATCGGTACGAACAATCAACCCAGAGTTAACAACAAACTTCTCTTCTTCATACGTTTCGATATAGCTAAATCCAGCCAAAGATCCATCGTCATCAAATGCAATAATGGCATTACCATTGACCATTTTACGCTGTAAATAAACCGGATTTCGCTTGGCAATTCCAGTTTTTCTTTGTCTGGCCGACTCTTCATACCAAAGCACCAATTCATCTGCGTACTTTACATCGTCTTTATTTGCTATTCTCACGACCATTGCTGTAATTGTTTTGATTGAAATTGAGATTGAAAAAAACGATGAAAAAGGAAAAACACTTGGCTGTAGAGCCTAAAAAATTGTTGATTATTTAACTTGCTTCTTTTTGCAAGCGGAAATAATTTTTCCATTTTATGATAAGAATTCAGTTGTTATACTGAAGTACAAATTTAAAAACTTTATTTTTGTAAAACGTAATAAAACTTAAAAAAAACACAATAATTTTATCAACATGCTGAAAATATATAAAATAGGTGGTGGCATCATCGATAATGAGGTAGAATTATCCGACTTTCTCCATCTTTTTTCACAAGAAAAATCACCGAAAATTTTAGTACATGGCGGAGGAAAAGGTGCATCTAAACTTTTACAACAATTAGGGATCGAGCCTAAAATGGTCGATGGTAGACGTATCACTGATCAAGAAACTCTAAATGTTGTTACAGGTTTATACGCCGGAAACATCAACAAATCGATTGTTGCGCAATTACAAAAATTCAACATCAATGCACTTGGACTTTCGGGTGCAGATGCCAATTGTATTACCGCCACAAAACGTCCTGTACACACTATCGATTACGGTTTTGTTGGTGATTTAGACGAAAAAAGTGTCGATGCCGCTAGATTGCAATCTTTTATAGAGTCAAACCTTACGCCTGTTCTTTGTGCAATAACACACGATAAAAAAGGAAATCTTTACAATACCAATGCAGATACCATTGCATCGCAAGTTGCAATTGCGCTAAGTAAATTTTATCAGGTTGAGCTAAATTTTTGTTTTGATAAAGTTGGAGTTTTAAGAGACATTAATGACGATTCCTCGCTCATTTCGAGTATTAATAATAAAGAATATCAGCAATTGAAAGCTGATAAAATAATTTTCGAAGGGATGATTCCGAAATTAGACAACGCTTTCGAGGTAATTGCAGCGGGCGTGAAACAAGTTAATCTGGTACATGCACTTAATATACATACCGAAACAAAAACTGTATTATGTTAAACAGAAAAGAGCTTAAAAATAAAGCAATCGAACTCTTGAAGGATTTAATCGAAAATGAATCTTTTTCAGGAGAAGAAAACAAGACAGCTGATCGAATTGTTGAGTTTTTAGAACAGTCTGGAGCAAAAGCAGAACGGATAAACAACAATGTGTATAGTTTTCACTCTCCTTATGACCCTACCAAAAAAACAATTCTACTGAACTCGCATCACGACACGGTGAAACCTGGTCAATCTTGGACCTACAATCCTTTCGAAGCAAAGATAGAAGGTGATCGTTTAACGGGCTTGGGTAGTAACGATGCTGGTGCTTCGGCAGTTAGTCTTTTGGCTACTTTTATCTATTTTCTAGACAAAGAAATTCCGTTCAACCTTATAGTGGCAATAACGGCAGAAGAAGAAAATTCAGGAAATTTGAATGTTGGCAGTTTGTTACCTTCTCTCCCCAAAATAGATTTGGGTATTGTTGGAGAGCCAACCAAAATGGATATGGCAATCGCAGAAAGAGGGTTAATTGTCTATGATATTGAAGTGAAAGGTAAGACAGGTCATGCTGCGCGCAACGAAGGGATTAATGCTATTTATTTAGCCAATGACCTTTTGAATCGATTACAAAACTTTTGTTTCGATAAAGTATCGGAATTTATGGGACCCGTGAAGTTAACCGTTACCCAAATAGAAGCCGGTAAACAACACAATGTGGTACCAGATTCTTGCAAACTTGTAATGGATGTACGTGTGAACGAACTGTATAGCAATGAGGAAGTAAATGCTCGTTTACAAAAAGAATTTTCTTCGGATTCGATTTCATGTATTCCACGATCTCTGCGATTAAACTCTTCTAAGATAGACCCTACACACCCTATTGTACAAAAAGGGATATCTTTGGGTTGCGCTACATATGGTTCTCCTACCCTTTCTGATCAGTCGATGATGGATTTTACCACTGTAAAAATTGGACCAGGAGATTCTGCTCGATCACATACACCGGATGAATTTATTTATCTTTCGGAAATTGAACATGGAATTGATCGATACATTGCATTACTCGAAGATTTTAATTTTTAGTTGGTAGCTGGTCTATCAGAAATATTAAAAAAACCCGATTCAAAAGAAACGGGTTTTTTTGTATTAATATTTTCTATGAAAAATATTATTGTAATTGGAATCTTACCGGAATACTAAAGTTAAGGATTGCTGGTCTTCCATCTTCTGTTTTCGCCGGAACGATGGTTTTACCTCTACGTTGTTGACGATCGGTAATTCTTTGCAATGCTTTTTTAGCTTCAGGACCTAAATTTGCTTCACTACCAGCTGCTGGTTCAATTTTCACAATTCTACCTTGTGTATCAATCTGGAAGTTTAATTTAGCATTGGCTACATTAATTCCTTTTGATTCTGCTATAGATGTAAAATCTTGTAGTTCATCCCCGATATCAGCTGCAAGACGTCTGTTGAGACATGCTTGCGCTGCTTCTTTACCTTTTCGTGCTTCTCTTTCACAGCCTGGGTAAATTGCCATAATTGCTGCTGTACGAGCAGTTACGGTTGTCGGTGCACCACCTCCATCAGTTTTAGAATCATTTTTAGGTACTTGTTTTGTATTCTTCCCTGCGTCTGGATCTAGATTAACTTCACCTCCACCAGTTTGTGATTTAGATTCTTTCCCTTCACGATCAAAGTATGAAATATCTTTATTTTCGATCGCTTTAACGTCTGGAATCGTTGCTTCTACCTTGGCTTCTTTTTTTGGTTCTGGTATAATCATTTTCACCTGAGCAGTTTCTTCTTGGTAGTGATTTTGCTGTATTTCTGGTTCTGGTTCTGGTTCTGGTTCTGGTTCTACTACCTCTTCCTCTTCTTCCGGAACTTCTGGCATAGTTACATCTTCTAGGTTTACTTCAACTACATTTTCTTCTCGTTGATTCGAAAGTAAATCTGAGTTTGCAAACCATACAACTCCTGCCAAAATCAAAATCACCACACTACCTCGAAGCAAAGCTCTTAGTAGGGCATTGTCTTCGTTTTTTCTGAGTTGGTATGCACCATACTCTTTATTTCTATTCTCGAAAACAATTTCGTTTAATGATTCGTATTTTTTATTGTTAGACATTTTCTCTCTTTTTTAAAACATTCTACGACTTACCTTTATTTACCAGCTTTTTGCTTGTAAACTTCTACTTCTTTTGCATCGGCATCTTTCATACCGTACTTGGTAGATTTGGTAATTTCCATTTCATCCAAAACGTCTACAACGTTTTTGTAATTTGCATCATCAGTCGGTTTAATGATCACGGTAAACATATCCTTATTCTCTGCTCTTGCAGTAGCTGTCTGGATTACTTTACGTATTCCTTCTACCGAATAATCTGTTTCATTCAGTGTTTCTGGACTAAGATCTTTAACTTCTGATTGATGCCAATACAATTTGTTATCTCCACCAATGATGATAGATAATGAGTTTGACAGCTTTATCTCGTCTTGATTTTGCTGTTCAAAAGGTTTATCTAATTTAGGTGGCATATTCAAATTCATGACGTTTGGTTTACTAAACGTTGTCGCGAACATAAAGAATGTAATCAATAAGAAACCTAAATCTACCAAGGGCGCCATATCGACTTTTGTCGACTGTTTCTTCGAGCGTACTTTACCTCCCTCATTTCCTGAGGACTCTTGTATTTGTGCCATTTTCTTTAAATTTCTTTATTATTCTGCAGTTGTAATCAACTGGAATTTGTTCATATTCTTTTCTTGCAATTCGTTCAAGAGTAACTTAAACTGTGGATAAGTCGCTTCTTGGTCACCTTTTATTGCAAGGTTCACTTTATCATTCACTTCCTTAGCAGCGAAAACCCAATCAACCATTTCTTTGTTAGGGTTTATCGTATCTAAAGGTATTCCGGCTTGGCTGCTTTGCAAATATTTCTCGCGATCTCCTGAAGTTAAATTCAAGAACTGACGCATCCCTTGCATTGGCGCACCAAACTCGGCTGTTTCTCTAAAGGCTTTCTTTTCACCGTCTGTAAATCTTACCCCATATTTCTCTCCCATTTTCTCTAAGGTTGGTATTCTATCTTTTTCTTCTAATGAGAATAGATATTTACCTTCCTTGGTAATAGAGATTCGCATCATATTGTCGTCGGCCATTTTCAGCGTTGAAACTGAACTTGGTGTTACCACCTCAACCACTTCTGGTTCGCGAAAGTTGGATGTCAAGATAAAGAAAGTTAACAAAAGCCAAGCCATGTCACTCATAGCTGTTAAGTCCATATTCGGACTTTGTCTTTTCGGTTTAACTCTTGCCATTTTTCTCTGTTTGTTTAATTAATCTTTGTATTATCATTCAATTCTTATACCGAGATAAACTTCTTAAGTTTCTCTTCGGATTATTCTAGATTAATTGTGTGCAGAGAAAGATTGTTGAATGCTCATTCCTACTTCGTCGATTTTGAATGTTAAATCGTCAATTTTAGAAGTAAAGTAAGCATAAGCGATAATTGCGAAAGCTGAAGCTCCAATACCCATACCGGTATTAATTAACGCCTCGGCAATACCAACAGATAATTGTGCAGCATCTGGAGACCCTCCTCCTTCACCTAATGCGAAGAACGCCTTAATCATCCCGATTACTGTTCCCATTAACGCGATTAATGTACCAATAGATGCAACCGTAGAAAGTACCGTCATGTTTTTCTCTAATGTTGGCATTTCTAAAACAGTAGCCTCTTCTAAAGTTTTATTTAATTGTACTAATTTTTGTTCTTTGTTCATGGTATTGTCATTCTGTAATGCTTTATAAGTTGTCAAACCTTCTTTCACTACATTTCCTACAGATCCTTTTTGTTTGTCACAAAGTTCGATAGCCTTGTTGATTTCGTTTTTGTTTAATAAAGCACGGATGTCGTTTACAAATTTGTCTACACTTCCACTACCATTTGCTTTACCTAAAACAATTGCACGGTCGAT
Source organism: Weeksella sp. HMSC059D05 (assembly GCF_001809725.1). Classification (NCBI taxonomy): domain Bacteria; kingdom Pseudomonadati; phylum Bacteroidota; class Flavobacteriia; order Flavobacteriales; family Weeksellaceae; genus Weeksella; species Weeksella sp. HMSC059D05. The sequence goes on from NZ_KV798549.1 coordinate 71,018, forward strand.
TGAGAAAACAATTACCATAAAGAAGAATGTCATCAAGAATGGGATGATGTGACCTCCTTTACGAATAATTCCTAAGAAATTTAATGGGTGCCCATACTCAACATCTCCGCCCTCAAAATTTCCTTCATTACCAAACCAAAGGTAGAAAATACATGCTGCTATAGCATACAAAATTACAATTGTGATTACTGGATTAATACCTGCCTTTTTTCCTGTTTGCTTAGCTGGTACAGTTACATTCTTTTCCATTTACTAATTCTTTTAAATAATTTATGTTTTTTATTAACGTGGGTGTAAATTAAGTGAAAATTTTTCAAATCAACCATATAAATTTTTGGTTGTTCATGTAAATTTAATATTTCGATTAAAAAAAGAGGTTTTATAGTCATTTTTCTGAAACAAAAAACTAGAGCAACCTAAATCTATTCAATTCAAATGAAAAAAACTTCACTTCTATTACTTTCCGTTTAACAAATATAAATAAGTTTTAGATAATCCTATTTATTTTTTACAAATAATGATTTTTATAGCATTTAACTTTTTCCGACCTTTGACACCTCAATCAATCCTATGAAAGTTTGCATCGCAGAAAAGCCAAGCGTTGCCAAGGACATTGCCCAAGTTTTGGGTGCCAATCAACGCAAAGACGGCTACTATGAAGGTAATGGCTATCAAGTAACTTGGACTTTTGGACATCTATGTACGCTCAAAGAGCCGCACGATTATACCCCAACTTGGCGTAGTTGGGATCTGAATCATCTCCCGATTATTCCGCCATCTTTCGGTATAAAACTCATCCATAATAAAGGTGTAGAGAAGCAGTTTAGAATCATCGAACGACTTGTCCAACAATCTACCGAAGTCATTAACTGTGGTGATGCTGGCCAAGAAGGAGAATTGATTCAACGTTGGGTTTTGCAAAAAGCCAAAAATAATGCTCCACTTAAACGTTTATGGATTTCTTCCCTAACTGAAGAAGCCATACAAGAAGGTTTTGAAAATCTAAAAGATGGCAATCTATATAATAATCTCTATGCTGCAGGTAGTGCACGAGCAATTGGTGATTGGCTATTAGGCATCAACGCAACACGAGCTTTTACCAAAAAATATGCTCCTTTTGGGACAGTTCTATCTATAGGACGAGTGCAGACACCTACCTTGGCAATGATTGTAGAGAGACAAAAAGAGATAGATTCGTTTGTGATTGAAGAGTATTGGGAACTAAAAACACTCTATAAAGAAACAGAGTTTATTGCGACAATCGATCGGCTAAAAACAAAAGAAAAAGCAGAGAAAGGCTTGGAATATTTGAAGCAATTCCCGTTAGAAATCATCGCATTCGAAACAAAAGAAGGAAAAGAGAAACCTCCTCGTTTATTCGATTTGACTTCCTTGCAAGTAGAAGCCAATAAAAAATTAGCTTATTCTGCCGAAAATACCTTGAAATATGTACAAAGTCTCTATGAAAAAAAAATGGTGACTTATCCACGCGTCGACACCACTTATTTATCAGAGGATTTACACCCTAAAATAGAGGGAATTTTACAAAAGCTAACACCGTACGCAACTTATACAGCTTCTCTGTTAGAAAAACCAATTGCGAAATCAAAAAATATTTTCGACAATTCGAAAGTTACCGATCACCATGCAATTATCCCTACCGGAAATTTCTCTTCTGATCTCACAATCGATGAAAAGAAAATTTATGATATGATTTGTCGTCGATTTATTAGCGTGTTTTATCCTGATTGCCTTGTATCGAATACTTTGGTTGAGGCAAAAATTGGCGATATAAATTTTAGAACAACAGGAAAGCAAATTCTCGATTTTGGTTGGCGTGTTTTGTATCCGAAGGATAAAAAAAACCAAGAAGAAAAAGAAGAAGAAAAAACTATACCAAATTTCGTGGTTGGTGAAAAAGGACCTCACGAGCCTTTTATTCATCAAGGTAAAACCACACCGCCCAAACCGTACACAGAAGCTACTTTGTTGCGCGCTATGGAAACGGCGGGCAAACAAGTAGACGATGAAGAAATGCGCGACTTACTGAAAGAAAACGGTATTGGCCGTCCATCTACCCGAGCAAATATTATCGAAACGCTTTTCAAAAGAAAATATATTGAGAAGAAACGCAAAAATATTTTTGCTACCCTAACCGGCATTCAGTTGATTGATTTGATTGAAAATGATTTGCTAAAAAGTCCTGAACTCACTGGCCAATGGGAATTGAAATTGCGTCTAATAGAGAAGGGTGAATATAGTCTAGAGGTGTTCAAGGAAGAACTGATCGAGATGGTAAAAGAAGTAACCAATGGTGTAAAATTTAGCATTAAAAAACCAATAAGAGTAGAACCAGAAGAAAAAACAAAACCGAAAAGAGAAAAAAAAGAAACGCAAAAAATAGAAGAGCTTCTATGCCCTAAGTGCCAGCAACATACTTTGGTAAAAGGAAAAACGGCCTACGGTTGTCGTAATTTTTCGGACTGCGGATTTGTGCTTCCTTTCGAGTGGTGTGCTAAAAAATTAACCAACAAACAGACAGTAGATTTGATTACTAAACACAAAACTGCCAAGATAAAAGGTTTTATTATTGATAATGTGAAGGTTGATGGCAATCTATTTTTAGACGAGAATCTTGCCATCCAACTGAAACAAAGTTAAACCATATATGTCTTGCCACGAAGTGCTAAAAAAATTACTGGTACAATTCTAAAGTTTCTTTCAGTTTGTTTTTTATTTGTTCAATTAGTTCTTGTGGTTCTAAAACCTTCACTTGTTTCCCATAAGAAATAATTTCTGTAACAAAATCTTGAGTAAGATAAATCGTTAATTCTACAGTGGTAAATTCATCATCTTCTTGCACTATTTTCTGTGATGAATGTAGCGGCAAAGTCTTTATATAACCAGCCTGCCGTTTGGTAAATTGTAATATAACACGGCTTGGTAATTCTGTATTCGGAGAAATCACACCAAAACAATGCCTGAATTTTTCTTCATAATTAAACACGATTTCCTTTTCGATTCTGTGCGCGGACAGGTCGATAGAAAGCATTCTTTCTAACCCAAAAACCTTTTGTAAATCTTTTTCCTGCGCAATCAAATACCAACGATTTCTGCTTTGTTTAATGGCCAAAGGAGAAACTTCGCGTTGTGTTATCACTTCTTCGCCAAATTTTTGGTAAGAAAATTTCAGTTTTCTTTTTTTTTGAATAGCTTGAATAATTGGCAAAAGAAAATCGGTGTTTTGAGGTGGCATTTTTTCTAAATGGACGATCTCTTGCAAAGAGTGCGTCATGTTCAATGCATTAAAAGAGTTTATTTGTTCGATTGTCTGCAGAAATAAATCACTCGCAAATTCATACTGCTCAATATAATAGCCTTTTTCTTTTCGACTATATAAAATATCAATTCCCAAAATTGTTCTGATTTCTTGGATATCTCGCTGCAATGTTCTTTTAGAAAAACTGAACAAGACATCTTCATTTCTTAGGTTATAAATCTCGAATTGTTTTTCTAAGTGTTGGTACAAATCTTCGTATGAACAATAAGGAGTACGAGATAATTTTGTGATGATGTTAAAATATCGAGCAATGTAATCTTGTTTTGCCATTGGATTGATTTCTAACAAAGATAAAAAAAGCAAATGGATTGAGGTATCCTCAACCCATTTGCAGGTAAACTAAAACAATTCTAATTCAACTAAAATTAAATTCCGCTTGCTTGTTGCTTGAAGCTCGTTTGTTTTTGCTGAACTTTATTTTTTATTTCTTGTGCTTTTTGTGATACTTCTATACCTGATTCTGGTTTTTCAATCGTGTCTTGTGCTTCTTCTGCTTCTTCAGAGGGTTCTATAGCTTCTAAATCTTTTACATTTACTGTCTCTATAACGTTTATCAATTTAGAGGCTAGCTCATCGTCTACTGAAGGTTCATTTTTCACTTCTACACTGAGAAATACTGCTGGGACATTATTGTCTTGTGGATATTTCGATTCGGTTTCGAAAACCCCTTTGTTTTCTATATTTTCAGACTCTAAACTTTTTGCGATATCTGTTGCCAAAAGAATCGATTGTTTTTTTTGTAAATTGGTTTTCGATACTACTGCCGTTATGTTGTCCTTCGTCGCAGAAGCATTCTTAAAACTTACTGTGAGCACATAATCTGGGTTAACTTGCGATAATATAGCAACAGGATCTTGGGTTTTGTCTTGGGTTAATTCTTTCCACATCAGAACTTTCACATTATTTTTATCGAGCTCTGCAATCTTATCCATGAGTTTGTCCACTACCGAAGTTTCCTTTTCGGTATCTAAGTTATTTACAATATCGATGATAACAACTTTAGGCTCATCTGCTTTGATTGGTATAAAAGCAAAGAATACTACAGAAAATGTTACGAGCATTAAAATTTTTACTACATTTTTCATACGTCTAGTTTTTTCTATTAATAAATCACTTTTCACTATACACTCTTGCAGAGATTAAGCCATAAATTGATAAAGAATGCTAAAGAATGTTATAATATCCTTAAAAAAAAGATTATTGTTCTTCGCTTTCTTTTTCAGCTAAATCTTTATGAACTAAAAAAGTGGCGAACGGTATGAAAGCAAATAATAGGTAGAAAATAAATTTTTCGTCATCCCATTTATAAATTTTTCGTACTACGAATGCCAGGGCAATGTACACAGAGAACCAAAATCCATGAAAAGTACCGGCAAACGGCATTGGCCATATAATTCCGTATTGGTATTTCAGCGGCATTGCAATTAAAAATAAAACGGCACAGCTTACTGCTTCCCAAACGCATGTAATCTTGAACCATTTTTTTAGTTTTTCGGGCTGATTGAATAATTCCATAACAAACTTCAAAGTTGGTCAAAAATACCAATTTCTTTCAAAATTATTCATGATAATGATTAGTAAACGTTATAAGAAATACTTATTTTTCTGTCGATTTAGCTTCTAATTCTTTTTGCAGATATATTTATAATACAAGTATATTATTATTGACAATGGCAAGACAGTGTTTCTTGTCGTAACTTTGCTTCTCTTCTGAACCCTGTAGATTATAAGGGAAGCCTAGACAAACATTGTGAGGTGAAGGAAACATAAAAGCCCGAGAATTTACTCAGACTTTTTTCTATTTTTATTTTATGATTTTTTTTATATAATTAAACCATAATAAATATATTATAAAACAAAAAAATTTTTGTTAGGATAAATAAACTTTATCCGACTTTGCCGTTCAACTTGTTTTTACACTAATACGACGTTATAGCTAGCGCTTTCTTTGTTATTATTTTGTCGCCTTAAATGATTTTACTACGAAATAAATCAACGGAAAAAAAATTAGGCCTAACGTCATGGGTAAAAACCAAACTCCAAATCCGTCTGCTTGTCCAGCACTGTTATAATGCTTTGGAATTGTATCAGGTAAGTTTGTGTAGATCGTGATTATCAAAACCAATATTGAAAGAATTGATGTCTGACCAAGAATTTCAAGCGGCTGGTCAAATGTTGTAAGTTCTAGTTTTTAATTTAGTCTTTCACTGATTATTTCTATTGTTGTTGGCTAGGTTTTTTTTAGTATTGGTTACAACGTTTCAAGGCTTTGTGATAGTCTGGTTTGATGCAATATAAGTAAAAAAAACAAAAAACCATTGGAACATTCAATGGCTTTCTATTTATATCTTGATTATTTTACCAGAATCTGTAATAAAAACACCTCTGTATTGTGGGAATTTTTTCAACAATTTCTTTCCTTTCTTTTTCCCCATTACCATAATTGAAGTACTCAGTGCATTTGCAAATTCAGTCGATGGACCATAAACCGTTACGCTTGTTAATCCTGTTGAAGGCATGCCTGTTTTAGGATTAATGATATGTCCATATCGAGTATCATTGATTTCGACAAATTTTTCATACGAACCTGAGGTTGCAATAGATGAATTGTTTATGCGTAAAACCTTCGCAATACCATGTCTTTTAAATGGGTTTTTAATGCCAATTTTCCATTCTTTTTCATCAATTGGTTTTCCCCAAATAGCCATATCGCCAGAAGCGTTTACAATTCCTGCTTCTATTCCTTTTGCTTGTAAAACCTCTTTAGCTTTGTCCGCAGCATAACTTTTTCCTATAGAGCCAAATCCTATTTTCATACCAATGTCTTTAAGAAAAATGGTAGTATCTTGAGGATTTAGTAGAATCTTTTGATAATCTACATTTCTTACCGATTGTTTTATTTCTATAGGTGATGGCAAACTATCCATAAATCCTGAAAAATCCCAAATACGATCCATAGCTGCAATGCTAATGTCAAAAGCACCATTGGAAAGTTTTGAATATTGAAGGGCACGTTGAGTTAATTCAAATACTTCAACATCAACTTTTACAGGACGAATTCCTGCTTGTTGATTAACATGAGAAATTTGTGTTTCGGGCATCCATTCAGATATAAGATATTCGATACGTTTCATTTCTTCAAAAGCTTCATCAATGGCAATATTTGCCTGAATAGAATCTTTAGAAACTACAGATATATGAAAGGTTGAACCCATGATTAATGCTGACTTTTCTATCAATTTTTTATCTTGACTATAAGAAAAATTAGCTAAAAACATAAAAAATAGTCCAACTATTATCGAACCGTATTGAAGTGTGATATGTGATTTTTTTAGTAGCAATCGGTAAGTATTTGTTGTTGTGATCGATAATAATCGATCGATTGTTGATTATAAAATTTTACTATCTCATCAAGTTTTTTCTCTACATCTTTCTGCATTTGCAACGACCCGCAAATCATTACAAAACCATTGTTTTCAAGTAAATCAGCAAAAAACTCTTTGTCTTTTTCTACTAAATCCATTACATATTGTTTATTCTCTTCGCGAGAAAAAGCAAATTGCATGGTTCCAAGTTGCTCTTTGCTAATTTGACGTTTTGCAAAACTTTGATAATTAGTGATTAATTCATTATTAAATCTAAAACCAGCGTATAAATGTATTGGGATGCGTTTAGTATTATTTTCTATCATACCCAGAAAAGGAGCAATACCAGTACCATTGGCTATCATAACAACTTTTGTGGCTGATTTCGGAAAATGGAATGAAGTGTTTTTTAAAATTCGGGCATTCAGAATAGAGCCTGAAGAAAAATTATAAAAATAATTAGAACCTAAGCCATCAGAATATAACTTGACAAGTAACTGAATGTTTTTTTCAGTTTTCCCGATAGAATATAACCTTTCTATATGATTATTTTGTGGATAAATAGCCAACAAATCTCCTGATTCGAATTTACTTCTTTTAAGGGGTTTTAATATGATTTTGAATGTGCTATTCGAGTTTGAAACAGCTGTTTTTTCTAATACCTTAAATTGTTTAAGTTTAGGCATTTTATTGTTATAAACGGCAGGAGTAGTAGAGATATTGAATGTGGTTTTATTAGACCAATCATGAGCCCATAAAACAAATTCATTAGCCATTCGGTCATTTACTGTATATAATTGGGTAATTGGAGTAGCCCATGTTTGTTGAGCTAATGCCGAAAAAACTTCTTCTGCAAATGCACAGTATTTTTCGTATGCTTTAGATCCGAAACCTACAACCGAGAATTGTATAGGTGAGGGTTGATTAATTTTTTGAACTAATTCTATAAACTTTGTAGCATTTGTAGGAGCATCACCAACTCCGTAAGTAGAAGTAAATACTACTAAATGTTTGGCATCTGGAAAAACTGTATAAGCGTTCATTTCAGCTAAATACGTTTTTTTTCCTTCTGCTAATAATTGCTGATGTATTTGACTTGCAAAACCAAGAGTAGAACCATTTTCAGAGCCTACTAATAGTACAATTTCTGCATCTTTTACTTTCCATTTATTTTTAATTGTTGCACGCGTACGTTTGTATGTGATTACAAAACCTGTATACATAAAAAACAGGATGTTTAAAGAAGCTAATCCTAAAATGATTGCCCAAATACTGTTGGTACGTCCTGTATGTAAATCGATATTTATCTTCTCGAAGACTGCAGAATAAGGAAGAACCGATTCGTGCATAATCTCACCATTTACTTGATTAACAGATACAACTCTGTCTTTTAAATTGATAATAAATGGCTCTTCTGGGTCATCTGGTATAAATGGAAATTCTATCTTTTCTACGTTGGCTAAACGAGTCTCTTGGAAATAAGCTATCTCTGCAATGTCTTTAAAATTAATTTCATCGACAATATTATCATACGTTTTTTCTTCAGGTGGTTGTTGCATAAAATCTAACCGAACCATGAAGATAAATGTACCCGTAAGCGCAATAATCATTACAGGAATTAACATCCATCGACCAGTAACTACGTGGAAGTATTGCGAAAAGAAATCTTTATTGATTTTAGCAAAAAAGTTACGAAGACCCTTTTGTCTTTTCAAAATCAATACAAAACCACTAATAGTGATCAAAAAAAGTAAAAACGATACAACACCTACAATTGCTCGACCTGTTTCTTTTAAAAAGAGCGAACGATGTAAAGCTGTAACCCATTGTATGAAAGCACTTTTGGGTTTTATTTCACCTAATAAGTCACCTGTTGTAGGATCAATATATCCTTCAATAGTTTGCCCTTGCTCATCCATCGCTTGGATTGTCACAAAATCGTTGTGATTAACTTCAACAGTTAATACTTCGAAGTATTTATCTCTTAATGTAGGTATTACCTCGGCTAAAGTAATAGAATCGAAGTTTTCTACTCGGTACGCAGGTGTTTTTTCTTGAACAGCATCGAATGCCAAAATAACACCAGTAATAGAAAGGATAAGCAAAAAGGCAGCAGAAAGATAAGCTAATGCTAAATGGGCATACCTCCAAATAGACAACGTCATTTGATGTTATTGAACTTTAATGAAACGAACCTGTTTGATATAACCTTTGCCATTAACACCAGCTTTGTTTGATAAAGCAGCGGTAGTTAAAGGAACTTCAGCATCTTTAACGTGATATTTTTGTGTCTCTACTGCTGATTCAAATCGCAATGTATATCCTTTGTCTAGTTTTGCAGTATCGAATTCTATTACACGAGTTGCTCTAGCTCCACCAGCTACTGATGCACCCGTAATGGCATTTAGATTTTCTTTTTTCTTTACACGAAACTTTTCCCATTCTACCAATGTGTTATACCACTCTTTATCAGGACCAAGTACGCCTAAAGTTTTTTCATAATTGCCCTTTGGGTCTATTAATGATATAATGATATAAGCTTCTTTACCAGTATAATGTTGCATTTGTATCATGGTTTTATACTTAGTAGTTTGCCCAAATGTAAGTTGAGCAAAAAGCAACATAAAAAAAGAATAGGCTAAAAGTTGAATTGATTTTTTCATAGTTTATTTTAAAAAGTCAATAGAAATTGTATTGTTTGATAAAAATTCATTTTGCGACGCTAAATCGTAAGCTGTTTCTTCAAATACAGTTGTTAGGTTTTTGTCGATTCCTAATTCAACCAAAGCTTTTAAAACCTCATCATCTTTAGCAGTTAACGCCGCTTGGTGCAATGCTGTATTTCCATCTAAATCTTGAGCATTAATATCAACTCCAAGTGATGCCATAAGTTTAATTAATTCAACATTGTTTTTATCAGTCGCTAAATGAAGTATCGTTTGTCCGTTTGCTTGAGTTTTTGAAAAGTCTAATCCTGCAGCTTTTAAAACTTGTAGTTTTTTATAAAAATCTGATGCTAAGATTGATGATTCATTTCTTGAAGGTCTATATGATTGTACCCAATAAGCGGCTAAATTATTGCCTTGTTTATCTAAAATATGAACATCAGCACCATGTTTTAGCAATAGCTCTACTACTTCCGAACTTCCCGAAGCAACAGCTTTTGTTAATGCACTTTCGTTGTTGTTGTTTTTTAGGTTAACATCTACATTGTGATTGAGCAACACTTGAACAACTTCTAGGTTTCCACCAGCTGCTGCATTCATCAATACTGTATTATTCTCTTTATCTGCAATGGTTGGTTTTACGCCTTGATTCAAAAAATAATGAATAATATCCATATTTGGTCGACGCACCAATGCGTGTAATATAGTTTGCCCTTTTGGGTCTAAAGCTTTTGGGTTTAAATGATAATTTTCAACTAAAGCTTGATAAACCTCCAAACCATTTTGTACTCTTCTAGATCCTTGAGTAGCAAAAAATAACGCTTGATCAGTAAGCTTGATACCGCGCTTCATCAATTGATCAATAATTTCTAAATTACCTAATCTAGCCGCATAATCAGCTACTGTTCTTCCATAGTTGTCTTTATGCGTTAACGAAACTCCTTTTGAAATAAAGTAATCCGTTAGTTTCAAATCCTTATCGTAGGCAATTGCATACATAATAAGATTGGTACCTTCTTCTGATAAAATTGTTGGTTTTACGCCTTGATCAAATAATAAATCATAAACAGCGCTATTTGTATTACCAGCTGATGCTGCATAAGCAATAACGGGCGTTCCATAACTATCTTTATAATGTACATCCGATCCTTTATCTATCAAAAGTTTCACTATTTCTAAGTTGCCTGCAGCAGCGGCCCATTGTAAATAAGAACGAGAATGATGAGTTTTTTTATGAACATCATTACCCTCTTGCTCTATTAAAAATTTAATAACGTCATTAGAAATCCTGTTGTTTATTGCCATCGTAACAGGATCATGAAAACCACCGTTTTGCTCCGAAGGACTATTACCCTTAGAAATTTCTGACTTTACAGTTTCGAGAGTAGGTTTTGCCTTCCAAAAATCAGCTTGTAGTAAAGTATTGTTTTGCGCTTTAACAAAAAATATTGCAGAAAGGAATATTACAGTAAAGAATGTTTTTCTCATGAGAATGAATATATTTTTGAATCGCTTTATTTTAACTTAATCTAAATAAAAGCAAAAATACAAATTAAAGTCAATTGAGCAAAACTTAGGATATTTATTTCTATTCTTTTAAGGATGTTTTTATTACCTCGTGTTCTGTATAGTTTTTATGGTATGTCCAACTGGACTGGGATTTTTATATTGATAATTCAGCTTCTTACCGTTATTATCTGCAGCGTATTTTTCTTCAATATTTATATTAATACAATTAACCTTTTTCTTATACCCTCTATACTTACCATCAAAATTAGTATACAAAATGTCGTTTTAGCCAAACGAAAAAAGACGAGCCATTAGCCCGTCTTTAATAAATGTTATATGACGTATTTTTATTACTTTTTTATTACTTTTTTATTACTTTTTTTAGTGTGAAAATTACCATTTATATCTTCAATTTGTACGATGTAAATAGATTTCGGAATTTGACCAATAAAAACTTTTTCATTAATGATTTCTGAGCGTAGAATTAATCTACCTTTTAAATCATATATAGAAATTGTCTTTGGATTAAATGTAGAGTTGATAATTTTCACATATAGCCAATTATCTTGAATTGTTGTCAAAAATTTATCATTTAGATCATCTAAATCCTGTGTGGATAAATGATAATTTTTATAATATGCTTTATTACCATCTACATTAGTTAAAATTAGTTGTAATCCATTATCTATTGGGTTAATTTCATACTCGTAGTCATAAAATTCATCCAAAATTCCAACTTTGAAAAAGTTATCAAGATAATATCCTTCAAAATAAATATTTTCAGCAAGACTACATTCTCCATCAACGAAACCTGATTGCAAGGTGAGTATATTGTCATTGATAGAACCATTTAAGAGAACTTCAGTACAAACAGAAGTAAAAAAACAACATTGTTTTCAGACTCGCATTCTTGGCATAAAAACTTAGTTTCTGATACTTCATCATTGTTTGGTGCAAGAAGCTCCTCTTCATTTACAACTAATTTTTCTAGATACCATGTATTTTCGATTAGTTCATTTTGTTGGGCTTTAGTAGAAAGCCCAGCTATTAGAAAAGTTATTAATATTAATTTTTTCATAACTATTAATTTTTAATAAGGTTTTTAGAATCTACGATTTGTCCATCGCAAACCAATGTAACGATATAATGTCCAGATTGGTAATTAGCTAAACCAATGATTGTTTGCGTACTGTTAGTGTTCAACACGTAATTATTTGAAACGCCATTGGTAACCCCTGTAACCATGATAAATGCAGAAGTGCTGTTTTCAATATCGTAATCTATCTGTAATTGTGAATTTGCAGGGTTCGGCGATAAACTTATTAATTTGTAAGGATTAATTTTGACTTCAACTTCGCCATAATCTTTGAAACCATCTTCAGTAATTACTTCCAATTTGTATTTTTTGGTAATTTCAGGAGTAATGGTGAAATCTTTTCCGGTGTAGATTAGATTGCTATTTTCATCGTACCAATTGTATTCAGCCGCCTCAAATATGTCGTGGGCAGTCAATGTTACTTCTTCATTTTTACCAATTTCTCTGTCATTTCCTGCATTTGCATTAAAAAGATTTCTCGGTTTTTTTTTAATCTCGAAAGTTTCTCCTCCCATGATTTCACCAGTAGATGCATCTCTTTGGATTACATGGTATCTATATTTATTTTTCTCTGTTGCTTTTTTTATCAAGAAGTTAAAAGATAAATAAATAGTACCAAGCTCATTTGCATTTAGCTGTAGATTGTCTATTATAACATTATTATCCTTTACTATTTATTTCTTTTCATCCTTTGTGTCTTCTAATTGGGAGGCTGTTTTCCCTCCTCTTTCCCAAGCGGCATAAATAATATTGTCCATTTTTACTGCTACTTCTGCTTCTTCATAAATGGCTTTTCCAGTTTCTATATCTTCTTTAACAAGCTCTAAAAAAAATTTTTTTGTATAATTGTAAGGGTTGGATACGGCAACTGCTGCACCAATGTCTTTCTTATTAGAAATGTCTATAACGGCAATATTTCTCCAAGCTAAATTATTGTTGATTCTGACCATATGATTTGGATTGGTGGTATGTGGAGAAGTCAAAGGGTCATAACCATTATTTTCTATGTCGTCATTTAATTCTTCCATTAATGGTTCAATCGTCTTTGTGTCCGCATAGCCAATAAATGCACAAGGTTCATTACAATGTGTCAACCAAACTTCTTGTTGCCAACTTGTGTAGCTTGGCGTTCTTTCACTTGCTTGTAATAAAAGTTCTTTTTCAATATTCTCTGAATTTTCAATTCCTTCATAATCATTAAATTCCCCTTCATATTTTTCAGATGCTTGTCCGTCTGCGATGCACCAAGGACAAATATATTCGGGTTTTTCAACGCTATAAAATGAGCATGTTTATTTAACTTGTCTATTCTCGTTACATACAGAACAAACTCCTTCTACATTTTCGAAAATGTCAAGTTCGTATGCGTTTGGACTGTACTTAAATTTCGGTAATTCCATTTTTTCTGTTTTTACGGTTCGTTCGGTTAATATTGCCACCAACGTTTCGGGGCTTTGCGAAGTGGCGGAAAATCGAAGCGGAAAGTTTCCATTTAGACGACACGTAGCAAAAGCAATTTCTATTTGCTAAATTACATTTTAAA